>JAJYYI010000017.1 GCA_021801125.1 Deltaproteobacteria bacterium | reverse complement strand
TTTGCCAAGCGGACGTGGGGTAGTCCAAACCCAACGGTCGGCTTGACTGCATGCCATCCTCCAGACTTAACTGTGTACAGGTGATGAATTCACGTCTTTCAAATCGGGCATTCGTTTTCACGGTTGTTGCCTGGCTGGCCTTGTGGGTGGCCGTATTGCCGGCCGGTCGCGCCGGGGCGACGCTGAGTGACGCGGTCCGCGTTTCGACCCTGCCCAATGGCCTTAGGGTGCTGGTGCTGGAAAATCACAAGGCGCCGGTTGCCGCCTTCGTCGTGTTTTACAAAGTTGGGTCGCGCAACGAACAGTTCGGTAAAACCGGGATCTCGCATCTCGTCGAACATTTGATGTTTCGCGGCACCAAAACGGTGGGCCCCGAGGAATTTTCGCGGATCATCCAGGAAAACGGCGGTATGGACAATGCCTTCACCACCGAGGATTACACCGCCTATTTCGAAGTGATTAACAAGGACCATTTCGACGTGCCGATCCGGCTTGAGGCTGATCGGATGGCCAACTTTGCGCCCCAGGGCTTCGACTCGGAGAAAGCGGTTGTGATAGAAGAGCGCCGCCTGCGCACCGAAGACAATCCGCAGGACGCGCTTTTCGAAATCGCGCAGGCGCAGGCATTTGTGGAGCATCCCTATCACTGGCCGGTGATAGGCTGGATGAACGACCTTAAGGGGCTGACTCTGGACGACGCGCTGCGATATCACCAGGTCTATTACTCACCCCAAAATGCGATCATCGTGGCGGTTGGCGATTTCAACGCCGCCGAAGTGGAGCGCAAAATCAGCGAGAGTTTTGCGACGATCAAGAACGGACCGAAAGCGCCTCCGGTGACGCAGGTCGAACCGCCTCAGAAAGGCGAGCGACAAGTGGAACTCAGGCGGCCGGCTGAGCTGCCGGCGGTGGCCGTAGGTTTTCACACGCCGAATTATCGCAACACG
Source organism: Deltaproteobacteria bacterium (assembly GCA_021801125.1). Lineage (GTDB taxonomy): Bacteria > Desulfobacterota > Binatia > Binatales > Binataceae > JAJYYI01. The sequence goes on along the minus strand of JAJYYI010000017.1, from coordinate 163,076 downwards.
GACAGTTTTGCCTTGGAGGTCGCCGCGGAGATACTGTCCGACGGGAAAAGCTCGCGCTTGTACAAGAAACTGGTCGTCGACCGGCGCATGGTAGTTAGCGTCGACGCCGATTACGATCGTCTTTCGTTCGATCCCAACCTGCTTTGGATCACGGCGCAGCTGCGTCCGCAGGTTAAGGTGCAAGACGCGCTTGGCGAGATCAACGGCGAGATCGCGGCGCTGCGCGCCAGTCCACCCGATCCTCAGGAGCTGCAGAAGGCGAAAAACCTCGTGCAGGCGAGTTTCGTTTATGGGCAGGATTCGATTTTTCGCGAAGCGATGCTGCTCGGGCAGTATGAGATGCTGGGCGATTACCGCATGGTTGACCAGTATCTGCCGGGCATCGACAGCGTGACCAGTGCTGACGTGAGTCGTGTCGCTGCCGAATACATGAGTCAGCCTCAGCGTACGCTAGCGATACTGATTCCTACTGGGATGCTCCCGCACCCAGCGGCTGGGGGAGGCGGCGCGATCGTTCGTTAACGGTGGTGGCACGGCGCGGGACAACGATGAGCGGGACGAAGCGGTGGCTGGCGCTCTTCCTGGTAACCACGGGCTTGCTGGGGCTCGGAGCGCGGCGATGCTGGGCCTTGGAGGTCAAGCGGTCGGTATTGGACAACGGAGCCGTGCTGCTGGTTTCCGAGCAGCATCAGTTGCCGATGGTCACGGTTTCAATCGCTTTTGATGCCGGATCACGACGCGATCCTTCCGGGAAAGCCGGCCTTGCGAGCCTGACTGCGGCGAGTCTTGCCGAAGGCACCCGCCAACTCAGCGCGAGTCAGTTGAATCAGAAAATAGACTTTATGGGCAGTTCGCTCAGCGTCATGGCCGGGCGTGATTATGCCAGCGCCGACTGTGTTTCGCTGACCCGATACTTCCACGACACGCTGGGTCTCCTGGCGTCGGTCCTGACCGAACCCGCGCTCCACGACGAGGACATTTTGCGCAAGAAGGCCGAGCATATTGCGGCGTTGCGAGCGGCTGAGGAGCAGCCCGGATATGTTGCCCGGCGCACGTTCGCTAAGCTGCTGTTCGGCAACGGGCCGTACGGTCATCTGGCGCGCGGCGATATCGACTCAGTTGAAAAGCTCACTCCCGAGGACGTTCGCGACTTCTACCAGAAGTACTACCGGGCCGGAAGCGCGGTGATCGCGGTCGTCGGCGATGTCAAGGCGGACGAGGTTGCCGGCGAACTCAACCGCGCGCTTGCGAAGATCAAGGGCAAGGTTGAGCCGCAGGCGGCACCGGAACCTCCCAAGGTTGCCCCTGGAGCCCACGTCACGGCGATTGATCGCAATGTCACACAGGCTAACATCCAGCTGGGTTTCGGCGGGATTGCCCGCTCGAATCCGGACTATTACCCGCTCCAGGTGATGAATTACATTCTTGGGGGCGGCGGCTTTGCCTCGCGGCTGGTAAAAGTCGTGCGGGCGAAGCAGGGCCTCGCCTACTCGGTGAGTAGCAGTGTGGACGCCGGGAAATTCGAGGGCGCTTTTGACGTGGTGCTGCAAACCAAAAACGCGACCGCCAACCAGGCGATCAAGTTGGTGCTCGGACAGCTACGCGAGATCCAGGCGCAGGCGGTATCACAGGCGGATCTTAATTCGGCGAAAAAGTTCCTCATCGGCAGCTTTCCGCTGAAAATCGATCGCCAGGGCTCGATCGCGAGCTTCTTGATCCAGGTGGAACTGTACGGGTTAGGGCTTGATTATGCCGAGAGATACCCGAAGCTGATCGACGCTGTGACAGTTGCCGAAGTTCAGCGCGTGGCGAAGCGCTATCTCCATCCGGACAGCTACATCTTGGTCGCAGTGGCTAATCAGAAAGAGGCGGCGCTTGACCTGCCGGCTGAAACCGCCGGAGGCGGCAAAGACGACGGCGGTACGGCGCACGCATCCCACTGAGCTCCCGGCTCTGTTCACGGTCGGCCATTCCAACCATAGCGCCGATCGCCTGATCGAATTGCTTTCGGCCGCGGGTGTGAACCTCGTTGCCGACGTGCGACGCTTTCCTCAATCAAGGCGCTGGCCACAGTTCAACCAGGACCAACTTCAAGCCCATCTGAACGCCGCCGGAATCGGCTACTTGTGGCTTCCGGCGCTGGGCGGACGACGGCATCTGCGCACCGACGCCCCGACCTATGCCGGCTGGGAGCAGCCGGGATTCCGCGCCTACGCGGCGCACATGAGCAGCCCGGAGTTCCAGTCCGCGTTGACCGGATTCATCGCGTCAGTAGGCGATAAACGTCCGGCCGTGATATGCGCGGAGGGCTTGTGGTGGCAATGCCATCGCCGGCTGATCGCGGATCAGCTTCTGGTGCTGGGGCATACGGTCAGGCATATCATGCCCGACGGGCTGTTGGTCGAGCACGTTTTGACGCCGTTTGCTGTGGTTCGCGACGGCCGATTGACCTATCCGGCGCCGGTTCAGCGCGCGTTGTTCGGCGCGCGCTGAACCGGCGGCGCGGCGCTTGGCGCAGACCGCCGTTGACGGCGGGCCTCAGGCCGCGGCGCGTTCGTTCAGAACCTGTTGCAGGTAACGGCCGGTGTGCGACTGCGGCGATATCGCGATCTGTTCCGGCGTGCCTGTTGCAACCACGTGGCCGCCGGCGCTGCCTCCCTCTGGCCCGAGATCGATCACGTAGTCGGCGGTTTTAACGACGTCGAGGTTATGCTCGATGATTATTACGGTGTTGCCCGCGTCGGTCAGGCGCCCCAGGACGTTGAGGAGCTTCTTGATGTCCTCGAAATGCAAACCGGTGGTGGGCTCGTCCAGGATATAGAGCGTCCGTCCGGTGGCACGTCGTGAGAGTTCTTTGGCGAGCTTGATACGCTGCGCCTCGCCGCCCGACAGGGTAGTTGCGGGCTGGCCGAGGCGAATATAGTCCAGTCCGACCTCGCGCAGCGTTTCCAGACGATGCCTGATCATCGGGACGGTGCCGAGCAGTTGAATCGCCTCGCCCACGCTCAGGTCGAGAACGTCGGCGATGTTCTTGCCCTTGTAATGAATCGCGAGCGTGTCGCGGTTGTAGCGTCGGCCGCCGCAGACCTCGCACGTGACGTATACGTCAGGCAGAAAGTGCATCTCAATCGTGATCACGCCGCCCCCCTCGCAGGCCTCACAGCGTCCGCCCTTTACGTTGAACGAAAAACGGCCCGGCCCGTAGCCGCGCATCCGCGCCTCGGGCAAGCGCGCGAAAAGCTCTCGCATCGGTGTGAACATTCCGGTGTACGTCGCCGGATTGGACCGCGGCGTGCGTCCGATAGGCGCTTGATCAACGTTGATCACTTTGTCCAGGTGTTCGAGCCCCGCGATAGAGTCGAAGGCGCCCGGGCGTTCATGGCTGCCGTTAAGCTTTTGCGCCAGCGCATTGTAGAGCGTGTCGAGGACGAGGGTCGATTTGCCGGAGCCCGAGACGCCGGTGACGCAGGTCATCACGCCGAGCGGGAAATTGACCGTCAAATCGCGCAGATTGTTCTGCCGCGCGCCCTTGATCGTGAGCCACCGCGTCCCCACCGCGCGACGGCGGCTGGGCACCGGAATTTCCAGGGCCCCGGCCAGGTACTGGCCCGTTAGCGAGACCGAGTTGCGCATCAGCTCTTCAGGCGCGCCCTGTGCCACAACGTATCCGCCGTCGGCGCCGGCGCCGGGCCCCATGTCGATCAAATGGTCCGCCTGAAGCATCATCTCGCGATCATGTTCCACGACCAGCACGGTATTGCCCTGGTCGCGAAGCCGCTTTAGCGTGTTCAGCAAACGAGTGTTGTCGCGCGGATGAAGCCCTATCGAGGGCTCGTCGAGCACGTAGAGCACGCCGACCAAGCTCGAGCCGATCTGGGTGGCGAGTCTGATACGTTGCCCTTCTCCGCCGGCGAGCGTTTCGGCGGCGCGATCCAACGTTAGATAGTCGAGACCGACGTCGATCATGAACCGTAGCCGCTCGCGAATCTCCTTGAGCACCAACCGGGCAATCTCGGCTTCCTGCGCGGTGAGCTGCGGCGCCGAGAAAAACTCCAACGCCTCGCCCACGGTCATCGCCGCGACTTCCTGGATGGAGCGTCCGTTAAAGCGAACGTATAGACTTTCCTTCTTAAGCCGGCTGCCATTACACGTCGGACAGGGGCGCTTGCTCATGTAGTTTTCGAGCGAAATTCGCAGGCCGCCCCATTCGCTTTCGCGATAGCGCCGCTCCAGCCACGCCAGAACGCCCTCGAACGGCCGCCGGTAAGAACCCCGCCCGCCGCGTCCGTGATAGAACTCGACCTCTTCATCCCCCGATCCGTACATGATCGCCTTGCGGACCCTGGGCGACAGGCTCTTCCAACTTTGATCGAGGCTAAAGCCGTAATGGGCCGCGAGCGCCTCCAGCACCATGCGCACGCCATGCCCGGTCCACGGCGCGATCGCGCCCTGCGAAAGGCTTAGCTCCTCGTTAGCGACGATCAAATCGGGGTCGAAGTAGGTAACCGAGCCGATTCCGGAACAATTCGGGCATGCGCCATGCGGGCTGTTGAAGGAAAACATCCTAGGCGTGATTTCCGGATACGACGTCCCGCAAGCCACGCACGCAAAGCGCTGACTGAAATAGACTTCCTCGTTTCCGGTCTCGCTGAGCCGTTCGACCTTGAGGAGATCGCCGCCGTGTTTGAACGCGAGTTCCAGGGAGTCCGCCAGACGTTTTTCGATTCCCGCGCGGATCGCCAACCTGTCAACCACAACCTCGATTGTGTGATTGCGGTTTTTGTTGAGCGCAATTTCCTCGTTAAGGTCGCGCAACGCGCCGTCGATTTGGGCGCGCACGAAGCCCGCGCGGCGCAGTTCGTTCAGCTCTTTGCGATATTCGCCCTTGCGTCCGCGTATAATCGGAGCGAGTATTTGCACTCGCGTCCCTTCCGGCCAGGTCATCATGCGGTCGACGATCTGCTGCACCGTCTGAGTGGTGATCTCGCGTCCGCAGTTGTAGCAGAAAGGGCGCCCGACGCGCGCGAACAGCAATCGCAGATAGTCGTAAATTTCCGTGATCGTGCCGACCGTCGAGCGGGGATTGTTTGACGTGCTCTTTTGCTCGATCGAGATTGCCGGCGATAAGCCCTCGATAGAGTCGACGTCGGGCTTCTCCATCTGCTCGAGGAATTGGCGCGCGTAAGCCGAAAGCGACTCGACGTAACGGCGCTGGCCCTCGGCGTAGATGGTGTCGAAGGCGAGCGAGGACTTACCCGAGCCTGATAGCCCGGTTATCACCACCAATTGATCGCGCGGGATCTCCAGGTCGATATTTTTCAGGTTGTGCTGGCGCGCGCCTCGCAGCACTATACGGTCGGGCATGTTGCGCGTCCTAGCCGGTAGGGGTGCGCCGCCCTTCGGGCGTGCTTGTGGCGGCGCTGGCGCGCCAGGCGTAATCAATGGCGGCAATGATGCTCGTCGGATTGGCCTGGTTGCGACCGGCGATGTCGAAAGCGGTTCCGTGGTCGGGTGAGGTGCGCACAAAGGGTAAGCCCAAGGTGACGTTGATGGCGCGATCAAATTCCAACGTCTTTATGGGCAGCAATCCCTGATCGTGGTACATCGCGACCGCACCGTCGAATTCAAATGTTCCGGTCGGCCGGGCGAACGCGCTGTCCGGGGGAACGGGACCTCGAACGTTGAATCCGGCGCGTCTTGCGCGCTCGACGGCCGGCGCGATAACGCGAATCTCTTCGTCGCCGAAAAGCCCGTCCTCGCCGGCATGCGGATTCAAACCGAGCACGACCACCCGCGGCGTCGTGATTCCCAAATGCAGGCGCAGATGTTCGGACAGAAGCGCGATGGTATGGAAGACGCCGTCACACGTTAGAGCCGCCGGAACCTTGGCAAGCCCGATGTGAACTGTCACGAGGGCGACCTTGAGCTGTTCACCGACGAACATCATGCGCCATGTTTTCACGCCGCCAAGCTCGGCCAAGAGTTCCGAGTGGCCCGCGAAGTGATGTCCGGCGAGGTTGAGCCAGTGCTTGCTGATGGGAGCCGTTATCAATCCGCTTGCCTCGTGCTCAAGGACCATCCTCGCCGCCGTCAGGATATAGTCGTAAGCAGCCTGTCCGCCCTCGACCGTCGGTTCTCCGGGCCGCCTTGCAGCCTCGGGAAGCTCGCTTGCTTCCAAGACAGCCAGGCCTCGGCGCGGCGCGCAAAACGGCTCGCCCTTGCGCCAGCGAAATGGCTCGGGAACGCCGCTCAATTTTGCCGCCGCCGCGCGTATCGTGCCGAAGTCGCCGACCACCAAGAGGTTTGGGCAAGCTTCCCGGCGTGCCAGGACCGCGCACGCCTTAAGAATTATCTCGGGCCCGATGCCGGCCGGATCGCCCATGCTGATGACGAGAGGAGCGCCGCCGCTTCCGAGCGCAACAGACCGAGTCTTGTTCACCTTGCGCCACCTTCAGAGGTTCGATTCCACCACATGCTTCTTAGCCAAGTCGTCGCGCAGCCAGCGTCTGAATTCGGACTCGAGTCGGTCCATGATCAACTTGTTCTCTATCTCGTCCTTGACCTCGATAAGCGAGCGCAGGCCGGGTTTTTCATGGTCCTCAAGCTTGAGAATGTGAAAACCGTGCGAGGTTTGCACGACTTGAGAAACTTCGCCGACCTTGAGGTTAATGACCGCCTGTCTTACCTCGTCGAGCAGCTCGTTAGGTTTAAACCAACCGAGATCGCCGCCGCTGTTTTTGGAGGGATCGTCCGAAAACTTCTGTGCGAGATCGGCGAAGTTCTGTCCCTCCAACAGGCGTTTGCGTATCAGGAGCGCCCGGCTGCGGGCGCGGGAGATCTGGTCCTGCGAGCTGCGGTCATCGGTAGCGATTAGGATCTGCGCGATTCGATAGCGTTCCTCTTTGACCATGAATTCCGGCTGGTGGCTTTTGTAGTACGCCTCAATCTGGTCTTGAGGAATGGTTATCTTTTGGCGCACCTCACGCTGGATTAACACCATCCGCTCGACCTGCTCCCGCGCTCGTCTGCGAAATTCTTCGTAGCTGACCTTGTTGGCGCGCAGCGCGTCCTGCAGCTCTTTGTCGCTGACGTGATTCTGCATGTTGACGTTTTTTATGTAGCGATCGACCATGGCGTCATCGACTTCGCCGCTTACGCTTTTAAGCTCTTCCTCGAACAATCGCTCATCGATCGTCCCGTGCAGCGCTTGCTGAAAGGCCGCCGACTTTTCGTCGACATTGGGCGGCAGATTGACCCCGCGTCTGCGCGCGTATTCTCGGACGTCCTGCGTGGTAATCGGTTCACCGTCCACGCTGGCGACCACGCGGTCCACTACCTCCTGGGCCCGCGCTGGCAGCGGGCCGCACCAAAGCGGCAACGCACTCGCGATGACTGCGAACAGGAAACTTCGCGCAGCGTCGCGCCTGATTTGAGCACAGGCGCCGCGTGTCGAATGTGGCAGGCGCGGACTGGTTTTACCAGCGCTTTCCGCGATGGCGGCGAGCCGTCGCCACGCTTCGTGGCAGGCGCCCGACAGGCATGCTTTCACTGCGTGTCCTCCTGCGAGTATGCGCGCGCTAGTGTAAATAGCCGCGGTCTCCGTTGGCCGGCTTCTCGACAGTCGAGGCGGTAGTGCAGCGCTCAACCGCGTCGAGCAGCGTTTCCAGCTCGTCGAAGAGCCCTTCATAGCTCCGATTTTCGACCTGCGCGCTTAGCTTCAAATCCGGTGTCAGCCGCAGGCGGCGCCGGTTGCTGTTCACGAAGGCCGCCAAGCGCTCGCCATCGACGGGCGCCAGCTGATGAAACCTGAATTCGATTGTACCCCGTCGCGTGTGGGCGCTCACGATCATCAGCACCCGCATGCGCCGGCGCAGATTCATTACGCGCACCAGATTTTCGACCAGCGTCGGCAGCGGACCGAAACGGTCGCGCATTTCCGCGCGCAACTCGTCCAGTTCCTCAGCGGACTCGGCGCGGGCCAGGCGCCGGTAGATCACTAGGCGTTCGCTTTCATTCGCGACAAAGGCCTGCGGGATATAAGCGGGCACGCCAAGTTGAAGCTCCGGCTCGACTTCGGCGCGCGACGGCCTCCCGCGCAATTCGTTGACCGCCTGCTCGAGCATCTCCATGTACAATTCGAACCCAACCGCCGCGACATTTCCAGACTGCTCGCTGCCGAGCAAATTGCCGGCTCCGCGCAATTCGAGGTCGTGCAGGGCAACCTTGAAGCCGCTGCCGAGTTCGTCCAGATCGCAAAAAAGCTCGATTCTGCGTTTGGCTTCGCGCGTGATCAGATGCTCGCCGGGGATCAAGAGATAAGCATAAGCCTTGTTGCGCGACCGGCCGACGCGCCCGCGCAATTGGTAAAGTTGGGACAGGCCGAAATGATCAGCGCGGTTAATGATGATCGTATTTGCGTTCGGAATATCGAGGCCGGATTCAATTATCGCGGAGCACACGAGCAGATTGACCTTATTGGCCACGAAGTCGCTCATTATCTGCTCGAGTTCATCCTCGGCCATCTGTCCGTGGGCCACAGCGATCTTCGCTTCGGGCAGCAAGGAGCGCAGATGGCGCGCGATAAAGTGTATGTTCTCCACGCGGTTGTGAACGAAGAACACCTGCCCGCCGCGGTTCAATTCTCGCAGCACCGCTTCGCGAATCAGGCCGTCGTCGAAGTGAGCGACGAACGTGCGCACGGCCTGGCGGTCGATCGGCGGCGTCTGTATCACCGAAAGGTCGCGGATCCCGATCATCGCCATTTGCAGCGTGCGCGGAATTGGCGTGGCGGCCAGGGTCAGCACGTCGACCAGCTTGCGCATCTTCTTGATTCGCTCTTTGTGCCGCACGCCGAAACGCTGTTCTTCATCGATGATCAGCAGACCCAGTCGCTTGAACTGAACGTCGCTTTGCAGCAGGCGATGAGTTCCCACCACGATATCGAGTCGCCCGCTCTTGAGGTCTTCGAGCACGGCCTTGGTTTCCTTGGGACTGACGAATCGCGACAACATCCCGATTTGCACTGGGAAGCCTTTGAACCGCTTGACGAAGTTGTTGAAATGCTGCTGAGCAAGCACCGTGGTCGGCGCAAGCATCGCGACCTGCAAGCCCTCCATCGCGGCAATAAAGGCCGCCCGCAGCGCAACCTCGGTCTTGCCAAAGCCCGCGTCGCCGCAAATCAGGCGGTCCATCGGCTTGGCTCTGGTCAAATCGGCAATCACGTCGTCGATCGCCGCCTGCTGATCGGGCGTTTCCTCGAACTCGAACCGGTTCACGAAGGCTTCGTACTCGTTGCCCGACGGTGGCGCGAAGGTATAGCCCTCCTCGACCTCGCGCGCAGCGTGCACCTCCAACAGCTCGGCCGCCATCGCGAGCAGCGCCTGCTTGGTTCGGCGCTTGACCTTTTCCCATGAGCCGCTGCCGAGGCGGTCGAGCTTGGGCTGATTGCCGTCGCCCCCGACATAACGCTGCACCAGGTTGATTCGCTCAACGGGCACGTAGAGCGTGTTGTCGTCGGCGTACGCAATGTTCAAGAAATCGCCCTCGGCGTCGCTGACCTTCAGATGGGTCAAACCGCGGTAGATCCCGATCCCGTGATCCAGATGAACCACGTGAGTGCCGGGCGTCAGCTCGGTCAGGCTGGTGAGAAGCCCCTTTGTGGAAGGGCGAGCGCGCCGACGAACTCGCGGTTCGCCGAAAAGATCCTCCTCACTATAAATATAGATGCCGTCCAGCTCTAGGGCGCAGCCGGCGCCGATCTCGCCGCACAAAATTACCGGGCGGCAGTCGGCAAGGTCGAAAAGGTCGCTGAAGCGTAGAAGATTGGTGTTGACATTTATATCGTAAGCCTCAAGATGGCGGCGCAGCCGCGCGGCTTGGTTTTGCCCTTCGACCACCATTACCGCGCGACCCTGCGCTCGCTGAATCTGCTGCAGTTCGGCGACCAGCGGCGCGAACGACGGTACTTTGCGGCTCTCCTCGGTTGCATCGGTGAGCTTGAGGCTGGGTTTGCATGCAACCTCGACCGGCGTGGCGTAGCCCTCGCGCGGCGCCGCGACCGTGATCAACGAGTTAACCTGGACCGTCGGTAGGCGGTCCAGCGCCTGCTCTAACTCGGCGGGGGAGAGGTACAACAACTCCGGTTTGGGATAAAAGGCCGGCACACCTTGGCAGCGCTGCGCCTCCTGCGCGACGCGCTCGGCAAATTTTTGCGCCTCGGCCATCACGCGCCCCGCCTCATGCATCCAGACCAAGGTATCCTCGGGCAGGTAAGCGAAAAGCGAATCCAGTCCGGCCGGGTAAACGTACGGCAGCAGAAGCTCCGCGCCGGGGAACAGCAGGCCGTTCTCCAGGGCTTCGTTGATTTCCGCAAGCTCTTTCCTGAGCATGCCGATCTCGGCCGCGCGCATCCCGACGCGGTCATGAAGTTTGCGCTGCTTAAGAGCTTTGGCGGGAACGTAGCGCGCCGGCGTTACGAGAACTTCCTCGATCCGCGCCTGCGAGCGTTGGGTGGCGAGGTCGAAGCTGCGCAGCGAGGCCACCGTTTCGCCGTCGAGTTCGAGTCGGAAGGGCCGCGTATGCGCCGGCGAGAAGACGTCGACGATACCGCCGCGCACGCTGAGGTCGCCAAGCTCCTCAACCTGCGGCGCGCGTTGATATCCGGCCTCCGCCAGAGCCTCTAGCAGCACTTCCAGGTCAATCCGGTCGCCCGATGAAATCCGCATCAGCGAGGCCGTGAAATTCGACCGCGGCAGCGTCTTGGTCATCACCGCTTCGACGGAAGTGACTACCAGCGGACGACGTCCGCGCAACAGCGCGAGAAGCACGGCGAACTGCGTGGCCTGGGTATCCACCGAAGGGGAAACCTGTGCGAGCGGGGCGGTCTCCCAACCGGGCAGAAGATGTATCGTGCGCTGCAGGGCCTCGGTTTCCGGACTCTCGCCCATGAATAGAGCGATTTCGCCGGCCAGGGTCTCGGCCTCGCGCACGCTCGGGGTGACGGCGAGAATCGGCCGCTCGAGCGCGAGCACCGCCTCACGTGCCAGCAGGGCGAAAGCCGCTCCCTTGAGGCCGCTTATCGAAAAACGCCGCGTTTCGGCCCGTTCCAGCCGAGCCTTAAGCTCTTCTACCGCTTCTCTGATACTTCTGCGCAATTTTATACGTGGTGCCGCTTCCCGCAGCAGACGTCGAACTCCGACCGGTGCGATTCAAAGATCGCCCGAAGTCGCGAAAGATCGTCGGTAAGTTTAGCCGGGAAATGTCCGGCGCGGATAGGTCAAGGCCATCGCTGATTCACGCCAGTGCATTGCGAGCGCCTGGTTTGACCCGAGCATTTGGAGGCCAATAAAAAAGCGTCCTGTTTTGCAAAAACTTTACGTGCCAAATCGAAATCACCTTTGCCGGCGATCCTAGCTCGTACCCTCCGTCTTGCCAGCGAAGTGCGTCGCTATCAGTATAAACATTGCCCCTGATGCCCGACAAGGCGCGCGCAAGGAGGCTCGCTTGCGGTCGGGCGAAGGGCTAGCGGATGCACATCCAGGGCGTCAGGAGTGCGGTATGAAAATCGTCTCAACGGTGGCGCTCACGCCCGCTCAACGGAAGCTCCTGCTCGCCGCCGCGCCCGGCGCCGAGGTTGCCGACCGGCAATGCGGCTCGGTGGAGGAGATGACCGCGATGGTGCGCGCCGGATGCGAGGTGCTGATGACGTTTCGCGTCCCTGAAAACGTCGGCAGGCTATCGCCGCGCCTTCGATGGATTCATCTGTTGACCGCCGGCGCCGACCAGGTTATGAAGGAGCCGTCTGAGTATCGGTCCCTGCTGGTTACCACGAGCAGCGGCATCCACTCCGCGGCGATCGCTCAGTACACGCTCGGCTCAATTCTGACGTACGTTCATCGGTTTCACCTGACCGCCCGCGCTCAGTCAAACCGCACCTGGCTTAGGCGTCAGCCGTTCATGGACAACGTTCGCGAGCTGCGCGGGGCGACGATTGGAATCGTGGGATACGGCTCGCTCGGTCGCGAGATCGCTCGGTTGGCGCAGGCTTTTGGAATGAGGGTTCTCGCGCTCAAGCGGGTGCCCCAACAGCATACCGACACGGGTTGGTCTCTAGCCGGGACGGGAGACCCGCAGGGGTTGCTACCCGAGCAATTTTTCGGCCCCGAAGAACGGGCTGAGATGCTCGCGCGGAGCGATTTCGTTGTGGTGACGCTGCCGCAAACTCCCCATACGCGGCATTTTATCGGCGCACGCGAATTCACAGCTATAAAAGCGGGCGCCTATCTGGTCAACGTTGGACGCGGCGACGTGATCGACCAAGAGGCGATGATCGCGGCGCTGCGCGAAGGGCGTTTAGGTGGCGTCGGCCTCGACGTCTTTGAGCGCGAACCGTTAGAACCGGAGAGTCCGCTTTGGGAATTCGAGCACGCCATCCTGACGCCGCATATCGCCGGTTCATTCCGCGGCTACGTTGAGCGGGCGTGCGAGCTTTTGGCAGAAAATCTACGCCGCTTCGTCGCCGGCGAGCCCCTGTTGAATCAGGTGAATATCGCCCTCGGCTATTAGCCTTGCCCTTTTTTGCCGCGCCCGCGGGCGTGGTTACTTCTTAAAAAATGACCGGTGCTTCGTCTAATAGCGATTGCGGCGCGAGGCAAAAAAGTTGACAATCAGACAGCGGCGAGGCCGTGAACGGCGTTGTCCTCGTAGCGCGATTCGCTTCGCCGATTCGCTAAAATCAGCGCGGGAGCGGGTAGTTTAGGTTGCGTTCGTTGGCGCTCGCGAGCCGCCCGCCAGCCGAGCGGGCGAAATATGCTTAGGATTTTTCGCATGCGCGAGCCTTTATGACCATGCCAACTAGCGAGATTTAATTTAAGTGGATCCGATAGAGCCCGACCAGAAAGCAGTTGCTCTTGCGGCCGAGCTCAAGCGGCAAGGAGCCGACCCCGGCGCTGCGCCCGAAGCGGCGGTCGCGCGACTTCGTGAGATCCGCGAAACCGGCAAAGCCTCGGACTTGGTGGTGGCCACAGTCCTGGGCGATATACCGTCAGATAGCGCAGCGAAATTGCTAAACGAGATCGCTGGGGCGGCTCACGGTGCGACCCGCCGCGCCGCCAAGCGCGCCTTGTTCAAGCTGCGCCAGCACGGTGTGCGGCACGAAACGTCGCCGTTTGGCGCGGGGACGCCGTCACCTGATCGCCCCGGCCCGGCGCAACCGGTTGCGACAATTGAAGGCCAGCTGGCACGGGCGGTACGCTCTGACGAATATTCAGGGCTTTCCGCGATGCTTTCGCCCTTTGATGCCAACGGCGAGCGCATCGTGTGGCTGTTAAAAGAGCAGCCAGAAGGCGGGGTGCGCCGGCTTTGGGGCATCGTCTCCGAAAGACGCGGCCTGCGCGCGATGATGTCGAGCAGACTTTCGCGCCGCCAGCTTCGTGAAGAGCGCGCCGAGGTTGAACGGGAGTCGGGCATGCGGTTGGTTGACGCGGCCGCGAAGCTCGCCGATTTCATCCTTTGCGAGGCCTATCGACGAACTGCGGAGACCGAGCGCGCCGCAGTGGGAAAGTTCCTGCAGGTGCGCGCGGAGTTCGTTGCCGGAGCTGTGCCCCCTCATATCGAACATCCGGTGTATCAAGAGTTGGCCGGCGCGCTTGACGTAACACCAGCGCCAGCGCTTCTGGACGAACCGGTGATGGCGGCCTTCATCCCTCCCAAGGACGAGCTTGAGTCCTTTGCCGAGGAAATCGAGCGGGTGCGGCAAAGCCCGCTCGTCCTGAGCGGCGTGCAGCAACAGGATCGGATAGCGCAAATCCTTGAACGCGCGCTGGAGCACCTCCTAAGAGACGAAAGGAGAGCCGCCGCCAGGCGCTACCTCGAAGACAGCGCGTACTATCTGATACGCGCCAACCGCAGCGAGGCGGCGCAATGGGCCGTCGCGGCGGCCGAGATGCTCGCGCAAGGAGCCGACGTTAGGCGCGTGCCGCTTTTCCAGCGATGGGTTCAGGCCGGTGTGAGCGCGGTAGCGGCGGACGCGGCCAGACGGGGCCAGGAAGTTCCAAGGCTGATTCTCACGCCGGCGGAAGCGCGCCGTGCGGCTGGCTCGAAGGATGTTCGGCGCTAATCGCGCCGCGTTGTTAAAGCAAGACCTGCTCTCGCTTCAACTCCTCGATCTCGTCAGGACTAAGCCCCAACACGCCGCGCAGCACGTCATCGGTGTGCTCTCCTAAGAGCGGGGCCGGGCTTTTGAGTTCGCCCGGCGTTCGGCTCAGGCGATGTTGCAATCCTTCGTACGGTGACGGCCCCATCTCCTTATGGTCCAGCCAGTACCAAAAGCCGAAGGCTTCCAGGTTCGGATCGGCATGCAGGTCCGTGCAGCTTTGCACCTGATAGGCCGGTACGCCATGAGATTGAAGCGCGGCAACCAGGTCCTCGGTGTGCCATCCGCGCGTGAGAGCGCCGATGAAACGATCCAACTCGTCGGCAGCTTCCAACCTGCCGCTCATCGTGGCGAAGCGTGGTTCTCCTTCGGAGACGCCGAGCACTTTCATCAGGCCTTGCCATTGGGCGTCGTTGGCGACCGCGAGGGCTATCCAGCGCTCGTGGCCGGATTCGTCGGCGCATCGATAGGCTCCATGCGGGGCGTAGCGCCCTGAGCGGTTGGCCTGGGCTTTTAGAACACGGCCGGTCGCGAAGTAATCAATAATCGCCGGCGCGAGGTTATGCAGCGACGCTTCGTACTGCGACACATCGATGTACTGGCCGCGACCGGTGCGCTGGCGATTAGCCAGGGCCGCGAGCAGAGAAATTGCGACAAAGCGCGTGGCGACGAAATCCGTATATGCACCGTATGGTGGACACGGCGAGTCTTCGGAATAACCGCTGATGTAATAGAAGCCGGACAGTCCTGACATCAGCTGGCCGAAGCCCGGGAACTCGGCACGCGGGCCGGTCTGCCCCTGAAGGCATGTCGAGAGCATCACCAAATCCGGTTTGAATTTACGCAAAGACTCGTAGTCAAGGCCGTACCGGCGAAGCACGCGAGGAGTAAAGCTCTCGACCACCACGTCCGCCCAGCCGACAAGCTTAAGCGCTATCTCCCTTGCCTGCGGCCGGCTCAGATCCAGCGCCAAACTCCTTTTCGAGGTGTTGTAGCTGGCGAAGAACTGACTGCGATTCACGCCTGGGACACCGTCTTTCCACGGCGGCGCCATGCGCAGCACATCTGGATGGGTCGCCGATTCGATCCGGATGACATCGGCGCCGTTGTCCGCCAAGTACTTCGTTGATACAGGGCCGACGCCGACCCAGCTAAAGTCACAGACCTTGAGGCCTTCTAGCGCGTAACGTCTCATCGACTCTCCGGATGGTCCTTTGCAGCCGGGCGTGTCGCGCGGCTATCGGTTACGTGGTGCCCAACGAGAGTCCGTTGGGCAGCGCGCTCTTTGTCCGCGCCCGGTCCTATCTGCCATCGAAAAATTAAATGGCTTTGCGCGCGCGCAGGCGCGCGATCTCCGCGGCGTTCAGCCCCAGCAACTCGCCATATATTTGAGCATTATGCTCTCCAAGCGTCGGTGGTCTGGCAGCGGGATCTAGCGGCGTCAGCGAAAAACGCGCGAACGGGCCGGGCAAGACCAGGGTTCGATTCAACACGCCGTTGACGACTTTAGCGAAGAACTGGCGCGCTTCAAGTTGCTCATCGGCCGCAATTTCAGCGACGTTGTAGACCGGCGCGAGCAGAATGCGCCGTTTAACCCCCTCGGCATAGATCTCCTGCTTGGTCATTCCCATAAAGAAGCGCTCGATGGAATCTTCAAGCTCCGCTACGCGGGCCAGTTCGTCATCGGTCGCTTCCATGAAGTAACCCGGCACCCACGCAGACCAATCGACGCTGACCATCCAGCCGCTGGCCGAGCCCTTTTCCGCCATCCACTCGATGAGCGCCCGCGTCGAAGGTGCTCCTAACGGCCCACCGATGACCAAGGCAGAGACAAACCCGTCGGCACAGCGAAACAGCAGCCTGCGGTTGATAAAGCCGAACTGGTAACGGCGGCCGGAACGCTCCAGATGCGCCCCGTGAAAGACCGGCATCGCCTGCTCGTTCATGAGCATCCAGGCCACGCAAGCTTGCATATTGACCACGACCCGCTGTCCGAGGCCATCAGCCGCCCGCGCGTGATAAGCCAGCAGCGCCGCGACCGTGGCCTCCGTGCCGGCCAGGATCCCGGCCTGAGGCAGGCTCATCTGCAACGGCGCGCGTCCCGGCTCGCCCATCATGTACATCGCTCCGCCCGCGGCCCAGACCACGATATCGGCGCTCTGATAATTCCTTCCAGGGCCAAGGTCGCCGAACGGAGTGATCGACACGTAAATCAGACGCGGATTGAGCGCGGCTAGTTGCTCGAACCCAAGGCCGAGAGCGTCCATGTACCCCGGCGAGAATGACTCGATCAGGAAATCGGACTTCGCTGCCAAAGCGCGCAAAAGCTTCCGCGCTTCCGTCCGCTCCAGATCAATCGTCGCCGAGCGCTTGCCCGCCTCGTAAGCGAGGAAGTACAGGCTTGAATCAGGCCCGGGAGAATCGTCGAGAAACGGCGGAATCCGCCGGGTTGAGGCTCCATCACGCGGCTCCAGCTTGATCACATCCGCGCCGAGGTCGGCAAATATCTTGCCGCACAGGGCGCCCTTGTCGTCGCTCAGGTCGACCACTCTAAGACCGCGCAACGGTGGTTCGGACATAGGTTCGTGCTCCCTCAAAACAAAGCGGTTTTTGACGGTCCCGCGCGGGTCGCGCATGGCGCCAGCGGCTGCGCGATCGAGCCACGGACGAATCGTTCCCTAATGCTAGGGCGCGTTTTTTTGGCTTGTCAATCGAGCCTCGTGGATTGCCTTCCCTGAGCAGTCATAATTAAACGTGGGTAGGGGGCCGGCCGGGCGAACGCGGTTGCGGGAACGGGTGAGAGATGCGGGTCGATGGGACCGGCGCAGGCTGGCTGTGGAGAAGGGCGAACCCGGAACTGGCTAATGGAACGCAACGGACTGACTTTGAGGATGCCAGTCGCCACCTAACGATTGAGCCTTTGGGCTCTACGCGCTGCAAGGGAGGGCTGCTTTTGTGAACACACGCGCACGGCCGATACGGTCCGCACTGTTCGTGCCCGGGAATCGCGAGGACCGGATGCTCAAGGCGCCGAAGTATGGCGCCGACGCACTGATCTTCGACCTTGAAGATGCCGTCCCGACTGACGGAAAGAAAGAAGCGCGGCGTACCGTGCGCGCGGTGCTCGAGCGACTAGGCGGCAGCGGGCCGGCGCTTTTCGTGCGTATCAACGGGTTCGATTCGGGTCTCGCCGACGAGGACCTGGAAGAGATCGTGGTGCCCGGCCTGTACGCGGTGATGATGCCGAAGGTCAGCGGGCCCGACGAGGTGCGCGAGGCCGACATTTTGCTGAGATTTTTCGAAAAGCGCCGCGGTTTGGAGCCAGGCACGGTTCTGATTGATCCTCTTCTTGAAACCGCGCAGGGCCTGCGGCTGGCCTACGAGGTGGCCATAGCGTCGGCGCGCGTCGCGCATATGGGCGCGATCACCGGCAAGGGCGGAGACATTGCAACGGCGGTGGGCTTCGGCTGGACCGACGAAGGGCACGAGGCGCTTTACCTATTGTCCAAGGTGCTGCTCGACGCTCGCGCGGCCGGGGTCCCGTTCCCGCTGGGCGGGCGCGGATGGTGGGAGATCGGCAATCTGGACGGGCTTCGCGCCGAAGCGCTTCGCACCAGGCAACTGGGATACACCGGAATGTTGCTGATCCATCCGTCCCATATTCCGATCGTCAACGAGGTCTTTTCGCCTTCCGCGACGGAAATTGAGCGCTGGAAAGGACTGCTGGCCGCTGTCGAGCAAGGCGCGCGTGCCGGCGGTGCGGTTGCGGTTTACGAGGGAACTATGGTCGACGCTGCGCACGCCAAGCTGGCGCAACAGATGCTGGAATGGGCACGACGCCTTGGCGTCGCGTAACTGAAGCTGCAGCAACGAAGGAACGGCGACCCTTCGCCCGATCGGTTCGGTCGGGGCGCATGGGCTGCGGTGGCTCTCATCCGACGTCGAAAGAAGCACGGGATAGGCCGCCAAGCGTTGCGCGCTGATCTCCGCCGTCGATGAAAAACCTCAGCGACCTTTTCGGCGCATCATGGCTGCCCGCCGGCATCGCATGACTAGGTCGCCGTGCTGGTTCTTGCCGCGATGCTCGAATATCACGATTCCCCATTCCGGCCGCGATCGCGACGCGCGTTTGTCCACCACTTCCGTCTCAGCGTAAATCGTATCGCCCAGGAACACCGGCTTCGGGAACTCGACCTTTTCGAAGCCCAGGTTGCCAACCGTGGTGCCGAGCGTCGTTTCTCCCACCGAGAGGCCTACGATGAGCCCTAGCGTGAAGATGCTGTTGACCAGTCTCTGGCCGAACTCGGCTTTTTTCGAGAACTCCGCGTCCAGATGGAGCGGCTGCGGGTTCATCGTGAGAGCGCTGAAGAGAAGGTTGTCGGTTTCGGTGACGGTGCGGCCGGGCCGATGCTCGAAAACATCACCGACTGTTAGCTCTTCATAGAATTTGCCTGCCATCGGGAACGTAGCCTCCGAGCCTTTGAGTGATAACCCGCGGCGCCGCGTGAGCTCAGGCGCCGGCTTCCCCCAGTTGTCAAGGCTAGTCTAGCCGCGTTGCGCGAGCGTCGGAACAGCCGCTCGAAGCTCGGTCTGAGGGGTGGAATGGAAAGCGCGCGGCCGGTCCGTAGATTCGCTTCGGGTGCGGCTAGAAAAGGCTGCGCTGCCGGCGAGTTGCGCGCTAAAGTGAATCGCGGCGGTAAACTCGTCAGCGGTCTTGCGCGAGCGATGCGGTGAGGGGCGGCTGGGGCGCGTATCGAGCGAAAATTTTCAGGGAGGGCAAGGGATGAAGATTGGCTTGTTCGCATTGGGTATCGGCACTGGGGCGCGTCCGCAAACTATCCGGCAGACCGCCGAGGCGGCCGAGCGCACCGGGTTTTCTACGCTCTGGGTGGGGGAGCACGTGGTGCTGTTTGACCGGCATGCGTCGCGCTACCCGTACTCTCAGAGCGGCCAATTCGCGGTTTCCAGTGATTCGGATTTTCTCGATCCGTTCGTCACGCTTACTTACGCGGCGGCTTTCACCAGCAAAATCCGCCTAGCGACGGGCATCTGCCTTTTGCCCGAGCACAATCCGCTGGTGGTGGCCAAGGAAATAGCTACGCTCGACCGGCTCTCCGGCGGTCGCTTCACCTTCGGCGTGGGCATCGGATGGCTGGCAGAAGAATTCGCCGCGCTCGGCATTGCCTTTCCCCGCCGCGCGCAACGCACGGTGGAATACCTTAAGGTGATGCGAAAGCTGTGGACCGAAGAGGTCACGAGCTTTGACGGGGAATTCGTGAAATTTGATGGAGTGCGGAGCTTCCCCAAGCCTTTACAGGGGGACAGGCTGCCGGTGTTTTTCGGCGGTGAGAGCCCTGCGGCGCTCAAACGCGTCGCGAAGCACGGGAACGGATGGCATGGCTTCAATCTTGACCCGGTTGAGGCGAAAGCGAAGATCGATGAACTCCACGCGTTGTTGCGCGACAATGGGCGCGATCCGAAAGAGATCGAGATCTCGATAAGCCCGTACACAAAGAGAATCACGCCGGATGATCTGAAGCGATACCGCGACGCGGGCGTGAACGAGATCGTGATCGTGACCACGCCGCCGCAAGATGAAGCCCAGGTCATCGCGTGGGTCGAGCGACTCAGCGAGAAATGGATTGGTCCCGCTTCAAGGTTATAAACCGCGCGGATGCAGGTCTGTTCGATTGGTCAAGGCCTCGCGAAGACCGACCGTCCAGGCGCCGCCTGCTGGCCAAGTGCGCGGCGCGCCAGAAGCCTCAGCGTTTGGATGGTTGGCCCTCGGGGGGCGGTGGCGTTTTGCGCAGATCGGCGCAAATCCGATGCGCGATAAGCTCGCCTCCGATCCGATGGCCCAGTGCGTTCCAATGGCCCCAACCGAGCGTGGTGTTGGCAAAGCCGTGAAGGAACACGTCATGCGTCTGTGCGTACTCCGCCATCAACGGCGCCAGATTAAGCTCCGGATAGCCGTCGCGCTCGGCGGCCGCGGCTAAGCGGCGCTCAGGGGCGAAGAGATCCGGCACGCCTAGGTCATGCGCGAAGGCCGCAGGAACGCGCGGGTCAGGGTAGACCTGGATGGCGATCGATAGAGTGACGACCAAAACCCGCGCCCCATGTGCGCGCGCGCCGCGGGCTATCGCGTTTAAATCTCCCTCGGTCGCGCTCCATGCGCGTTCCCAGGTCCGGTCGGTCACCGGCAAGTAGATCTTGTCGTTCAACCCGGCTTCGTGGTGCCCGCGCTCCGGCGGGGGCGTGGATAACCCGGTTTTGGCTGGCGCGGCGCCGGTTGCTTGCTGCTGCTCCGAAGCTCCGTCGGTGGCGGCCCGAGCGGCGGCCGCCCCGCCGCCCGCATCGGGGTGGCCGGCGTGCGCGTGTTCGACGGCATTGCGGCGAAGCGCCTCGCGCACCCTGCTTTTCGCCTCGCCGAGCAGGTTGAGCACCTGCGAGTAGCGCGACAGGAAGCGCGCCATGCAGGAGAACTTAAACGTGGGCGATTGCATAAACGGACCGACGGGCACCAACGTGCCGTCGCGGTTGTCGAAAAACGGCCGGCATTTGTCGCCTTCGAGGTCGAGCGAGTTGTTGCGAATGTCGTTGCCGGCGAACACCGCCACAACCACCACGTCGGGCGAAAACGCCAGCGCTTGTTGGCTCAGGGTCAGCAGTTCTTGCGCCGTGCCGTAGCTATCGACGCCGAGGTTCAGAACTTCGACCTTGCGGCCCGATAGCAGCGGGCATCGCCCCAGCTCCCGTTCGATAACCGCGCTGAAAGTCTGCTCATAGGGAACCTGTTGAGCCTCAGTGAACGAGTCTCCCAGGATCGCGACGC
Organism: Deltaproteobacteria bacterium; assembly: GCA_021801125.1. Lineage (GTDB taxonomy): Bacteria > Desulfobacterota > Binatia > Binatales > Binataceae > JAJYYI01. Next base: position 142,092 of record JAJYYI010000017.1, on the reverse strand, counting down.
GGAAAACACCCTTGGGTTTTTTGAGCGAACGCTCGGGGCCGCGAAAACCTTGGCGGTTTATCTCGACGTATGCGTTGCCCTCTTCGCGCTGCCAACCATGCCCACCCGGCATCAGGGCCCATCCTCTGACGCTGTCGTAGGTGATCAGATGCGGCTCGACGAAGCCCGCAAGCCGCAACAGAAGCTCTCCGGCCGCGACGCCGAAAAGGAGCCCGAGAAATGCAAGCGCGCTTGCCTTAGGGATGCGAGCGAGCCAGCCTCGCGCTTTTGGTCTTTCCTGGGATGGACGCTGAAGCTCGATCATTGGGCGAATCGTCTCGAGCACTCGTATATGCGAAAGGCCGTAGTCGCCTAGCTCTGTTTACGACGCGCAGTCAACCGTGCGCGAGGAGGGCATAAGTCTCGTCGCGTATAAAACCGCGATTACTAACGTTACTTGGACCCTGCGGGGGGTGCCACGTACGGCGCGCCGGCGAAAGAAAGCGCGCTGAATTTTATTTGTCCGGCGCTCAAGGAATCGGCGCTGATCACATGGCGGATACACGCCTCGCTGACCTTAACGCCCGGCGCGAAGTCAACCACGGCTATACCGTCTCCCATGTCGAACTTTACCGCCCGGGCCCCTGGTATCGCCTTAAGGCTAAGTTCCACCACGCGAACTTGCTCCGGCCAGACCACGCCAAGGACGGTTACGGTAGCGCGGTAAATGGCGGTCGGATCCTCCGTTCGGACTCTTTCCGCGACGCATCCCTTGGTGTCGGCGACGCTGCCGTTGGCGGGAATCGTCGTAATAAAGGTTGCGGGGTCTGCGAACGCGAGCTTGTCGCGTATGCTCGTCGCGTATAAAAGCAAGAGCCCGAAGATCGCGAATGAAATCAAGGCGACTCTTGCGGCAGGCTCGTGCCTCGCGGCACGTCCGGTAAAGTCGCTCTTATGCGTTGCCGTTGGGGATCGCCTCAGCTTCCTTCGCGCGGCTCTACTCCCTGGTTGAACACCTTGTGAGTGGAGGATTCGCACGCTTCGCTTCGCCTGACTCACGCGGTTTCGACGGAACCGCGTAGCCGCTTCAAACCCCGCTGACCCAAACCCATTCGGATTTAGCTTCTGTCGCGCGTTTTCTGATCCAGCTTCGCAAGTCGTTCAAAACACCGAGCAAGGAACTTCTTCGGGCGCCGGATGGTTGGGCTATATAGCGATCATTCATGATTGCTACCTCTTCCCTGGTTCGGCGCCTTTGGCGCAGGATCGGAGGGGGGTATGCTCAGGTCCTTATTCCGCGTCCACAGGGCAAAGTTTATGACCAGCCATCGCTTGAGACCAGAAGCTCCCTCAAGCTGCGGCAGGACGTACCAGTATTCGCCGGCTTCGTCGGCCACGGCTTGCCGTACCGGCACCTGTTCACTCTTGATCCATCCTGGCGTCCATCCTGCCGACCTGATCACCCGTTCAGCCTCCTCCTTCGAGACCTGCTGGTTCGGCTGGAAGTCCACGAGGATAACATTGGAGCCCAGGTTACATCTGAAGGCCCTGACCCCTTTCTGTTTATCAAGTCGGATAAAGACGTTTTGTGCTGCGCGTGGCGAGACGAGGCCCCGCACCTGCATATGAACCCGAGTGAGCGTCGGTTCCCCTTGGCCTTGGCTCGCACCGCGGTCGTCGGCTACGGACAGTCCGGCCCCGAGAAAGAGACACGCCAGCAGAAGAGCCGGAACAAGCCCGAGAACTCTTGCCTTTTTTGGCCTCATGATGCTCCTAAGTCTGTCCTCAGCGAGCGCTCCACCGGCGTCTGTGACCAGTGGCCGTGGCGAAGGCACCGATTAGCGATGATCAAAATTGAGCCCACTTGGGTAGCGACGGCATCATGAAATAGTACTCAAAGTATAGGTAGAGGCGGAAGCTGCCGTAAAGCCGATCGGGTCCGTTAAGTTGCTGAATGACTGGAACTTGAACCGCCATCCCAGTAGTCCAGAAAGGGGTCGCGTAAAAGATTCCAGGGTCGAGGTACCAGACGAAGCCTCCGGTAGCGGGATCGTTGAAGCCCGAAACTTGGCTGGTTCCGTTACGAATCAGGTTGGTTTCAAGCCCTATCCAAATCTGATTGTCGAGACCCTCGTCAGGCAAAATCCACGGCACAATACGCCGGTAGTAGGCGAAATCGGTGTGAAACGAGTTGCCCAACTGATAGCCGCTCGAGGCGGCCGGGTTGTAACGATAGGTTATGTCCCAGTCAAACTCGTTAAGCTGGGTCTTCCACATGGCGGTAAGACCGAAATACGGGTCGACCGAGCCGGAGCCTACTTGCATGTCCTGGGGAAGGCGGCCGTAGGCGTTCGATTTGTTGTACCAACCGGTGGGAATGTAGATTCCGGCCAGCGGATCAATCCTGAGGGTCTCGCCCAGCCAGTCTTTGAAATAGGCAGTGTAGCGGGCGAAAATCAGACTGTCCCCGAGACCTCCGGCGCTGCTGGAGAGGCGTCCCTGAGCTGTGTTCTCGCTTAAAAAGCTGTACTGGGGCGTTAGGCTTGCGAAGATCGCCAGATCGGCGGTGGGACCCCATGCGAAGACCGGGTTATACAAGAGATTCCAAAGGTCGCGATCTCGCGAGGTAGGATCGTCGCCTGCATACCCCGGGTCAAAGTAGTTCCGCCAGACAAGTTGATCCTGAGCCACCGGCAGTGCGGTTACGAAAGTGATCGGCGCGCTGTAGACCGGCGGCGCGGCTACAAGAATCATTATCGACATCACCCCAACTGCAGCCAGCAGCGCGTGAATTCTTGAGCGATGCCGAATGACTGCACAACCTCGACGGCGTATGTACTGCGCCAACGCCCGAGTTTGGCGGCCGCTGCGCCTATGTGAGGCAATCATCTCGTGCTTTGAACAAATTTCGTCTTCCACGATTTACGCTTTTTGGAGGGCGACTGCGCATCGCTCTGCACACTTGCCTACAAAACCGTGCGTTGTGTGACCATAACACACCTAACACGGTGGCACCAATGCGCCAGTTTTGTCCCCCGGTCGCCGGGGTTAGCGGGTGTCGTCAGGTGATATAGAGGTCCGACGGCGCAGATCGTCAGGCTTACAGGCGTATGGTCGAGCGGAGGACGGAGGTTGCTGGAGAGTGTTAGAAACGGGCTTCAGATTGCGGTCTTGGGCGGCGTAAGCCTCGCTCAGCCGCGGGCAATCGACCTCCACTCGGTTCGATTTTCACGAATCTGCTCTCTGCGCCTCTGAACCATCAGCACGATCCCGCGCGACTGCCGAAAGCCGCGATCTTTGACGCCGGCGCAGCGATGCGTCCTCTCGATCATGCACCAGCGAAGCCTCTTACCTGCAGTCTGCCTGACTTCGGCCAGGTGGGTCGACGTACGCGCTCTTTCTGATGTTCCAAGGCGTGAGATTCAGATACACCCAACGCATAAATGCTGACCCCGTTCCGAACTCGGGGAGAATGTACCAATCACTTCCCATTTCGTCTTTGGTCGCTTGGTAAAGCGGCACTTTATGGAGCTCAACGCCCCCAGGGGTCCAGCCGGCCCGAATCACCTCGTCTCTGACCTGTATCGCCGTCATGTCGACCCCTGGTTGAAAATCGACCGTGATGATGTTCGGCCGCAGATCGCACTTGAAGGCCTGGACTCCCTTCATCTTCATCAGACGTATGAACACGTTCTGGGCGGCGCGCGGCGACATCAAGCCGCGTACATTCACACTGGCTCGCAAGACGGTCGGCGGCGAGCAACGGCTTTCGACGCCGTCTCTTGCGGAAGGCGCCTCGGAGGCGCCGTGGTTAGAGCGTGGGGCTGACAGGCGCTGTTCGTCAGGCGAGGCAGAATCGTCCGTGCCTTCGGTAGCGAGTTGAAACGCGCGCGCGGTGCGCCACCTATCCAACCCAAAGCCGTGGGTTCGGCCCGCGCCATCCTGATTGCTCATGGGGAGCATCGAGCTGCTCAACAGTGGTCGGTTGTCATCCGCCAGGGCCATGCCTGGAATACCGGAAGCAAGCAGCGGCGGCGCAACTACAAAAGCAGTGAGTACTAAGAACGCCCTAATTGACATCGCTTGTTGCCTCTGGCTGCGGCTAAACTGCGACCAGCTCCATGGTGCCAACCACGCTGACTCGACCGGTTTTATGGCAGCCATCTTCTAACCGATTCCGGCAGCGACGGCATTATCCAATAGTACTCGAAGTACAGATAAAGCCGCCATCCCCCGTACAACCGTGACGGCCCATACAGGTCCTGCCACGCAGGCAACTGAAGCGCCGCTCCAGTCGTCCAAAATGGAGTGCCCAAAAAGATGCCAGGATCGATATCCCATTCCCAGCCGCCGGTTGCATTATCGATATTGCCTGAAATCTCGCTTTTGCCGTTCCAGGCAAGGTTGGTTTCCACACCCACCCAGAGCTGATCGTTTAAGCCGGTGTCGGGCAATACCCAGGGGTACACTCGCACGTAGAGCGCCGCGTCGGTGCGGAAAGCGTCACCTTCCTGATACCCGGAAGAGGCTGCGGGATTGGATCGAAAAGTAATATCATGGTCAAATTCGTAATCGAAGTTCTTCCACAAAATAACGTTTCCGATGTACGGCGCAACTGAGCCCGATCCGTTCTGCATCACCTCAGGCAGCCGCCCGTAGATGTCAGACTTGTTGTACCAGCCGGTTGGTAGATAGAGGCCGATTAGAGGATCTTCGCGAAAGGTGCCGCCGATCCAGTCCTTGGAATACAAGGTGTAGCGAGCGAAACCCACCGTGTCGCCAAACCCGCTCGCGCTTCTGTAAACCCGTTGGCCGGACGAAAGGTTTTGGTGGATAAAATCGTACTCAGGGGTACCGGTCACGAAGATAGCGAGGCGCGCCGTCGGCCCCCACGCCAAAGTTGCTGGAAAGGAAAGATTCCAGAGGTTCTCGTCGAAAGGCTCGTTCTCGTCGGAGACGTGATGGGGGTCCATATAGAAGCGGGTAACCGCTTGGTCCTGCGCCACCGGCAATGCGGTGATAAACGTGATCGGGGCAGGTCGGCCGGGTGATGCCAGACCCAGAATCGCTGCGCATGCGGCCGCAGCCATCGCGAGTAGGGTCTGCGCTTCTCGACGAGGCTGCGAGCGTTGGGTGTTTTCACCCCGCCCGCTTCGCGGCCGCTGTTTACCGCGATTATTCCCGCGCCGCCGCGCGAGGCGCGAATCGTCGTTGTCACAATCGTTATCTCTCACCTTCAGCTCCCTTGGGCCAGGTGCGCAGAGTTACGGCGCTCCATCCCTAGACGACGCCGGTGGCGTGTCGTACGGGCATCGAAGCGTTGCATAAAGCCGCAGCAGGGCGAATTATGCGTTGTCCGGTTTTGAGTCCTTAATGGTGTAGTTTCGCGGCCCAGGAGCTGAGCCTGTGGGCCTTAAAGGTCGAAATTAAGGGGCGGCGGTCGAGCGAAGGACGCGGAGTGACTACAGCGGGTCGAAAACCGGCCCTCAGACTGCGATTTTGCGGGTCGCAAGACAAGGCGGAGTGCCGAGCTGACCAAACGGGGGGCGATCAGGTGGGGCTGCGAGAAAAAAGAGGATTGGCCGGGGGAATGTGGCCGGACCGCGACGGCCACGCCTCTACGCTCGGTCAGGCGCCAGACTCGGCTGCCTTTTACCGCCTCGGGTCCTCCGATAGCAGCTGAAGACGGGTACCATCGTTCGAGAAGAACGGCAACTAGCGCCAAGAGGGCAAGGCCGCCTGCGACCTTCCTGGATGAGCTTAAAAGCCGCATCGCAAGGGAAGATTAATCAAGCGCGGCGAGCCCGGTCAATAGATTGAACGGTAGCTGATCTGCGCTACCGCGTTTGGTTGGTTTCGCCTGACGTTTGTTCACCCTCCGCCCCGCGCGCGGTGACGTAGATGTAGTCAAGACGAGCGGGACGAAGGGGATGGAGGCGGATGCCGTGCACCCAAGGCTGGCGAATGACGTAGGCCACCGGATGGTATAGAAAGACCCATGGGGCGTCGTTCACGATGATCTGTTGGATTTGCTGATACAGTTCGTAACGACGTTTCGGATCGGCGACTACGCTGGCCTCCGTCAGCAGTTCCTGCACCTTGGGGTCATAATAGAAGGTGTCGTTATTCGCGCCCCACTGCTCCTTTGAGAAGAGCACTTCGAGGAAATTCTGCGGGTCTGGAAAGTCGGCGCCCCAGCCAAGCAGGAAAAGCTCCGCAGTGTGCGGCTCACGCACGGCGTCGAGGAGCGGACCCCAGGCTACCGGTTTTAGGACCAGGTTGATGCCGACCAAGGCCAGATCTTGTTGGATTGATTGCCCGAGGACCAGCATCGTCGGATCAGACGTGAGCCAGACCACCGGCGCAAAGCCGGCGCGCACTCCGGCTTCTTCCAGCAAGCGGCGCGCTTTGGCCGGGTCATAAGCATAGCCGCTGATGTCCGGGTCGTAGCCCGGCATGCCGGGGGGCAACACTCCGCGCGCCACGACGCCGCGCCCGTTCAAGATAGCGACGAGCTTCGGCTTGTTGACTGCGTAGTTGAAGGCTTGGCGCACCCGCACGTCGTTAAACGGCGGCATCTGACAATTCATCCCGAGGTAGCTTGTGACCGCCGTCACGTGATGGATGGTCAGCGCCTTGAGCCGCGGCGTCTTCATCACGTAGGTGAACTCGGCAGGCGGGATTGACGAGATGTCGATTTCGCCCGCTTCAAACTTAAGCCACTGCAGCTCCTCGTTCACCCCGATCAGAGCGACGACCGCGTCCAGTTTGGGTAAGCCTGAAAGGAAGTAATGAGGATTCTTGACCAAAATAAGCCGCTGGCCGCTAAGCCACTGCTTGAGCATGAAGGGGCCGCTGCCGACCGCGTGGCGGGCAAAGTCTTCGCCCCAACGCTCCACCACTTCCTTCGGAACGGCCGCCGCGAAGGGCATCGCGAGCTTATGCAAGAAGATCGGGTCAGGCTTGTCAAGGCGGAAAATTATCGTGTAAGGGTCGGGCGTCTCGATCCCGCGCGCATGGGGGGTGCGCCCGGCCGCGAAGTCGGCGGCACCAAGAAGCGGCAAAAAGTACTGGACTCCCTGAGAACGGGTTTTGGGGTTGATCACCCGTTCGATGGAGTATCGAACGTCGGCACTGGTCACCTGTCGCCCGTTGGTGAAGCTCGCGTCGTGCCGCAAATGAAAAGTAAATACCGTCGCGTCGGGTGATATCCCCCATGACAGGGCGAGGTCAGGCCGAAGCTCATTGGAGTCGGCCGCATAACGCACCAATGTGTCGTACAACACCTGCTCGAACTCCCAGGAGGCGGCGTCATAGCCCGCCGCGGGATCAAGCGTCGGTACGTCATCGGCCAGGGCCAGACGAAGCACGGCGGCGCCGGATGGGAACGAGTCTGCCGGAAGGTCCGCTCGACATCCGCCGATGGTCAGCGCCAACGCGCCGGCAAAAGCGGCGAACAAAACAGTGCGCAATGCGCCTCTCATTGGGGGTTTCGCCTGCGCAAGAAGCCGTAGCCGAGGAGGTTGAAGCCGAGGACCGCGTACAGAATCGCCAGTCCTGGAAAAAAGGCGAGCCACGGAGCGGTGCGAAAGTAGATCTGTGATTCCTCGACCATTCGGCCCCAGCTCGGTGTGGGCGGCGGAACGCCCAGACCTAGGAAGCTGAGACCCGCGTCGAGGAGCAACGTTCCCGACGTGCTCAGCGCCGCCATCACCACCACAGTGGGCATGATGTTGGGCATCACATGGCGAATCATCAAACGTCCAGCCGAGGCGCCGAGCGCGCGCGCGGCTAGGACGAAGTCGCGGTTGGTCATCGACAGCGTCTCAGCTCTGACCACGCGCGCCACTCCCGTCCACGACACCAGACTAATGACGAGCAGGATAGTCAACAGGCTCGGCCGCAAAATGGCCACGAAGGCCATCGCCAAAAGCAACCCCGGCAGTGTGAGCATCACGTCGGTCAGGCGCATCAGGACCATTTCGGTCCATCCGCCGAAGAACCCGGCGCAGAGCCCGGCGGCCACGCCAACGGTCATCGCCACGGCCATCGCGCTCAGCCCCACGATGAGCGAGACGCGCGCACCATAGATCAGGCGCGATAGAACGTCGCGCCCGAGCTGATCAGTGCCGCATGGAAAGGCGAGGCTGGGCGGCCCTGGGTCGCCGAAGGTTTGCGCCACGGCGCGCGTCGGGTCGTGAGGTGCTATCACCGGCGCGAACAGGGCGACCACGACCAGGCTCAGCGCGATCGTGCCGCCAACTATCTCGAGCCAGTTAAGACGCCCCGCTCTTATCATCGTCTAAGCCAGGTGGGTGCGGGGATCGAGCCAGGCGTACAGCAGGTCGACTACCAGATTCGCCGCCACAATAAGGAAGGCGGAGAACAGCACCGTTCCCATAATTAGAGGGATGTCGAGGTTGAATACCGCCTCGAACGCCAGTCGCCCAAGGCCCGGCCAATTGAACACCGTCTCAGTCAGCACTACGCCGGAAAGGAGTCCGGCGAAATCGAGCCCGGCCAGCGTCACCAGAGGCAAGATAGCGTTAGCCAGCGCGTGCCGGAGCATCACTCGCACCGGCGACAAACCCTTGGCGCGCGCCGCCCTGATGTAATCTTGACCGACGACCTCTGCCAGGTTGGCCTGCAGGATCCGCGAATAGTAGCCGGCGGAGCCGAGCGCCAGCGCAAGGCTCGGCATCAAGAGACTTCGCATGCCGTCAAATCCGCCCAATGGAAGCCAGCGAAAGTGAGCTGCGGCGCCGACCAGGAACATCGTGCCCAACCAAAACACGGGAATCGACACGAGGATTAACGAGGCTATCAACAATAAATTGTCGAGCGCTCGTCCTCGATATGCACCTGCCACGAGCCCGCCGAGCGTGCCGAGAATCAGCGACAGCGCCATCGCGGATACCGCGAGCGCTGCCGTGGCGGGAAAACGCGCCACGATAAGGCCGGTCACGCTCTGACGGCGCGCGTACGAACGACCCAGGTCGCCATGGAGCGCGCGCCATACATAGCGGACATATTGAATGTACAGCGGCCGATCGAGTCCGAGTTGGGTCCGGATCGTCGCTAACGTGTGCGGGTCCGCTTTGACCCCGGCAATCGCAACCGCCGGGTCGGCCGGAATCACGAAGGCGATGCAAAACGTAATCAGCGAGGCCCCGAGTAGAACCAACGCCCCGAAGGCAATCCGTTTTATTAGGTAGTGCAGCATCCGATCACATTACGGCCTAAGAAGGCGCGGATTTGCTCCCGGCGGGCTCCAAGAACCCGAAGGCCGAAAACGGTCAACGCAGCGGGCGACTTCATTCAATTTCGTATACCAGCGAGACCGTCGCCGGCACGCTGACACGGTCGATCTCGATAGGCGTAGGCGCGCCGGCCATCGTGGCCATTCGGGCGCCCATCATGAGCGGCGAGGGTCTCACCTTGCCCTCGACCGAAGTATCCACGATTCGCTTGAGCTTCACGCCGAGCGCTCCGGCTAACGCTTGCGCCTCGTTTTCCGCGTCTTTGGCCGCCAGGGAAATTGCTTGATTGCGCGCCTGCGAATCGTCGCTCACCGTAAAGGCGAGCGAATTGATTCGATTGGCGCCCGCCTCGATCGCCTTGTCAATCAGGGAACCGACCTTGTCGAGCGCGTCGGTGCGCACCTTGATGGAATTTTCGGAACGATAACCTACGAGTTTACTGCCTCCGCCTCCAGGTATCGGCTGATAGTCCGGAAACAGCGCGTAGCTGCCGGTCCATACCGAGCCGCTCGCACCGACGTCCGCTTTGACTGCGGAAACAACCTTCTGCGAAAGCTCCGCATTACGTTGCGCTGCCTCTTGCGCGGTAGCGCCGGTGGTCTCAACGGCGACGTCGAGCGTTGCCACGTCTGGTTTGACCTGAGTCTCACCGTGTCCTGTGACGGAAAGCTTCCGAATGGGCTTCGCTCGGTCGGCCTGCGCGGCGGCGGGCCGCGCGCTAGTTATCGTCAAACCCAACGCGCACAGCGCAACCATAACCAAGGGTTTGCTCCAATGCTTCATCAGCACTCCTGTGGAATTGGCGATCTTTCGATTCGCGGGGATTCCTTGGTTTATTTCAACGCACGAAGCCGCGTTCCGGTCCCATCCGACGCGAAGCGGCAGGTGTTGTTTTCTCTCGGTGGTATCTCGACAACGCACGCCTCCCCCATCTCGGCAGAAAGCTCGCTTAGGCGCTCATTGGCGGCCGTCGGCGGGCGGCGCCAAGCTTCATCGTCATTACTTCGTAGTAAGTCGGCCCGCAGGCCGAGCGTTCGCTGCAATAAAGCGTAACGCCATCGATCACGGAAACACCGAACTCACGCTCCTGCGCTTGAGCGAGGGCGCGCGCCGTCGGCGCGAACCCGCGCAAGCTGCGCACGCGTCCGACGGTCAAATGAGGTGCAAAGGGCCGGCCACATGGCGCGAAGCCCGCTGACAGGGCGCATTGCTCCGCCTCTTGCGCAAGCTGGAGTAGCGCTCGGCCCTCGAAACCCACCCATATAACTCGCGGACGACTGATTTCCGGGAAACCTCCGATGCCGCACGCCGTTACCGAGAAGGGCTCGTACCGAGCGGCCACTTCGAGCAAGCATTGCGACAGCGTGGCCAGCCGAGATGACTGCGCTTGGTCGCCCAGAAAGCGCAGCGTCAGATGCAGGTTTGCCGGTTTGACCCAGCGGACATCCGCCTTGAGCGGGCGTAGTTCCTCGATAAAGCCGGCTACCGCCGATAGCGTCTCGTGATTGGGGCGCACGGCCACAAAGGCTCTCACTGTGGCGGGAAGATTTTCAAGCGGTGAGCCCATTCACCCGACCATCCGTTACAAGGCCCCGATCGCGGGCGCTGCTAAAGCTAGCATGGAGTTCCGCGTTCCAACATCTATTCAAGGACTAGGCGCCGCGAGCAGGCCGTCAGAGCCGTTTCGCTTCCCGTTGGGAAGGCCAAGCGGCGCGCTCTCGTTGGCCTGGATCATTCGGCGGCAGTGCGTAGCACGGGGAGATGCCTGCGCGGCCACGGAGACCAGATCCGCCCTGACCGGGCCGACAAAGGTCATCGCCTCGGCGCGCAGCGGCAGATGGTTTTCTCCAGCGGAAATCCATAACGCCACGTTGTGCACCGACTCGGCGGCGGAACCGTCGCTCGATCTCACTACGCGTGCGCCGGTCAAAAAAGTGTCGGCGTTACCCATCGCCGAGGCTATCCGCTCGCGCCTGACCACGGAAAGCTCTACCAGATAATAGCTCGTTCCGGTAAAGACCAGCACCGAGCGACTGCGGCCTACCTCCAGCGGTTGCGACAAAATTTTAAGTGCCGCCGAGATCGGTCCGAAGGCATTCTTCAGCTGAAAATCATGGTGCTGCGCGCCGCGCCGGGTTCGCCGCAGCGTCTCGATGCGTCCGGAAACCTCGCTGAACGTGACCGTATACTGGTTAAAGGTGTGATTTTCGTGCTGGAAAATCTCCATCAGGCGGGGCGCAAATGAATCTGCGTCAAAATCCTCGCACAACTGGTCGTGCATCTTGTATAACGCGTCGGCCGCGCGGTTTGTCTGAACCAACGCAACTCCGCGCGAAAGGCTAGTGCTCTTGTCGTCCGAGCCGAAGGTCAGCCGTGCGATCCCGACCGGCACCCCCATCCAGGACGCACGATAGATCAGTTCCTGCCCCGGCTTGACCGGAGAGGTCGCCGCGGGAAGGGCTCCATCAGGCTCGCCGGCCCAGGAATTTCGCGCGAGCAGCGCCGTTTGCTCGCACAGCATCGTCGCAAGCAGCGCACCACTCGCCAAAAAGATTGTAATCGGCCTTAGGCAGTTCAAACGGTACCTCAACTAATGCTATAAGGAGCAGCAGATGGAAGAAAAGCGGTTGAGGAAATCCCGCGTAATGCGCCGAGTGAAACTACGCCCACGCCGGCGTCCGGGTGCGCTTTGCTGGTGAAAAACGCAACCGAGCTAACCTCGGCCAGGTTCGATTGGTACAGAAACGAAGGAGGGTAGGAAGCAAGCCGACGATGCGGACGAAGCGCTTACTGCTCCCCCGCACCGCGTTGAGCTCTAAAAGGCCCGAACGACCGATCGCCTCAGGGCATCTGGCAGGGAACAAGGAGTTGTACGATGTGGTCTTTCAGCGCAAGAACGTTGGCTGGTGGCTTGGTGCTCCTGGCGTGCGCTTGCGTGCTCTTCGCGCATCCAGCCCACGCCCAGATGGGCATTCCGCTGCCCGGACCTCAGATGCAGCAATCACAGACGCCGCAGCCGGGTGTGTCGCCGAACAACAGCATGCCAGGGGTGATGGGCGCAATGAGCTCGCTACCTGCCAGCGGCGGGTTCAATCAGGACGTCGCTGACAAAGACTCAAAGATAGCCGACGCGCAGAGCGCCCAGAAAAGCGACGATCCCGTGGTCAGACTCGAGGGCCTCGACAAGATCATACCGATCTCCGATCCGCAGGTTGATGATCTTCTGATCAAAGCGATGACCGACTCGGACGTAAGGGTCCAGGTCAAGGCTACCGATATAATGGCTGAGCGCCACATGGCTGAGGCCGTGCCGCTGATGGGCCAATACCTCTTCATGCGCACCACGCCGGAGGCTGAGCGGCTTCACTTGGTGAGCGCGCTGGGGTCTATCGGTGATCCGCGCGGCACAATAGCTGTAATTCACTTTCTAGAAAAGGCGCACGACGAAGAAGGCCGCGGAACTGCGGCGTTCGCCCTAGGGGAACTCGGCGACCCGCGCGCGCGGGACTTGCTGCTTAAAGTCGCCAGCGAGGATCGGAGCGCCAAGGTGCGCCGCCTCGCTCAAGAGGCGTTGGCCAAAATCGACGGCGAGTTGCCACGGGCCAGCGCTCAGGCCGCTCAGGCCCCCCGCGCCCTGGAGACAACCGACCAGCGCTTGGCCAAGTTCCGCGAGATGGAAGCCAAAATGCAAAAAGAGCACATCCAGGACCAGTGATCCGCGCCGCTTAGTTGTGAGTGCATTGTTCCCCGCGTCGCGTTCGCCCTGACGTTCCACTGGCTTGACGGATAAGTCAGCCAAGCCGACCGCAATCAATCCTCTTCGCGATAAAAAGCAGCCGCGACGGGAAGCCCGTCGCGGCTGCTGTCTTTCAAGCATGGAGCGTCCGGCGTCTAGCCCATCGTGAGTCTGCGTGTACCGCCGGCCTTAGGTCGCAGACACGCCAACGTTTAAAAACTACTGCACTGCCCAATCTTGGAGCTTGCCGTGTTGTTGTTGCAGCTTGTGCTAGAGCCGTTGCATGTTGGCGGCGGGCTGTTGTTTGCGCAACTCAAGGATCCCGTGATGGTGTTGTTTCCTATAATCCCTCCGCCATCATTGCCGTCGAACGTGAGGCTGCCGCCCACGGTGACGCCCACCGCGCAGTCACAGGGCGAGCCCTGGTACCCAATACACCATTTTGCGCCTGCTCCGCTGTTCTCGATGTTGACACTCCCATCAACCTTCGAGTTGCACAAAAAGTTAAACGAGTGAGCCGGGGTGTTTCCTGTTGTGCCACTTGCGCTCAAATTGCCAACGACTTCGCTGCCGAAGCCCAGAGAAAGGCACGCTGCCTGATACGCATTGACATTTCCGCCGACCATCAGTTTACCCGTAGGGTTGAGGCATCCGCCTTGCTCGACGGACACGCTGCCGGTCACTATGACGTTATCCAGAGTACAAGTCGCGTTCGGAGGTACGATTAGGTCGCATGGGACGGTCGTTCCCGGCGGTACCGGGCAGCCGATCGTGTTGCAATCGGCGGGCGAGGAACCAGCGTCGTTACAAATGGTCTGAGCATACGTGGTGACGCTCAGGCAAAAGACGGCAGCGGGCACCAACGCAGCATAGATAGTTTTTTTAAGGCATCGCATAAGCATCTTCTTGTTCTCCCTCACTTGAAACGCAAAGCTTACGTCGGTCGTCTCAGCAATTGCTGCTTTGCGCGCCTTTACCAGCGGTTTTGCCACCACGGCTGCGTGGTGTTGACACCGGAGGTGCTAGACGGATCAGCGGGCTTGCACTGGCCCGAAATCACGCCACCCGCCGTGTTCCCCGTCGCGTTCGGTGTGGGGTTATTGCTGAAGCACTGAATATTTCCGCCGGCGTGATTATCGCTAACCGTGTTCGGACCTGTCGTGTTGCTGTTGAACTGCAGATTCCCGCCAATGCCGTTATTCGAGACCGAATTCGATCCGCCAGAGTTGCTGTTGTAGTAAAGGTTTCCGCCGATGGTGTCCTTTGAGATGAGTCCGCCCCCATGGTTGCTGTTAAACGTTAGGTTGCCGCGAATCACGTCGTTTTCGATATATTCGGCTATAGCGTTGCCTTCGAACTCGAAATTTCCGCCAACCGTCATTGAGGAGTACGAACAACCGCAATTCGGATTTCCAGCAACACACCAGGCTTGGCTGCTTCCGAGAATTTCAACGTTCCCGCCTACGCGAGGTGTGCAGAGAAAATCGAACTGCGAGCTACCAGAGCAACTGCCCGTGCCGCTTGCAATCACGTTTCCACCCACAGAACTCACGTTTAGCGATACGCACGCCGCCGCCGAAGCGGATACGTTTCCGCCGACCGAGCTGGGTTGAGTCCCGGGACCTGCAATAAGCGTCGCGCCGGCCTGGACGATAATGTTCCCGGTGACTTGAACGCCCGTTAGTTCGCAGGTCTGGTCCGGCGGTACGAGCAAGCTGCACTGGACAGTGGTATTTGCCGCTATGGGGTGCGCTTCGTCGCAGATCTCCTGCGCACTCCCCGTCCCGGCGAGAAAGACAGCGCTAAACATGAGCGCTGCACACGCGGTTGATTTTAAATATTGCCTACGCATCATGCTTTTCTCCGTTCCCAAAGCTGCATCGCTAAGACCCAGAGCACGCCCGGGTCAGTTCTTCCGTGCGTTTCGCCGAGGCGGTGCCTGGCGAGTCGCGAGTTCGCGAAAACAAGCTCGCTCTATGTTGGTTGGTATGCCGGCAATCCATGTTCTAGCCAACCCCCAAACACAACCCAGAATTACCAGTGGTAATGACGGTGTTCATCAATCCAGATTGATGAACATGAACGACATAAAAATACGCAAAAGATCTTGTTAAGCGCAACAGGAAAAAGCGAGCAAGCAAAAATAGCTCTCCGCTAATACTTGTTTATGATTTAACCCGCCCGCAACTAAATCCTGGCTCGGGCTAGTGCGAAGAAGTGCGACTCGTGCGTTGGTGTCTTCGCCGCCGCAGAAGATAGCTTTGCGCGCGTCAGGGCAATGTCGCTCGGGCATCGATACCGCGGTTTGCGTGCGTATCCATGTTCTTCAGCGGCTTGTCTCCTGCCGTTAGACTGCGGCCTGGGTCGCCTGTTGACTGGAAAGCTGCGCGAAACGCCCCAAGCATCGTCGCACCGCTTACGAGGCGCTCGGTGCGCCCCTGAAAATGGGGGTTTTGGGCGGTTTATGCCGGCAGGCTAGCCACGGTGGCTGCAAGATTAGAAGAGTGGCGCATCCTTCCGCGAGGGCTGCGGGAAGTCTCGCTTTTGTGGGATAAACGCGAGCGAGGATTCGCTTCGCCCTGCTGGCTGGCCTCGGTGGAGCAAAAAACTGCGAGGCGAAACGCAGTGCGGCGCGCTAATCGCGCAAAAAGCCGGTCAGGCTTCGGCGTCGCCTTTGATCGCGATCGCTTCGATCTCGACCCGCGCGCCGCGCGGCAGCGCCGCGACCTGCACGGTTGAGCGCGCCGGGTAAGGCGACTTGAAGTACTCGCTATAGGTCCGATTGACGGTTTCGAAATCCGCCAAGTCCGTTAGGAAGATCGTTGTCTTCACCACGTCGTCGAGAGTCATCGCGGCTTGCGCGAGCACGGCGCGCAAATTGTCGAGCGCTTGGCGCGCCTCTGCCTCGGCGCCGCCGGCGACGATTTTCGCGCCGCTTTTATCAAGGCCGAGTTGCCCCGAACAGAAAAGCGTGTTGCCGTAGATTATAGCTTGCGAATACGGCCCGATCGCGGCCGGAGCCAAGTCAGTATGAATGCGCCTACGTGTCATGAGAGCCCCATAGTTTGATCGCCAATCGCGCCTGGGTGTGAGAGCGCTCCTTACGTTGGTGTTGGAAGCGCGCCTCTCGACCCGTCAGGCGGCCCTAATACTCCCCGATTGGTTGGCCGGCAGGCCAGAAGCCCCAACCGTCAAACGGGAAGCTCCGTCACGCCGCGTGGGCGCCGTTGTGTTGATCGAGCCGCACTACTTTCAGCACACCGTTGATCTCCGCCAACGACCGCATCACGGCGTTCAACTGGCGCGCGTTGCTGACCGCGACCTCGAAGCGGCAATTGGCGCGGCCAGCAGCCTCGGAAGTCCGGACCTCGGCGCTGCTGATGTTGACGCCTGCCGTGGCGATAGCCTTGGACATCGCGGCGAGGAGGCCGGGATGGTCGACCGAGAGCACCTCGAGCCGGATCGCGCGCAGACTGTCAGCGCCCGCTTCCCAGACCACGGAGACGCGCCGTTGAGGATCGTTGCGCGGCACCACCGGGCAATTAATCAGATGAACGGTAACTCCGCGGCCGCGAGTGATAAAGCCGCAAATCGGCTCGCCCGGAAGCGCGTTGCAGCATCCGGCGAACCTCACCAGGACGTCCGACAAACCCGAAACCAGGACGCCGCTTGCGGCCGGTTTTTCCCCAGCCGGCCGGCGTGCCTCCTTGATCGGCGGCTGCCCGTCCTGCTGCGCCGCGGTGGCGGCCTGGGTCTTGTCCAGGCGCGTGCGCTTTAGCTCCTCCGGCGTCAGCAGCCTGGTCAGCACCTGGGCGGAGGTAATCAGCCCGTAGCCCACTGCAGCAAGCAGCGCCTGGGCCCCTTTGTAAGAGAGTTCCTTGGCGGCGGCATCAAGTCGCCCGGTGCGCTCGAGCTGCGGAACGGTCAGGCCCGAAGGCTCCAGCTCCTGCTGGATTAAAGCGGCACCCAACTCGCGTGAGCGTTCGGCCTGTTGAGAACGCAGCCAGCTTCTGATGCGGCTCTTGGCACGAGCGGTAACGACGTGCCCGAGCCAGTCCTTGCTTGGCCTTTGGCGCTCGGAGGTAAGCACCTCGACCGTGTCGCCTGAACGGAGCCGGTAACGCAGCGGCGCGATTCTCCCGTTGATGCGCACGCCTGCCAGATGGTTGCCGACCTCGGAGTGGATGCGGTAGGCGAAATCGATCGCCGTCGCGCCGCGGGGGAAATCGAAGACGTCGCCCTTGGGGCTAAAGACGAAGACCTCTTCGGCGAAGAGGTCTTCTTTCAGGTTGGAAAGGAATTCGTGGGGATCATTGAGATGCTGCTGCCACTCAACGATCCGCCTGAGCCAGGCGAAGCGCTGGCTTTCACGTAATCCCTCGATCTTTCCTTCTTTATAGCTCCAGTGAGCGGCGATTCCCTCCTCGGCCACGCGATGCATGTCGCGCGAGCGTATCTGCACTTCCATCTTCTGGCCGCCGGGTCCGATGACCGTGGTATGAAGCGATTGGTAGTTGTTGGGCTTGGGTAGCGCCACGTAGTCCTTGAAGCGCCCAGGCACCGGCTTCCAACTGGCGTGAACCACGCCGAGTGCCGAATAACATTCGCGCAGCGAGTCGACGATGATACGGAAAGCCACGAGGTCGTGGATCTGGTCGAAGGGCAGCTCTTCTTCCTCCATCTTATGATGGATCGAGTAGTAGTCTTTGAGCCGTCCCGTGACCTCGGCCTTAAGGCCGGCCTCGTCCAAGCGCTGCCTGATAACATCGATGACAGCTTTGACGTACTCTTCGCGGGCGGTCTTGGTTTTCGCGACCAGTTCCTCGATCGCCGCGTACGCTTCCGGGTTAAGATAACGAAAGGCGGCGTCGTCCAACTCGGATTTAAGCCAATGGATTCCTAAGCGGTGAGCCAGTGGAGCGTAAATTTCATGCGTCTCGCGGGCGATATCCACCCGACGTTCGGGAGGAAGCGCGCCCAGTGTACGCATGTTGTGCAGCCGATCCGCGAGCTTGACCAGCACGACGCGGATATCGCGCGCCATCGCGATAATCATCTTGCGGAAATTCTCGGCCTGTTTCTCCGCTTTGCTCTGAAAGGTTATCTTGGAGACCTTGGTAACGCCGTCGACTAATTGAGCGACCTCGGCGCCGAACAGCCGTTCGATCTCCTCCAACGAGGTGCTGGTGTCCTCGACCACGTCGTGCAGAAGCGAGGTGACGATGGACGGCACGTCAAGGTGCAGGCGCGCAATGATGAGCGCTACGTTGAGGGGATGGGTGACGAAAGGCTCGCCCGAGACGCGCATCTGGCCCCGATGGCTGCGCGCCGCGTACTCGTAGGCGCGCCGTATAAGCTGTGCCTCGGCCTGCGGGTTGTACGCGCGTATATCGGCCAGCAGCTGCTCGAACTCTTGCGGATACTCAGGCTCGCCTAGGTCCATGGTGTGAACCCCTGTTTCAAACGGCTCACCTTCAGCCGTTCGGCTTCCACCACGGCCCTGAGCTTTTCAACTGCCACCTCCTGGTCGGAGTTGATTATCAGGTAGTCGTATTCCGGATAAGCGGAGTACTCTTCGCGAGCCTGCTTGAGTCGGCGCGTGACCGCCGCCTCTTCCTCGGTCCCGCGCTTGCGCAGCCGCGCTTCCAGGTCGGCAAAGCTGGGCGGAATCACGAAGACGCGCACGACATCGCTTCCGTAAAGCTGCGCGATAGCACGGGCGCCGTTAACGTCGATATCGAGCAAAACGTCGCGACCCTCGAGCAACGCCCGCTCCAATGGCGCGCGCGGCGTTCCGTACCAGGCGTCGAAAACTCGCGCGGTCTCGACCAGCTCGTTGTTTTCCATCGAACGCCTGAACTCCTCGTCGGTCACGAAATGGTAATCCACTCCGTTAGTTTCACCCCTGCGCGGAGCCCGGGTGGTTGCCGAAACCGAGGCTTCAAGACCTGCTATTCGCTCGACCGCTTCACGCGACAGCGTGGTCTTCCCCGCGCCTGACGGTGCGGACAGTACAAATAGTATACCGCGTCGCATCCCCATAAACAAAACTACTACCTATAGGAGCACCGACGCACGCAAAAGCTAAGCGCTGCCGCGCTAAAGGCTACTCAACGGCAAAAGTCAGGCCGGCGCCCAATCCTTCCATTCCTATCCTAGCTACGACGTTATCGCGTCCCGCGCGCACGCCGAAACGCTCTCGCGCCGCGCGCGCAATTTAACAAGCCGCGTTCCTCCAGACCTGAGATAATCTAACACGTTGCTGGTGGGGGGCTACTTTACGATGCTGTGGGCGACCGACCGGCAAATATTGCTCCGCCTGACGTCCCTCGGCTAGGAGAGAAACGGAGAGATTAACTGGAAGGCCTCCTTCAAAGTCCAATTTAACGTAATTGACAGTGGCTTGAGCACCAACGCCCACCATGGGGGCGGGCTGAGCGCACTGACCCTTTGCAGGTCGTACAGACACTCGAACGAAACTCGCTCGTTGTTCGTCGAGATGACGCCTTTGACCGGACATTCGAGGACCGCCTTCGCGCGCCATTGATCAAGCTCGGACGTATTAGGGTCTTCAAGCGCGCGCTTGGCCTCCTGGGTACAGGCCGGGCTGATGTGTTGGCCGCGATGAAGAATGCCGCACGAAGGCAATACCGTGGGTGGCGGCTTCTGCGTCGAGCATCCGACAGCGAGCAGGAAAAGCAGGGGCAGAGCGCTGCGCGGCGATGGCAAGAGCGCGACGCGTGCTGCGATGAGCCAGGCTTCTAACATTCTCCGGTAGTTCATCGGCTGCGACGCAAGAGGTGGACAATGCCAATGCGGAAGCGAGCCTCCGATTCGGGCGTCCGGACAGTCCTGATTGCCGGTTGCGCTCGAGCTGGCGACGTATTCATCACCATTGCTCGGGTCACGGAGTGCGGTGCTGTAACGGATTGCGCTGGCTAGTCTCGCTCGGCCGCGCGAAGCTCGGCATCAAGGCGGCCTGTTCCGAGCGTCTTGAGAGTTACCTGAGTGGCGCTACCAGAGTCGAGCAAACCTGAGCGCATTCAACTTATTCCACGTTTTGCACCTGCTCACGCATCTTCTCGATCTCGCTCTTTATTCGGATCACGAGTTGCGACAACTGAACGTCCTGGCACTTGGCGCCGATAGTGTTGGCCTCGCGGTTGATCTCCTGCAACACGAACTCCATTTCCTTGCCCACCGGAGCATTGCGCCCGAGCAAATCCGTGAGTGCGTCGAGATGGGCGCGGAGCCTTATCAGTTCCTCGCTGATGTCGGCGCGTTGCGCAACTGCGGCGGCGTCCTCGTAGAGCCGCTTTTCATCCAAGGGCGCTTCGCGCAGAAGCTCGCGGACCCGTGCTTGAAACGCCGCGATGGCTGATTTGCGCACCACTTGCGCCCGGCTCTCGATGCGTGCCGTTGCCGCCGTGATTCGCCGTATCCTGGCGGCGAAGTCGAGCCGCAGCGCCTCGCCTTCGCGCTTGCGCTCCGCGTCCAACGCTCCGACCGCCAAGGCGATCGCTTTGCTGGCGCAACGGACTTGTGTTCGCACGTGGGCGTCCTGCTCCTGCATCTGGACGATCTCCGGGCGTTGCAGAAGCGCTTCGATGCTGACCGAGCCGTCCAGGCCCAGCGCTCGACCGAGGCGCCGTATCTCGGCGACATACCGGCGAGCCAAGTCGAAATTGACGATCACCCGCGCCGCTTGAGCGTCGATCTCCTGGGCGCGGACCAACACCTCCACGCGCCCGCGGCTGGCCACGCGCTGCACAAGCTTGCGTAGCTGGCGCTCGTACTCGTTCCATCCACGAGGCAGCGCCAGCCTAATCTCCAGAAAGCGCTGATTCAAGGCGCGCGCCTCAACGCTGACGCGCCATCCGTGTTCTTCAACTTCGGCGCGTCCAAAGCCCGTCATACTCTTCATCGCGTATGCTCCCGGCAAGAACGGTAAAGTTCCAGCGTGCGGACGGCCATTCGCGCGAATGTGAACCGGCTTGTCACGCGCTCGCGCGCGGCCGCCCCCAGCCAGCGGCGCAACTCCGCGTCCGCACCCAGGCGCGTCAGCGCCCGCGCTAGGGCGGGCGCGTCGCCGGGTGGGACAAGAAACCCCGTCTTCTCGTGTTCAATCGAATCGACTATTCCGCCCGCGGCGCTGCCAACCGCCGGCAACCCGCACGCCATCGCCTCAAGTAACGCCACACCCATGCCCTCGCTCAGCGACGGCATCGCAAATACGTCGAGCGCCGCCAGCAAGCGGCGAGGGTCTTCCAAAGCGCCGAGCAGTCGCACCCAGGGGTCAAGACCCAAGCTGCTGATAATACCCGCCAGCGTCGCCCGCTGCGAACCCTCGCCGGCTATGAGACAGCTTAAGGCGGCGCCCGCGGCGCGCGCCTGGCCGATCGCTTCGATCAAGAAACGATGCCCCTTGCGGGTCTCCAGTGCGCCGACCGCGCCGACCACGACTTCGTCCGCGGCGAGCGCTAGCGCTCGCCGCGCCCGTTCACGCTCCTCGGTTGGCGCGGGGGCGAAACGATCGCAGTCCACCGCGCTTGGAATCACCGTGATCCGCTCCGGATTCACCCCGGCAGCGGCAAGGGCCTGCGCTACAGCGCTGGAGATCGCGATCACCCGGTCGACGGCGCGATTGTATAGCCACGGGGCAAACCAGCGATTGGGCGGATAATCCATTCTTCGGGTCGCGACCGCGGCGCAGCCGAGCCCTCGCGCGAAGGGCGCCAATGCGTGGGCGCGGGCGGTATGGAAATGAACCACGTCGCAGGCCAGCCGCTTGAGCATCGCTCGCAGCTTGAGCCCGGCGCGAAGATCAACGGCATTGCGAACGGTCAGCGGATGGCACGGGAAACCCGCGGCGCTCGCGCGGTTCCAAAGGACTCCGCGCGAGTCGCAGGCGAGGATGATCTCGTGACCAGCCGCGCGAAGCGCCAACGCGAGGCCCAAAACCTGGGCTTCACCGCCGGCGAACTTAAGCTCGGGGTCGACGAATACGATACGCAGCGGCATGGGCTTTCGAGCGGCGGTATGGGCGCAAGGTACCGGGCGCCACGGTCCTGCGCGCCTTACGTTGTTTTGGGAAACAGGCGCTCAGTTTCGCTCGGGGTGTTCGTTTTGCACTAAACATTGAAACGATATCGCGCCCGCGCGGCAAACCGGCTTTAACGGGCAAGCCAAGTCTCCGCTTTTTCTGGACGCGTCGCGACTCTGGCCGCTATCCTTTTAGCCTTTGCCAGCCGTTGCCGCCACGCCGAGCAGCCCCATGCGCCATTGGCACTTCCGCGTTCGCGTCGAGCCAAGGCGGCCGCGCGCAGCGTGCTCTGAGGCGTCAGCCGCCGCCGTGGGCGGCCACCTTGCGCAGGTCCCGGCGCCGGCGGGCTGAAAGCATCGCGTTTGCCCGCCGCAACGCCGAATCGAACGCGCGCAGGCCCCGGGCCTCGGCGTAGGCGTAAAAAAACCGCAGCCGGTCGGCCTTACTTAAGAAATCAAACTCGCGGCACCCGAGTTGAACCAGGTTGCGCAGCTCGCGGCGCCGGCGCAGAAAGACGGGCAGCGAGGTGCGGTCGTGGTCCAGCAGCACGAAACGGCGCGGAGGTCCTTCGATCACGAGCACATTATAGGGCGTGAGGTCGCCGTGGACGAAACCCGCATTGTGGAGTCGGGCGACCTCGCGTGCGAGAGCGCTAAGCAGCTCCCATTTGCGGGCCGGGCGGTCGGCGGCAGCGCGTGAAACGGCGATCGGCAGGAGTTCACCCTCGGCGCGCCGCGCGATGAGCATCGAACGCCGGGACCGACTCTCCTCACCCAGCAGCAACAGGCTTGGGGTTGAAAAAGCGTGCGCCCGTAGCCGTTCGGTGATGCGGGCCACTTTCGACGCGCGTATCCAGCGCCCAGGCTTGAGCAGACGGCTCGGTCCTTTAGGCGGATTGAACAGCTTTATGAACAGGTCGAGTTGGGCCGCGCGATGTTGCGGGTCAACTTTGCAGTCGCGCGCAAACGTCGGCTCCGCGTCGGTGCGCGCCTGTGTGATGGCGTTGCCATGCGCCCCGGATCCGATGGGGAGTCGAACGAAATAAGTGGTGGCGTGACGCGAACGCCGCAGGGGCTTCACCTCGACGCGCTGCGCCGCGCGCAAAGCCGCGTCGACCAACTGCTCCCGTGTTTCGGGATTCAGCGCGAGCGTGTCCGCGAGCAGGCTCAGGCGCCAGCCGGCGCGCTCGATCTCTTCGATGGATACGTTCGAGGAAATTGAGGTCGCCCTAGCCAGTAGGAGCGCAAACGCTCCCTAAGTTTGCCTTGAGTGCCCGGCGCACCGCCTCGGCGACGGCCTCCGGCTCGATTCGTCGCATGCATTCCCGCTCAATCGGGCAGCGGCGCAGGTAGCAGGGGTGGCACGGAATGGCGGCCTTGAGCGCGAACTCGGCAAATCCCCAAGGCGCCGAACGCTCAGGGGCGGTCGCACCCCACAGCGAGACGATCGGGCAGCCGACGGCCGCCGCGATATGCATCGGTCCGCTATCCGGGCCGAAGGCCGCCGCACATTGCGTGAAGACCGCGCTAAGCTCGCGCAGGCTGGTCTTGCCGACCAGATTGAGCAGCGGCAACCCGTTCGCGCAGGCTTCGACCTCAGCAGCTAAGCCGACTTCAGCGGCCCCTCCAAGCAAAACCGGTCGCAAGCCGGGCAGGCCGTTGGCAGATTCCGCCACCTGCCGAGCCACGGCCGCGATCGCATCCGGAAAATAAAGCCTGCTTGGCCATGACGAGCCCAGAATTATCCCTAACCTTGGCGCAGGAGCGCTCGCCAAAAGCTCGCGCGCGTGCGCCAGTTCCTCGGCTGCCGGTCGAAGCCCGAACTCGATCGGCGCTGGTGCTAACTCAAGAGCGTCGCCAAAAGCCTGATATTGAAGCAACTTAAGCCGCATCCTGGGTTGCGGTGCGATATGCCGGGTCGAGAATAGGTAATTGAACTCTTTGGCGTTTTCCTTCGCGAAGCCGATTCTGTCGGGCGCCCCTGACGCCCAGGTCACAAGACCGCTTTTGAGATGGCGCTGGAGGTCGATTACGAGATCGAATCGTCCATTGCGCACCCGGCCTAGGAGGCTTAGAAACGACCAAGGCGCGCGCTCGCGGTCAAAGATTATCAACTCGTCGAGCCAGTGATGGGCTTCCAGGAGCGACTTCGACTTGGGCTCGACCGCCCAGGCAATATGCGCGTTCGGATAGGCCCGCCTGAGCCTTCCAAGCAGCGGCAAAGCGCGCACGACGTCGCCGATTGACCCCAACAGCACGATCAGGATCCGTCGCGGCGGCGGCGCGCTCCGGGCTTCAGACCAATTGCTGCAAACCATCGCTTGGACGTATCAAGCTGGGCGGGTGCTCCGCAACCGCGGCCATATCAAAGAATAAAGGTCGCCCTGAACGCGACACGGACCATCTGTCTCCGCTCGCGTTTCGCCCGCTCCTAGGTGAGACAGCGTAGCATAAGCTCGGCCTGCACTGTCACAGAGCAAGCCGAACGAACCATCGTCGACAGTCGCGCGCCCGCAACGCCAGCGTCCCTGACACGTAGCCATGACGCGCTGCCTATGGCTACAAAGTCGCCGCGCGGCGCGCAGTGCTAACTGCAAGAAGTCCGGCCGTTACTTAATTACCCGAGGAAAGTACGCCGTGATACGGACCATAGCTCATCGGCGTTGCCGCGGGAAACGTGACGATTCTTGAGGCCTCGACCTTGAGGAGGATTCAACGGGGATGATTCGGCCGGGTTTTCCAGCGCAACGACTGGCGGTCCAGCGGAACTTAGCGGTCGCACTCTCCGCCGATCATGTTGATCATTCCGAAGGTCGTGATGATATCGGGAATCATGTGCCCGATCAGCATTCGCCCTAACCCGGCCATGCCGAAAAAGCAGGGCGGACGGACGCGGACACGATACGGTCGTCCGCTGCCGTCGCTTACCAGGTAAAAACCCAACTCTCCGTTGGCGCCTTCAACCGCATGGTAGGCTTCGCCGGCGGGCACCTTGACGCCCTCCATGATCAGCTTGAAGTGGTTCATTAGGCCTTCTATCGAGTTGTAGACGCGCTCTTTGGGCGGCAGCGCCACGCGCGGATCCTCCACCATAATCGGGCCTTCGGGCAGTTGCGCGACGGCCTGCTCGAGAATCCTCATCGACTGGCGAATCTCTTCGAAGCGCACCATGAAGCGGTCGTAGTTGTCGCCATGGCTGCCTACCGGCACCTCGAAGTCGAGCCGGTCGTAGACAAGGTAAGGCGCGGCCTTGCGAACGTCGTAAGGAATGCCGCACGCGCGCAGCAGCGGTCCGGTGAGGCTAAAGGAAAGCGCGTCCTCAATTGAAAGCTTGCCCACCCCGACCATCCGGTCTAGGAACACGCGGTTGCGCGAGAGCAGATGGTCGCAGTCGGCAAGTATTGCGTCGAGATGCTTGAAGGCCGCCTTGAGCCGCTGCCCGAAGTCTGACGGCAGATCGTGCGCAACGCCCCCCAAACGACACCAAGTCACCGTCACTCTGGCGCCGCTCACCGCCTCGATCAGATCGTACAGAAGTTCGCGCGCCTCGATAGTGTAAAAACCGGCGGTTTGCGCGCCCAATTCGACCGCCGACATGCCCAAGCAGGTAAGGTGGTCGGCGATCCGGGCGATCTCGCTCATGATCGTGCGCGCGTACTTACAGCGCTCCGGCGTTTCCAACCCGAGCAGCTTTTCCGCGGCGAGCGCGAACGCCACGTTGTTGATCATCGGCGAGGCGTAATTGAGTCGATCGGTGTAAGGAAACGCCTGCGTCCAGGTCCCCTGCTCGCACATCTTTTCGAAAGCGCGATGGAGGTAGCCTATCTCAACATCGCAGTCGACGATACGCTCGCCGTCGAGCTTGAGATTGAACTTGATGGTGCCGTGCGTCGCGGGATGCGACGGCCCCATCTGGATCTCCATTATCTCTTCGGCCGAGTCTTCAAGCTCGGTTGGTTTTGTCCATCGCTGGGGTAAGCTCATCGCCTCGTTCCGCTGCCAGAGATAAATTTCGTCCAGACGCTCTTGCTCTTGCCTCGCGCGAGCAGTGAAGCCTCATCCACAGACGTCTGCGCGAAAGGCTGGGACCACCTACATCGCACCGCTCGAAACCTGCTCGTTCGTCGTCCGATGGGGCGCGAGCCCTTAACTCCACGATACGGAGCCGCGCGGTGGCTGCGCAACCCGCGTTCGGCTGCCGAAGTCGATTTTCTGAAGGTCGTTTTTCGCAAGGATCGGAGCCTTATAAAGCCATCAAAATAAAGCGATCAAGGCGCAATCGATTTGAGGGCACCGCTGCCGCTGGCGAGATCGCCAATACTATGAAGAAATGAACAAGCCGACAGCAGCCGGCCGTCATCGCGACGGTGGTCGCGGATTGATTACCGGGTCCACTTCCTCGACGATCGGCTGGCGTTTGTTGACCGGGTAGTCTTTACGCAGGGGATGACCGACGAAAGAATCGTAAAGGAGTATCCGACGAAGGTCCGGATGGCCTTCAAAGCGAATTCCGAACATGTCGAAACACTCGCGCTCAAGCCAGTCTGCCGCTTTCCATAGCGGCGTCACGCTATGCACCCAGGGGTCGCTCTCCTCGACCGGAATTTTAACCCTGAGTCGATGCAGCAACGAGAACGAACGTAAATGGTAGACGACGTCGAAGCGTGGCTTACGCCCGATCCAGTCAACGGCGGTTATATCAACCAAGAAGTCAAGCTTAAGCTTCTCATCCTCGCGCCAGCGCCGCATCAGCGCGGGGGCGCGCTCGCGATCGACCACCACCACATCGTCCCCGTTCGTCACTTCCGCGGAGATTATGTCGGCGGCATAGGCCTCTTTTAGGTGTTCTACCAGCACCTGAATGGGCCTCCCTTAAATCCCGTTTCTTCCCGCGTTGATCTTTCCGCTGCCGGCGCAGTCGTGATCATGAGATAACGCAAACATCCATATAGCGCGCGTCTAACGCGGCGACGCCAAGTAGCGTTTCGCGGAGCTTCCGTCGCGCGACATCGCCAGGGTATCCAGCAAGCGCGCTAGTCCCAATCGAGAGCGCCGCGCCGGACGGCGTAAATAAGGGCCAATACCAGAATGGCGACGAAAATCGCCGCCTCAACCAGTCCCACCACGCCAAACCGGCGAATCGAAACCGCCCAGGGATAAAGCAAAACCACCTCAACATCGAACACGAGAAATAGGATCGCTGTGAGATAGAACCGGACGGAAAAGCGCGCCCAGGCGCTTCCGCTTGAGGGATTCCCGCATTCGAACGACTCGCCTTTTATCGGATCGGGCCGGCGCGGACCGAGAATCCGGTTCGCGGAAACCATGAGGCCCACAACCAGGGCCGCAAAGCCTATTATCACGGCGAGTGGAAACCAAGTTGTCATAAGCACCTATCACCGGACACGCATGACAGCTTGCCTAATCTTAGCCGAAATTTTCGCCGGTGCGATACGCCCATGGTCGGGCGCCGGAAGGAAAAAATTACCTCCCCTGCCAGGCGGCTCTGGACCGCTCCTGCGGCGTAGCGGACCGCGAATTGGGCGATTTTCGCCGGCACTCAAGAGGGCAAAAACGGGACGGGCGCGGGTCGCGAGATGAGGCCTCTCCGACCCTTGCCGTCGGCGAAAAACGAATTTGCGGGAGAATGTCTTGTAGAGATCGCGTGCAACACAACCGGCCTATCGCTAGAATCGCCGGTTGTGTTGGGTACCGCCTCAGACGCCTTGCAGTGTTGGCTTCAGACGGCGGTGTCCGCATGCTGGCCTGGCGCCCGCCCAAAGGCGCTGCGCCAGCTTGCGGGCGACGCTTCGGCGCGCCGCTATTGGCGGGTGTTAATCGAGGCTGGCGACAGCAAAGCCCCGGCTTCGGTAATCGCTGCCCATCTGGGGCCGCACGATTTGCCGAGGTACGCGCGCGCGCTGAAGCTTCTGACGGAGCCGTTGGCCGAACCGCTATACCTCAATGTGGGGCGTTATCTCAAGGCGCTGGGCGTGAGCGTGCCGGAGGTGTACTGCGCCACAGGCGTCCAGCCTGCTGACCCGGGCAACGAGGTGGCCGGTGAGGCTTGCACGCTGAGCATCGACAAAGGCCGGCTGATCCTAATCGAAGACGTGGGAGAAGTCAGTCTAATCGACGCTGCGAAGACCCATCCGGCGCGCGCGCCCGAGTTGTTTCAAGCGGCGATCGACGAGCTGATCCGTTTTCATGTCGACGGAACCGCGAGGCCCGACTCGCACTGTCTGGCCTTTTCAATCACTTACGACGAACGCTTATTCGCCTGGGAGATGAAAGAATTTCTAGAGGAAGGACTGGGCGCGGTAAACGCGCAAGCCGACCGCACGGCGATAGCGGCCGACGTGACCGGGCTCGCAGCCAGGCTGGGCGGTTGTTCGCGCGTGTTCTCCCATCGCGACTACCACGGTTACAATATATTTGTGCAACAAGGTTCGCGCTTGCGCGTGCTCGACTTTCAGGATGCACTGCTGGCGCCCGCCGCGCAGGATCTGGCTGTGATGTTGACCACGCGGGACACCTCGACCGTGGTCGGGCCGTTGCTCGAGGCGGAGCTTCTCGCCTATTACGTAGACCAAACGCGTCGTCGCGGCGGTTCTGACGGTGGTAATTTGCCGGACCCTGTGACCTTCCTGGAGGAGTATCGGCTGGCAGTGCTGCAACATGCTCTCAAAGCTATCGGGCGCTTCGCCCAGTTGGTCCGCATGGGACGGGAGCGCTACCGCTCGTACCTGCCCTTCTGTCTTAAGCAGGCGCGGCGCATGCTCAACGAGAGCGACGATTTCCCCGCGCTTCGCGAGGCGCTATGTCGCTAGGCCGCAGCGGGCCTGTCGAGACAGCGTTGGTGCTTGCCGCAGGGTTAGGCGAGCGCCTGCGTCCCCTGACCTACACCAAGCCCAAGCCGCTGCTCCCGTTGGGCGGTATCCCGCTGGTCCATTATCCGCTCAGGATGCTCAGGAGCGCCGGAGTGCGGCGAGTTGTAATTAACCTGCATCATCTGGGCTCGCAAATCGAACGTGCCTTAGGCAACGGCTCCGCTCTGGGGCTCGAGATAACCTACGCGCCGGAACCTGTCCTGCTGAACACCGGAGGTCCGTTGGTGGCGCAGCGCGAATTTTTCGGGGACCGGACCTTCTGGGTGGCGAATTCCGACACGATTCTCGATTTCGACCTCGGCGCGATGGTCGAGTTTCACCGCCGTCATCGGGCGTTAGCGACGCTGGCCCTGCGTCCTCGCGCGCATGGGTCGCGATATAGCGCGATCGAGACGGACCCCGAAGGCCGAGTCCACAACGTTCGCCTGACGGCTAACGGTTTGAGCGGCTCTGCCGAAACGGATGAAGGAGTCCAGCCGGGGTATCCGATGAGCGTTGCGTCCGGCGCCGTCAGCGGGGCGCCAACGGATGCGCGCGACGGCGTGAAAGCTGATGGTTACGTTTTTTGCGGGCTTACTCTATGCGAACCGGCGATAATTCGCTTTGCGCCGAAGCGGCCGGCCTTCGGTATCGTCAGCGATTTGCTCGCGCCGATGGTCGCCCAAGGCGAGCCGATATACGGTTACGCATTCGACGGCTATTTCCGCACGGTTGACGACCTGGATAGCTACGAGGCCCTTGACGCGGAGTTCGCCGCCGCTGCGCCGGGCCTTAGCTACCTGAGTCGGTGAGGCGCGATAACCGAAACGAGCTTGTAGGCTCAGCGTAAGCTAAACTCGCCCAGGATCTCTTTGATCTTCGAGATGGCGATTTCGTGGTTGGATAGGGCTCGGTAGTAACCGCGCTGAAGCTCTAGTACGTCGTTGAAGGCCGAGAGCAAGGTTTGGAAATCGACCCGGCCGACACGATAGGAGGCCATAGCCGACTCGTACGTAGCCTCAGCCTGCGGTAGGAGCCCTTCCTTATAAACCGTCATCAGGCGAGCGCTCGCGTTGCGGGCGGCCTCTTGAACGCCGAGGTCCGCGAAGACGCTCAACTCGGTGGCATGGAGTTGAGCGCGCGCTGCTTCCAGCTCCAACGAGGCCTGCTTGAGCGCCGGCACCTGCTTGCGCCAGAAATAGAGCGGCGCTTTGACACCTATCGTCGCCATGTAGTAATCGGGAAACGGCTTGCCGGTATTTTGGTACATGTACTGAAACGAGAAATCAGGGAGAAGATCTTTGCGCACCCTGGCGACCTTGCGCGAAGCTCGCTGTTCGAGGGCGCGCTGAGCGTTGATCGCCGGAGAGCTTCGCGAGGCCTGCGCCTGTAAGTCGGACCCCCGCAGCTTAAGCTCGGTGGGCGCGACGTCGCCGATTCGTACCAGCGCTGAGTCCACCGGACGGCCCAGGGCTGCCTTGAGCTCGGCCTGCTTTTGCTCGACCTGCTGGTCGTTGTCCACCAAGTCTTTGAGAATCGCGCTCATCTGAAGCTGAGCCTTGAGCACGTCTTGTTGGCTGGCTTCGCCCACGCGATATCTTGTTTCCGTGATCTGCTCGATGCGCTTGAGTTCCTCGCGCTTGCCCAAGAGGATGCGCCGTTCACTGTTCCTGTAAAAAAGCTCGTAATAGGCCTCGCTTATCTTCTGGCCCACTGCGCTTTCGCCGGCCTTGAGCACGTGCTGAAGATATTCCTGATCCGCCCTGGCGATCTTGGCATTGAGGCTCAGTTTTCCCGGAAACGGTATGTCTTGCGAAAAGCCGTAGCCCCAGTAGGCGAAATCACTCGTCTCAAGGCCGTGACCGGGAATCGGTTTGCCGACCGCGAGGTTTTGGAACCCTATTAGAGGGTCCGGCAGCGTGCTTACCTGTGACGGAACCTCGCCCTGCGCGAGCCATCGGCTGCGCAACTGCGCAAGATAGGGGCTGTTTCGCAGACCCTCGGCGATAAGATCTTCCAGTCGTTCTGGCGCCTGTGCGGGCAGATCCTGCGCCGCCTCTGAAGCAGGAAAGAAACCGCCAAAGAACACCGCGACAGCCGCTAGGAATGATATTCGGGCGGTCGCGAAAAGCCGTTCCGGCACGATTGCTCGCGATACGTAAAAGCGTCGAAGTCGGGCCATCGTCCAAAACCCTCGCTGCCTCACCCAGGCCCAGCCGAGCGGACCTGGCTGGCTGTCAAAAGTGAAAAATCGAACGCCGAAATTAGCTGTCGGCGGACGCCCGCAAGCGGGCCGGTTGGGGAGATCTCTCAGCTCAAAGCTGGAGCGAACAGAAGATCAGTGAACGGTGAATGACACTCGGGGGCTTCGTAAGGATGGGAAGACTGTCCTGCACGAGATGCTGGATCAGCCCCGTCGCGGGCGCCAGCACCGGAATCAAAGCCGAGCCCCCGGCGGGTAGCCGAACTCCGCCGTTCTCAGCGAGCGGTGCCACGCCGCAGCATTGCTGCGCAGCGTGCTCGACTGTCGCGCGGCACTGGCTGGCACAGCAGTCGAATGTCCGGGCTTTCCCAAGCGGTGCGGCGCAGGCAACTGGGCTCTGAAAACAAAGCGCGACAACCGCAAGAATAACCAGCACTTTTACGAGGACAGGAGGGGTGCAGACAAGGTACGAGACGGCCTGGCGCAGAACTCCGTTATCACGACGCGAGAGGGCGGCGGCTGCGATAGCGGAAGCAATGTTTAGGCCTCTGTCGAACCTAGCTCTCATTCGGTCGGACACGCGCTCGTTCGCTGTTGCGACAGCGCGCCATGTCGCCAGTATAGGGCGGCGGTCGGAGTCTAGCAAACCGTATGTCTTGGCCTCGCCTTGTCGCTTAGACGATCGTGCCCTAGAGCTGGGGCGAGGGCTTTAAGCCCTTATCGGGGCAAAAACAGGTTTCGGGGTGCCCCGAGCCGGATTCGATCGTGGCAGCACGAGCCTCGCTTTAACTCTCTTCAAGGTCCGTTTATATTAGCATCTGACGCTGAAATGTGGGCGCGGATAAGCGCTTGTTGCCACGACGTCGTCCGTGACAGCAATCGGTTGTCTGTTAAACGGGCAGCGCGGACGGATATCTATCTCCGCTATTTTCACAGGTAGTCGTCGTGCGCCTTGGAGGTGTATCAAGTCAATTCCCAAACGAGCTGAACCCGGTTAGCCGGACCGGCTCCTTTTTTGCCCGGCTGTTGACCGCCGGTCTTCATGGTATGGGCTCTGGATCTATAAGGATTTCACTTGCCAAAGCGCTTTATACCCATCGGCTTGAGACCGCCAGAGACGGCAAGGGAATCGAGTGCGGGAAGTGCGTCGACTGTGCGCGCAGATTCGTTTTAGACCATGCCGGGCAGATAATCGCCGTCAACGAGGACGGCCAACCTTTGCCCGAGCCGATCAACACGCGGTCAGTGTATGACCGATGCCCGGGGGCCCCGGCTTCCAACGGATGAACGCGTCCGGCGTGCGGCAGGCCGACCCGGCGCGGGCGAGCGGGCGACAGTTCACCGAACCGCCGCCCCTTTGGCGCGAGCAACTTGTGTAGGGGCTCGAAGGAAAGCGTTAGATGAAAGCGGTCGTGTTCGATCAACCTGGCGGTGAAGAAGTTCTCAAGATAGGGGACGTGGCGGAGCCTGCGGTCGGACCGAAGGATCTGCTGATAAGGGTGCGTTATGCGGGCGTCAACCGCGCCGACCTGATGCAACGCCAAGGCAACTATCCCCCGCCGCCCGGGGCGTCGCCGGTGCTGGGCCTCGAATGCGCGGGCGAGGTGTTGGCGGTCGGCGCCCAGACCAGCGGATGGCGCGTGGCCGACCGCGCGATGGCGCTCCTGCCCGGTGGCGGGTATGCCGAGCAAGCGGTCGTGGATTATCGCTCGGCAATCCATACGCCGCAGGCGCTGCGCGACGAGGAAGCGGCTGCTTTCCCCGAGGTCTTCCTGACGGCCTTCCTGAACCTGTTTATGCTCGCCGAAATTAAGCCGGGCGAAACGGCGCTGATTCATGGCGGTGGAAGCGGCGTCGGAACGGCTGCAATCCAGCTTCTGGCTTTGGCCGGCGCTCGCTCAATCGTGACCGCGGGAGACCGAGCCAAATGCGACCGGTGCGTCCAACTCGGCGCCAGCCTGGCGATTGACTACAAAGAAGGCCCGTTCGCCCCGCGCGTGAAGGAAGCGACCCGGGGCAGGGGCGTTGACGTGATTTTGGACAGCATCGGGGCCGCCTACCTGGCGCAGAATATTGAGGCGCTTGGGCATGGTGGACGGATGGTTTTGATAGGGCTTATGCAAGGAGCGCGCGCCGAAATCGACCTCGCCGCCGTCTTGCGCCGCCACCTGCGGCTGATCGGCTCGACCCTGCGTAGCCGCTCGCCCGAGGATAAGGGGCGGATCGTTGAGGCTTTCCTTGGTCGCTTTGGCGCGGAACTGAACGCGGGCCGCCTAAAGCCGCCGGTTCACGCCGTCGTGTCTTTTGCGGATGCGGCACGCGCTCACCGGATAATGCGCCAGAGCGAGCACTTTGGTAAGATCGTTTTGCGTATTGATTAGGGTGCTTCCAAGCTGCTCATCCATCGCTGGCTGATTCGGCCAAGCGGCTCCAATTGCGGTAGCGGGCAAGTTGGAGGCGGGCTGGCGGCATCTGTTGGCTGCTGCCAGCCCCTAGCCAAATGTAAACTGCGTCAGAGTGGCGTGTCGTTGTGTCGTTGCGGGCGCTCGCGTATTGCGATTGCGGCCCGAGCCGGCGATCTAACAGGGAGTCGCGCGAGGCTTCGCAACATCTGACGCGTCGTTTTATTCTACGATGTCATTGCCGCGCCTTCTCTCCCGTGCAGTTTCGTTCCGCCTTGATTGCGCCTGGAGCAGAGAGGCAAAACGCAGTGCCGTGACTGCGTTGTCGGTTGCGTCGCACAGGGCCTTGGTCTGATGCGCCTAGCCGATTTGGACTATTCGCTTCCACCCGGGCTTGTCGCGCAACAGCCGCTGGCGAGGCGCGACGAGGCGCGGCTGTTGGTGGTTAACCGCCATACCAAGAAAATCGAACACTCCCATTTTTACAAACTCGAGCGCCATGTGCGCGACGGCGACGTGCTGGTCTTAAACGAGACGAAAGTGCTTGCGGCCAGAATACGCGCGCGCAAAGCCTCGGGCGGTAGGGTCGAGCTTCTGCTGGTGCGTCCCGTAGACGAGCCCGCCGGAGGGTGGCTTGCGCTCACGCGCGGGCATCGCCCGCTCAAGCCCGACAGCGAGTTGTTCTTGGATGGCGGCGCGCGGCTACGGGTGGCAGGTTATGTGCGGCCCGGGCGGGTGATCGTTTGTGCGGGCGATTCGCAGCCCTTGGAGCAAATGCTTGCGGAGCATGGCGAACTCGCCTTGCCGCACTACATCCGGCGGCCGGTTGCAGGGGCTGACGCCGAGCAATACCAGACGGTTTACGCCGCCTATCCGGGCGCGATCGCAGCGCCAACGGCGGGGCTCCACTTTACTCAGGAACTGCTGACGCAGCTTGCCGATCACGGGATCAAAGCCGTGGGACTGACGCTTCATATCGGTCCTGGAACCTTTGCTCCGATTCGCCACGACAACGTCGAATGCCATTCGATGGAAGCGGAAAGGTACGTCATTCCGGCGGCGACGATTGCGGCGATAGAACATGCGCGACGTGTCGGCGGGCGTGTGATCGCAACCGGCACCAGCACCGTGCGAGCGCTGGAGTCGTACGCGATTACCGGTCGCGAACAGGGCGACACGGGTCTGTTTATCTTGCCCGGTTTTCGTTTCAAACTCGTCGAGGGCATGATCACGAATTTTCATATGCCACGCAGCACAGTTCTGGCGCTCGTGATGGCCTTCGGCGGGCGCGAGCTGACGCTTGCGGCTTATCAAGAGGCGATACGCCGCCGTTACCGATTCCTCAGCTACGGCGACGCGATGCTGATCGTATAAGGTCACGGGGCGGATGGAGCCGAGCGGGAAGGAAATGTTTGCGGTGGTCGCGCGCGACGGGCCAGCCCGATGCGGCCGGTTGACCACCCGGCACTCGATCGTCGACACGCCCGCCTTCCTGCCGGTGGGAAGCAAGGCGAGCGTCAAGGCGATGGCGCCGGATGAACTCTGGGCACTTGGCTATCGCCTGCTACTCGCCAATGCTTATCACTTAACGTTGCGGCCCGGCGAGGAATTGGTGCGCAAACTTGGCGGGCTGCATCGGTTCATGGGTTGGCGCGGTGCGCTGCTCACCGATTCCGGAGGCTATCAGACCTTAAGCCTTTCCAAGCTGGCCTCGGTTGACGAGAACGGCGTGCGCCTGCGTTCGCATATCGACGGACGCAAGGTCGAGATGACGCCCGAGAGCGTGATTTCTGGTCAGCGCGCGCTAGGCGTGGATATCATGATGGTGCTCGATGAATGCCCGCCGTATCCGGCCAGTGTCGACCGGGTGGCGCGCTCGGTGGATTTGACCGCGCGCTGGGCCGAGCGCTCGCTCCAAGCGAAACGGCAAAGTGATCAGTTGATGTTCGCGATTGTGCAAGGGGGCGTCTACCCTGAACTACGCAAGCGCAGCGCGGCCCAGTTGACGGCGCTGCCGTTCGACGGCTTCGCCGTTGGCGGCCTTTCGGTTGGGGAACCGAAGCCGCAGATGCTAGAGACGGCGGCTTTAGTCTCCGAGCTTCTCCCGGCAGGGCAGCCACGCTATCTGATGGGCGTCGGGACACCGCAGGATTTGCTGGCGGCGATCGCGTTGGGCTACGACCTTTTCGACTGTGTGCTGCCCACGCGCAACGCGCGCAATGGCAGCGCATTTACCAGCAGCGGCGTGGTCTCAGTGAAGCAGGCTCGTTACGCGCGCGATCCGATGCCACTGGATGAATCGTGCGCCTGCCGGACATGCCGGACTTTTAGCCGCGCCTACCTGCGCCACCTCTATTTGTCGGGGGAAATTCTTGCGGCGCGCGCGCTTACAGAGCACAATCTCTCTTTTTACTGTACATTGATGTCTCAAGCACGGATCGCAATCGCGTCCGGCACCTATGAAATCTTCCGGCGCACTTTGGCGGAGCGCCTGGTTGAGGGCGTGAAAGAGCACTGACAGGCATACAAAAGCATGATATGGCAAACAATCGCATGGGCCCAAGCAGCCGGTCCCGGGTCGCCGAATCAGGGTGGCGAGGTCATCTTCGCGTACCTCGTGCCGATGGTGCTGCTATTTGCCATCTTGTACTTTGTCCAGGTTCGGCCGCAGGTCAAAAAAACGCGCGACCATCAAAAGATGTTGAGCGCGCTTAAACGCAACGACGAGGTCGTCATGACTGGCGGCTTGCTTGGCCGGGTGGTGCAGCTCGGCGATAAATTAGTGACCTTGGAGATCGCGCCCAACGTGACGGTTCGCGTCGAAAGGGCGCAGATAGCTGCATTGTCGACCTACGGCAAAACGTCCAAAGGCGGCAAGGACAAGGATGAAGCGGCCCATAGCAAGGGCAGCGCTTGAATCGGCTTGACTTTTAACCAGCTTCGGCTGAGAACCGGTTTAGCTCTTGGAGAATCAGAATTTTGCCCCGATCTTAATCTTGCTCGCCCTGGCCGGCGCGCTGCTTTACCTTCACTTCACCGGCGGTGGAGGCGCCGTTCGGCTTTATGTCGCTGCCACCCTGGCCGCGCTGGCTGTGGTCCTGTTGCTGCCCACTGCTAACGTGACCCTGCCCGAGTGGTGGAAAGGGTATCTTCCAATACCGAAAATCCAACTCGGCCTTGATCTGCAAGGCGGCACGCACATGCTACTGGAAGTGAAGCTCGACGCCGCAGTGCGCAGCGCCGTGGCGCGGCGGGCTGACGATCTAAAGCGCGAACTGAAGCTTAATAAAATACCGTTTGCTCAGGTCTCGGTAGGACCCTCCGGCACATTGACGGCGGAACTCAAGAACACCTCTGACCGCTCGGCGTTCCAATCCTTGGTGGAGAAGTCGTTTTCCGAGTTCACCATGGCTCCCGCGGAAGGCTCAGGCAGCGGCCCGGCGTTCGACCTCAAGCTGCGCGTGCCCGAGGAGCTGCGCATCCGGCGCGGCGCGATGGACCAGGCGCTGGAGACGATTCGCAACCGAATCGACCAATTGGGCGTGCGCGAGACGACTGTGGCGCGAGAAGGCGACAATGACATTCTCGTCCAGTTGCCCGGCATCCAGGATCCTGAGCACGCCAAGGAGCTTATCGGTAAGACCGCGGTGCTGGAATTCAAGCTGGTCGATGACTCGCACAGCGTACAGGACGCTCTGCAAACCGGTCCGCCGGCGGGTGATGAAATTGTCTACGGGCCGGCGCGTGGCGAAGGGCGTGAGCCCTTCCTGGTTGAGTCGCCCGTGCTGATGACCGGCGACTCGGTCGTGGACGCGCGCGTCCGTCCCGGCTCGCGCCTGGAAGGGCCATACGTATCCGTTGATCTCGATCAGCGAGGCGCCAAAATCTTCGACGCGGTGACCGCCGACAACGTCGGACGGCGTCTGGCGATCATCCTCGACCGTACGGTCTATTCCGCGCCGGTCATCAAGGAGCGTATCCCGGGCGGCAAGGTGTCGATCACGGGCCGCTTCTCGATCAACGAAGCGCACGATCTCGCGATCGTCCTGCGCTCCGGTGCGCTCCCTGCTCCGGTCGAAATAATTGAGGAGCGCACCGTGGGACCCTCGCTCGGCCGCGATTCAATCCGGCAGGGCGAGCTTTCGTTCGTCGTGGGCGCGGCGGTTGTCCTGATCTTCATGGCCGCGTACTACAGCCGCGCCGGTCTGGTTGCCGATGTCGGGCTTGTGCTGAACATTTTGTTGCTCTTGTGCGTGATGGCGGCGATGCAGGCGACGCTCACCCTGCCCGGTATTGCCGGTATCGTGCTCACGCTTGGGATGTCTGTAGACGCCAATGTGTTGGTAAACGAACGAATGCGCGAGGAATTGCGTAACGGCCGCTCGCCCCGAGAGGCGGTCCGGCTGGGGTACGAGCACGCGTGGTCGGCGATCCGGGACTCGAACATTTCCACCTTCGTGGCCGGCCTCATTCTGTTCCAGTTTGGGACCGGACCGGTGAAGGGGTTTGCGGTTACACTGTGCGTGGGCGTGTTGACCGGGTTGTTTTCCTGCGTCGTCGTGACGCGAGCGTGGTATGATTACCTCATCTCGGCGCGCAAATTGACTGCGCTGAGCGTTTGAGCATAGTCTCCGACCCGGTTCGCTGGCGGCGGCTTTTAACACTTTAACCGGCCCAAGGCTTGACGCTTGAGCGCAGTTTCTTCACGCTTAATATCCGTGCGGTCCGCCTCTGCGGGCCGCCAGAAAAACCCGACAACGAGCAGTCAAGCCCGTCGGGTATGCGCGGGAGATCGGCCGTCAGGACCACGGCGCTGAGTTCCAACGATGTCGCCGTGGTCTCGACGAACGGCCTCCGACCCAGTGTTGCGGCAAGTTCTGCGTAGGTCAAACACTGGTCAAAAGCTTCGATGAACCTCGGGCGAGTCCGCGGTGGAGCATCGTGCACGACGGCCGGGGAGAGGAGAGGCGGTTTGTGGCCGCTATCGACAAGGACGAAGTTATATTGAATTCGCGCGAAGTTGCGCTATTGCTGGACGTGAGCCCGGACGCCGTTAACGAACTGGCTCGCCGCAGCCTCTTGCCGGCCTTCAAAAAGGGTCGGCAATGGCGTTTTCGCCGGGGGGATGTGATCAGCTACAAGCGCCAGTTCAGGGGCTTCAACGCCGCCGCATGAGACCCACTTACTTCGCCTAACGAGCGCCGCACGGGTGCAGGGGGCAGTGTGCCCGTAGTCTCCGGGCAAGGAAGACAGATTGATGGCTGAGCCGCACGAGAGCCGCGTTTACTCCGATTTTGCACATCTTTACGATCACGTTTTCGGCCGGGTTTTCGTCGACCACGAGTATGAGGTAATCCAGTCGCTCGCCTTGCGCCCCGGTCAGCGGGTGTTGGAAGTCGGTGTCGGCACGGGCATTTCTCTCGGCGCTTATCCGCCCTATGTCAAGGTGGTTGCCGTAGACAGCTCAGCCGAGATGCTTGAGCAGGCGCAAGGGAAAATCAAGGAAAACGATTGGCGCCACATCGAGCTGGCGCAGGGCAACGCGCTAAGCCTCGATTTCCCCGACGACAGCTTCGACGTGGTCTGCGCCTTCCATGTCATTAGCGTGGTGCCCGACTCGCGCCGCGCGATGGCTGAGATGCGCAGGGTGTGCAAGGTCGGCGGGCGAATCGTGATCATCAATCACTTCCGCAACGAGAATCCGATTCTCGGCACGCTCACCGCGGTCATCAATCCGGTCACTAAGCATCTGGGGTGGACAACCCTGCTTCGCTTGCGCGATGTGCTGCAGGACAATTCCGTTAGGGTGGAGCGGCGGGAGAGGGCGTCGCGCTTTTCCTTTCACACGATTGTGATTTTGCGCAAAGAAGGCTAGGTGAATTCCGGACCGCAACGCTTTGGTCCGCCCGAAGGAGCACGCGCGCATTTTCGTGCGAAGCCAGGTTCTGAGGCGCTGGTTACCGGGCCCATCGCAAAGCTGGCGTAAAATTATCGCCAGGGGCGGGATTGCGCTCCTCGCCCTGCTTTCACTCCGAGGTTACGTCCTGCGGAACTTGCCGGCGGCGTCCGCGCAGCAAACCGGCTCTATTGTGGGCGTCGTCACCCTAGAAGGCGAGCCGCCGAAACCCCAGCGTATCGAGATAACCACGGATATCGCGACGTGCGGCTCCGCGCCGAAGTACGAAGAAGATTTATTGGTTGGACCCAACCATGGAATCGCGAACGCCGTGGTGAGCATCCCCGACGCGCCCAGTGCGGCCCCCGTAGGCCAGGCTGCGCCAGGCAAGGAGGTGCAGATGGATCAGCGCGGATGCCGATACGAGCCCCACGTGCTCGCATTTCAGGTGGGCACCACGGTGGAAGTCATCAATTCGGATGGCACCTTGCATAACGTGCATACCCATTCCAAGTTGAACCGTCCGCTTAACCTGGCGCAGCCGAGTTTCAAAAAGGTGCTACGGGTAAAGCTGGATCACCCAGAGATAGTCCACGTCACCTGCGATCAGCACAACTGGATGAGCGGATGGTGGTTTGTTGCGCCGAATCCCTACTATGCAGTGAGCGATCGCGCGGGGCATTTCAAGATTAGCGGAGTGCCGCCGGGCAAATATCAACTTCAGGTATGGCAAGAAGTATTGGGCACGATTTCGAAGCCTGTGACCGTCGAAGCTGGCCGCACCACGTCGGTGAACTTTGTCGTGAACTTGGCGAGCCGGGGTTCGGGGGAACGTGAATGATAAAGCGACTTTCAGGTTTGGACGTAGCCGTGCCCGAAATGCAGGCCGCATTGAATGCGTTCCAGCGCAATCTCGGACTCCAGGTCGATCGCGTCAGCAGTGATACCGAGGTTGTGCTGACCATAGCCGGCGCCGCTATCAGGCTGGTCGTAACGCCGCAGCCCGATACGCCCGGGGCGGAAAAACAAGGGATGATCGGGTTATGGCTCGAGGCGCAAGACGTCGAGGCGGTTGCCGCCTCGCTCGTCGCGGCCGGCTTCGAGCGCCCGCCACTCAAAACCGATGGTAAACGCCGCGTCCTCGACATCTCACCGCCAGGCTTTACCGAACCCTGGCTTTTTATCTTCGACCGCAAAGCCTGATTAGGCTTGCCTCACTCTTCCAACGCCGCCCACCGGCGGCGATGCGGGCTCGCGCGACCTCTCCCGCCGCGTTCGCTGCCCTATCGTTCCAAACCGCCTACCGCGCGCGGCGATCACGATCGACGCCTAAAAAGCCGGATTAGGCCAGACCATCCGTAAGGTCCTGAAGCCAACAGCGCCAGCGGCCAGCCCCGTTATGCGATGGGCAGCCGCGTCTGCCGGCGCCCGCAGACGGCCGTCCGCCGCTCGGCTCAGAACGCTCGGCGGCAGCGATGCAGTGGCGGCGCCAGTGAAAAAGCGGTTCGCTGCGATTGGCCTTCGGGCGCGCTCGGTTGGCTTCGCGGCTGGCTCGGTCGGCGGGCGGCAGCCGGCAACCGAATCAAAGATTTAACACAAAGCGCTAAGGACGCAGCCATGGGGCCGGCCGTTGGGGCCGATGGCCGGCTTTCCCGGCGTCGTCAGTTTACCAGGCAGGCTGAACGCAGGGGAGCAGCATGCTCTACCTATGGCTTGGCACGTGTTGAGAGGGTTTTTTGTATCCACCAATGGAAGTACATGACCATCAACGCTGAAGTAGCTCATGTTCGGTCTGGTTATCTCCAGTTCGAAGACGTCACAAAGCCACTTGCAATAGGTCTGGCGCAACGCTATTCCTGCGTGTCGAATTCACGCTCTGGGGTCGAAAGAGTGTTTTGCGTAGGGAATTGTAAACGTTTTCGTCGGATGACCCTCGCGTCTAACCGAGCGTTTACAGCGCCTTAGAAAAATAAACTTTTTAGGGGGGTAACTATGCTGTCCTGGGAGATCGCGTTCGTCTCAGGTAGAGCAAAATTTACATGACGTTGGCATGCCCGGTTGAGTATACGCGGGCAAGGATTCCGCTGCGGTTGCCGGCGCCTGAGGCAGCTCGACAAGCGGTCGGACCAACAGCTCAGTCATGCGGGCGAGGCTTCCTCGTCCAAATGGGGGATTTATATGGGTGAAACCTATTGCAGTTGGCGCGCGTTGCTTACTGCGTTAACGTCAATCACTTTCCTATCTAGTTTTTCCGTCTCTGCTAAACTCCTGTACGCCGCAACTATCAACGAGTCTGCACCCACGACTGCTGTATTGCATATCACCGAGACTTCCATAGTCGCCGGGGGGCACTCCTTCGGACCGTCCGGGGCGTACGAAAAGATACGAGGTACGATCGATTTTCAGCTCGACCCGACGGATCCGCGCAATGCCGTGATCACCGATATTCAGAACGCCCCCCGCAATGCGAGTGGCATGGTGGAATACAGCACCGACTTTCTTTTGTTGCGTCCTGTGGATTCAGGCAAATGGAACCATAAGATTCTTTACGAGGTAAACAACCGGGGAAGCATCCTGATCCTCGCGGCAATGAACGACGCCGGCGTGAATAACGACCCAACGACGCTGCAGGATTTCGGCAACGGCTTCCTGCTCAACCGCGGTTACGCCTTGCTTTGGGCCGGATGGGAGGGTGACGCGCTGCCCGCGCCGAATCGGATCACGATTCAGGTGCCGATCGCGACCCAGCCGGACGGCAGTCCGATTACGCAGCAGATAGCGGTCGACTACTCCGAACCGCTGGATTTCTCGTCAAATGGTACCACCACATGTATGCCGCTAAGCGGCTCGTCGAGCTATTACAGCTACCCTGCAGTCCAGAGCCAGATGAACACCGCTAAGCTCTACGTCCGCAAAAGCGACTCGCCGCGCCCGCCCGCCACGGTGATTCCGGTAGGCACTCTCGTTCCGCAAAGCGAGTGGTCTTTTAAAAGCCCGACCGAGATTTGCTTGACCGGTGGCTTTCAAAGCGGAAAGGTTTACGAACTCGATTACGTGGCGCAGAACCCCTTGGTGCTGGGGATCGGCTACGCAGCCACGCGCGACGTCGTTTCTTTCTTCCGCTACTACGACAAAGACTCGGCGGGCACCCCAAACCCTTTGGCGGACGCCGGCGGCGTCAGATACGCGCTGGGTTGGGGCGCTTCGCAGAGCGGGGCCTATCTTCGGGATTACCTTTACCAGGGGTTCAACGAGGATCTGTCCGGCCGCAAGGTGTTTGACGGCGTGGACATAGACGTGGGCGCGGCCTTCCTAGGCCAGGGGGAGAACTACCGCTTTGGGCAGCTTAATCCGTGGTCGGACCAACACCGCGCGCGAATCTATCCCAGCGTGACCTTTCCTTTTAACTTCGGCGTGCGAGAGAATCCGCTGGTGGCCCAGGGGATAATTCAAGGGCCGCGATCCGACGGAATCCTCAAGCGACCGCAAACGGACCCGTACGTGATCCAGGTTAATTCTTCCAGCGAATGGTGGTGGGGCGATCAGTCCCTAGTGACAACCGACGGCTTCGGCCACGACGTCCCCTTGCCGCCGAACGTTCGCGTCTATTTCATCGCCGGCACCGAACACTTTGTGATAGCCGGCAGCCAGCCATCGCTTGGCCCGGACAATGAATGCCAGCAGTTGAGCAATCCCGTAACGCGCTGGCCGGCGGTGCGCGCCCTGTTCATCGCGCTCGACCGGTGGGTCACCGAGAAGATCCCGCCCCCGCCAAGCGTGTATCCGACCATCAGAGACGGCACCTTGGTGAGCGATCCTCTCGATCAGAAGGCCGTTGCTTTCCCTGAAATTCCGGGGGTCAGCTATGATGGCTACTACAACGCAACGGGCGAGAAGGATTTCGGTTCGGGTGTCGCGAACAACGGCGGCGTCATCACAAATTGGCATCCGAGTTTCCTCAACACCTACCAGGTCCAAGTGCCAAAGACTGACAAGCTGGGCATCGACCTCGGCGGTGTGCGGGTGCCGCTAGTGGGCGTGCCAACCGCCACGTTGACCGGATGGAACCTGCGTCGCGCTGGTTTTACGGAAGGCGACATCTGCGGACTCAACGGCATGTACCTCCCGCTGCCCGTCACGGACGAAGACGCAGCATCGGCGGGTGATCCGCGACCTTCCCTGCAATCCTTGTACGGGACTCACGGCGGCTATGTCGCCGCGGTAGCCAGCTATGTCACTCGGCAGGTGGTGGAACGCTATCTGCTGCCCGAGGATGCGGAGCAGGCGATTAAAAACGCCGCCCAGAGCGACGTCTTGGTATCGGTTTCACCAGAGCAACAGCCCACGTCTTTTCCACCTGGTCTGGGCAATCTCTTCGGAAACATGGGCGCAAACACAACGTCGCCGACACCGCGATAGTAACCTCTAATGCTTGAGATGCTTGTCGGACCCTTGAATCCGGTCTCGCTGCCACTCTCAAGGGTCCGGCAAGCGCTGACCTGAGCGCGTCAAGACGGCGCGTGTAGCTCGCCGGCGAGAAAATTGAGTGCCGGTGGGCGCGGCGCGCAACGTCCTACGCGCTCCTACGCTCGAAGTTTGTTGCCACTGCCTTAAAGCCCCCGCCGGATTCGCGTGCTAACGCGGTGAGGGCGGCAAATTGCGCCATACGAGTGCGATCCTGCCGCCGAACCGCTGAAATTGATCGGCTGTTCCGCGGCCCCCAGCAAAACCCGGAAGTCGGCTACCTTCCTCGGCGATAGGAGTATAGAATTTATTCGGCAGACTGATGCGTATAAAGCCACGTTTCCTCATCGGCGGTGGGCTCATCGCGGGCGCGATCGTCTATTTGATCATTACCGCGATTCGCAACACCGCCGAGTATTATCTCACGGTGTCAGAGGTTGCGGCGTCAGCCGATACACTGAAGGGTCAACCTTTGCGTATCGCGGGGCGCGTCAAGCCGGGAAGCGTTAGCTGGGATCCTTCGTCTCTCAAGCTGGTCTTTACGATCGTGCCGATTCCCGACGCTGGTGGCGCTAAGTCGCACGCGATGTCGGTTGACGGCGCGGGCGCGGCCGGAAAGGCGGGCGGACGGTCAGCCACAGTGGCGTTGGTTTCCACAGACAACGGCTACGCCG
This sequence comes from Deltaproteobacteria bacterium, assembly GCA_021801125.1. Lineage (GTDB taxonomy): Bacteria > Desulfobacterota > Binatia > Binatales > Binataceae > JAJYYI01. The sequence goes on along the minus strand of JAJYYI010000017.1, from coordinate 97,567 downwards.
CTGACGGGAAGAGCCAGGGAGAGGCCGAAGCCGCGGCAATGCCGGAGGGTCAGGTCGGCGAACCCGACCGGCGGCGGAGCTTTGGCGCGCACCCAGCGGCATTCGTGGTAATATCCGTCGGTCAGCCTAAGCCGGACATGTTTGCTGAGAATCGCGACGTTATCGTAGAGGGTAAGCTCATCTCGTCGCGGACCGTGGCTGCAGACCAGGTGCTTACAAGCTGTCCCTCAAAGTATGTGCCAGAGACCAAGAAGTAGCGCTAGGCCTGTCACGCCAGTTTTTCCGCTTTCTCCCTCCTCACTGCTCCCGCGGACTCGGCGCGAAGAAAATGACGCTTAAGCGACGACGTCTTGGCTGTTCGCGCTGCGGATGTTCACGGTGCCTCTTGGCGCTCCGGCGAAGGTGACTATGAGGCTTGCCGGCGACTCGTCGGAAGTTTAAATGCGTGAACCGAGGCCGTCGGCTGTTTGCCAGCAGCGGTCCATTGCGATTGTAATAGGGAGCTATGGTTTTTATCGGTAGTTTTGCCCTAGCCCTTGCGCTTTTGCTCGCGCTATACGCTTGCGGCGCCAGTCTTATGGGTGCGAGGCGGAAAATGCCCGCGCTGGTCGAGAGCGCGAGTCATGCGTTGTGGGCGATGGCCGGTATGGTGGCGATCGCGACCGGCGTGCTCTTGAACGCGCTTTTCAGCAGCGACTTTGCGATCAAGTACGTCGCCCAGCATTCGAGCACTACGCTGCCGACTTTTTATAAGATCACGGCGCTATGGGGCGGACAGGAGGGTTCGCTGTTGTTGTGGACCTTTCTGTTGGCGATTTTTGCCGCGATAGTGGCTTGGCAAAACCGCGATACTGGTCTTGAGCTGACGCCCTACGCACTTTTCACTCTGGCCGCGGTGGCGAGTTTCTTCTTGATAATGTTGAACTTCGTCACGCCGCCGTTCGCGCGAGCTTTTCCGCGCCCGCCGGAGGGGGGCGACCTCAACCCGTTGCTGCAAAACTACTGGATGGCGATTCATCCGCCCTCGCTCTACACCGGCTATGTAAGCACAACGGTTCCCTTTGCCTTCGCAGTAGCGGCGATGGTGAGCGGCCGCCTGGACGACGCGTGGATTCGGCGCACCCGCCGTTGGGCGCTGTTCTCATGGTTCTTTCTCACGTTGGGCAACCTGTTCGGCGCGCGCTGGGCGTACGAGGTGTTAGGCTGGGGTGGCTATTGGGCCTGGGACCCGGTGGAAAATGCGGCCTTTATGCCGTGGCTGATGATGACCGCGTACCTGCATTCGGTGATGATCCAGGAGCGCAAGGACATGCTGAAGGTATGGAACCTCGCGCTGATAGGTCTTGCTTTCGCTCTGACGCTGTTTGGTACATTCATCACACGCAGCGGCGTGATCTCCTCGGTCCATTCGTTTACGCAATCCGGCCTCGGTCCCTACTTCAGCACCTTTCTGGGGGTGGTCGTCGTATGTTACACCGCGCTGCTACTTTATCGCGTGAAGCTGTTGCGCAGCACAGCCGAGCTTGAGTCGTTCCTTTCGCGGGAAGCGGCCTTTCTTTTTAACAACCTGGTTTTGGTTGGCATCGCCTTTGCGGTGTTCTGGGGCACGGTATTTCCGATCATCTCCGAGGCCGTCCGCGGCGTGAAAATCACCGTTGGACCGCCCTTTTTCAACGAGGTGAACGCCCCGCTCGCTCTCGCGCTGCTTTTTCTAATGGGTGTGGGGCCGCTGATCGCCTGGCGGCGCGCGTCGACGCGCAACCTGGTGGCGAACTTCAGCATGCCGGCCGTGATCGGCGTCGCGGTGGGCGCCGCGGCGGCTGCTTTGGGCGTGCTCCAATGGTACGTGTTGAGCGCGCTGTCGCTGGCGGCATTCGTAGCGGCCACGGTCATGCTCGAGTTTAGCCGCGGCGTGATGGCGCGTCGGCGCGCGGTGAACGAGGCGGCGCCGCGCGCCCTGGTGAACCTGGTCGCCAAGAACAATCGTCGCTACGGCGGCTATATCGTCCACCTGGGCGTGGCGATGGCCTTCGTGGGTATCGTCGCTTCATCTTTCTTCAAGGTCGAGGTCAAGCGCAGTTTGGCGCCGAACCAAACCCTGGATATCGGCGACTATAAGCTCAAATATCTTGGCGTGTCTGGCGACGAAACGTTTCATATGGAGCGCCTGGGCGCGCGCCTTGAGTTGAGCCGAGACGGCCGCTCGTTAGGGGTTTTGGAGCCGGCCAGGGTGTTCTACAAACGCCAGCAACAGCCGGCGACGCAAATCGCTCTGCGCACCACCCCGAGCGCGGACCTTTACGTAGTGTTCGCCGGACTCGATCCGAAGAGCAACCTCGCGACCTTCCAGGTTTTCCTCACGCCGTTGGTCTTGTGGCTGTGGGCTGGCGGCTTTCTGATGGCGTTAGGCACCGTGGTCGCCATGTGGCCGGACGTGCGCGAGCGCGAGGCCATCTCGCGCGCGTGGGAGCGCCGCACCCTGGGCTGGCAAGCTGCTGACACCGCCGATTTCGAGGGCGAGTCGTTTTGAGAAGGGTGGCGTTCCTGCTTTTTCTCCTGGCCTCGCTCGCGGCCCTTGCGCCTTTCGGCTCGGCGCTCTCGCGCACTGTCTCGGCGCCATCCAGGGCGTCCCTAGATGAAGTCGCCGAAGGGCTTACCTGTCAGTGCGGATGTGGGCTTACGGTCGCCAACTGCAACCATCCGATGTGCAGTTTTTCCGTGCCGGTGCGCGAGCAGATTGAGAAGATGCTTAATTCCGGTTTGACCAAGCATCAGATTTTGGAACAATTTCGCGCCAAGTACGGGGAAAAGGTCTTGTCTTCGCCTCAACCTGAGGGCTTTAATCTGCTCGCCTGGGTGATGCCGTTTGCGGCGATTTTTTTCGGCGCGGCCGTAATTCTCATCGTGTTGGCGCGCTGGCGTGCTCGCCCGTCGAAGCCGATAGCGGAAGCAAACGAATCGGTTCAAGGGTACGACGTGAAGCTGCGTTATCGTTTAAGACGCGAAGTGGAGAGGCTTGGCTAGCCAGCATGAGATTTCCAACGCGCGAGCGCCGAGGTAGGCAAAGTTACGACGCCAAGCGCCGGATTTCGGCGAGGCTTCGGATTGATTTGAGATGACTTACGCGATCGCTGCTCTGCTGCTCTTTGTCGGGGTTGCGCTTTTCGTGAGCGCTCCGCTCTACGGCTCTTCCGCCGAGCCCGCCAGCAGAGGCCCCGACGGACAGCGCGAGCGGCTGGAACATGAGCGAGCGCAGGCTGTCCACGGGTTGCGCGAGTTGGAGTTTGACCATCAGATGAACAAGCTCTCTCGTGCCGACTATCAGCAGCTGCGCACCCGTTTGGAGGCCCGCGCGCTAAGCGCGATGGCCGCGCTTGAGCGGCTGAACCCCCGCGTTGAAAAGCAGTGGACGATCGCCGAACGTCACGCGCCGGAGGCCCATCCAACAGACGCCCACAAAGCCTCTGTCAGCTCGCCGGAGCAGCCGCGCGAGGTTTCCGCCGGCGGGCGCGAGGCGGCGCCGGATGCGATTCTTCTGCTAACTGATAAAGACCAGCCGGGCGCGGTATCGAGAACTAACGCGCTCGGGAGGCAACCTGGAGCGGCAGAAGGGCCGCGGTCGGCAGTGATGCAAAACGGGTTTTGTCCCGCCTGCGGAGCGAGGCGCTACGCCTCGGCGCAATTCTGCTCTAGCTGCGGTGTTCGCGTTTCTACGGCGCGATGAGCCTCATGCTTGCGGATCGACCGGCTGCCCGAAGGTGCTGGGCGCTGCAGGCTTGTCAAGTCCGCCGTGCCTGTTGCGGGAATCTTGCCTCGGTCTGGCCAGCATACGGGCAGAGCGGTTGCGCGTGTTTGGGTCCGCTGTGCCCGCTGATGCGTTGCACTGCGTGCGAGCAATGAATATTGCGCTGGCCGAGGCTTTGAACCTCAGCGTGATGTTTGGGCTAAGGTCCGTTTTAGCCGAGGTTAATCTAAGGCTGGAACGCGGGCACCTGGCGCTGATTACGGGAGCCAACGGCGCCGGCAAATCCACGCTCGTGCACGCCCTGTGCGGATTGATCGGGCCCAGCGCGGGTCAGGTGCGCATGTTCGGTCAAGACGTTCGCCGTTTGCAGGCCCAGGACCGCCGCCGTGTTGGCGTGATGCTCCATCGCAGCATGCTGTACCGAAACCTGACCCCCCGCGAGAATCTCGAGTTCTACGCCAAGCTCAACGGGTGCGAGCGTGCGAGTGAAGATGCGGCGCGCTGGCTCGAACGCATGGGCCTTAGCGCGGTGGGTGACCAGCGCGCGCGCGAACTGTCGCGGGGAATGGAGCAGCGCTTGGCGATCGCGCGCGCTTTAATCGGTGAGCCGGAACTGATTTTGTTCGACGAGCCGTTTGCTTCGCTTGACCCGCAGGGCACGGCGCTAGTGGTCGACTTGCTACAAGAACGGTTGGCGCGCGGAGCCGCCGTCCTCGTTACGTCACATGAAACGGTTGCGCTAAAGGATGCCGAGATGGAAAGCTACCGCCTGAACTCGGGTCGACTGCTTCCCGCCGGCGCCGAGGCGAATCGCCGCATAGTTTGGCGGTGGATGCTATCTTGAGAACGGCCGCGGGTTTTTCATTAGCTGGTTTGATGGTCAGCCTGTGACTTTGCGCACACCGATGCTGGCTGGTCTCCGCTTTCTTTTGCATAAGGACCTCACGCTTGAGCGGCGCGGAGGGCGAGTTGTGCTCGAGCTTTGCGTCTTGTCGCTGCTAGTGTTGGTGGTCTTGGCGATCGCATACGGCCCCGAGGCGGGAGGGCGTCCGGCGTCGGCGGCTGGCGCGCTGTGGGTCGCGCTCATTCTTTCCGGACTTCCAGCTGCCAGCCTTGCCGTGGCGGCGGAGCATGAAAACGACTGTATTAAGGGCCTGCGCCTAAGCCCGCTGGAGCCGTCGACGATCTATGTTGCTAAAGTGGCAGGCGTCGGATTATCGATGGCGGTGTCCGAGGCGGCCTTATTGTTGCTCCTGGTGTTGTTTTTCAACCTGCAGTTTGACACAAACCTTTTGCGGTTGATTCCTATATTGCTTTTAGGCGCGCTCGGCCTTGCCGCCCTAAGTACGCTTCTAGGGACCACCACAAGTAGGCTACGTGCGGGAGAGATGCTGCTGGCGTTGCTCGCCGCCCCACTTTACGTGCCGGAGTTAATTGCGGGTATTAAAGCCAGTACCGCAGTGCTGGGCGGCAGCGGTTTGACGGCCGTGCTGCTGCCGCTGAAGATTCTCGCCGCGTGCGATCTTCTATTCGTCACCTGCGGCTACCTGCTCTTTGAATATCTGGCGCCCTAAGGTCCCCGCGAGCGGAAGAGTAACGAGCCGTGGGTGGGTCTAAACCCGCGCCGCCGCGTATCATATAAGAAGGATGAGGTTGTCACCGAGCACCGTATTCGCCGCCGTTACCTGCACGCTGGTTCCGGTCGCGTTGTTCATGGTCTTCGTTTATGTCCCGACCGAAGCCGACCAGGGAATCGTCCAGCGAATCTTTTATTTCCACGTGCCGTGCGCGTGGGCTGCCTTCATGGGATTCGGTCTAAGCGCTATCGCCGGCGGCCTTTATCTGTTTTTTGCGCAACAACTTTGGGACGACATTGGCTACGCAGCCGCGGAAGTCGGCATGCTCTTCTGCACGCTGGTGTTGATCACTGGTTCGCTATGGGCTAAGCCCATCTGGGGCACCTGGTGGACGTGGGATTCGCGGCTGACGACAACCTTTATTTTGTGGTTGCTTTATAGCGGCTACCTGATGCTTCGCGTGATCGGCGAGGATAGCGAGCAGGTGGCGCGCTTGGCGGCGGTGGTGGCGATTATCGCCGTCCTCGACATCCCGCTGATTGTCATCTCGGTGCGCTTGTGGCGAACGATTCATCCCGCGGTGTTGATCACTCGCTCAGGAGAGCACGGGCTTGAGGATCCGCGCATGGTGCAGACGCTTCTCGTTTCGATGGTGGCCGTTACGCTGCTGTACGCATGGCTGTTTTGGCTGCGGCTGAAGACGCTGCGCGTTAAATCGCGAATTTATCAACTGAGACAGACCCTCGCCTCCGCTCAGGTAACCGAGGACGCCACGTCATGAACCATCTCTCCTACCTTTTTGCCGCGTACAGCATAATATTCGTGGCTATCTTTTTATATGTGCTGTCGCTGTGGCGTCGCCAGGTGCGCCTTGAAGATGAACTCTCGCACCTCGAGCAGGAAGTTCGCGAGATTTTCCGCAAGAGCGGGGCGGTCAAAAGCGAGATGCCCGAGGGTCGAGGCGTTAGCGGCGCGTGAAGGCACCGGTGCCTGCACAGATGGAGGGCAGATGGCTCGGGCGGGACGGAATGCGACGCCGCGAGAAGCGGTAAGCTAGCCGATGGAATTTCGAGACTATTACAACGTTTTGGGCGTGAAACGCGATGCTTCGGCGGCGGATATCAAGACCGCCTACCGCAAGCTTGCCCGTAAGTATCACCCCGACGTCAACCCCGGCAACAAGGAAGCCGAGCGCAAGTTCAAGGAGATCAACGAGGCGTATCAGGTCCTTGGCGACGCCGAGAAACGTAAGAAATACGACCAACTCGGAGCGGACTTCGAGCGAGGCACAAGCGAGGACGAGCTTCGTCGCCGCTATGCCTGGAGCCAGGGGCCGCGCGCGGGTACCGGCGGCTTCAGCGATTTCTTCGAAAGCTTCTTCGGCTTCGAACCGCGTGGGGAACGTTACGGCTTTTCTCCGTTCGAAGGCTTGGGCGCGCGGGCGCGCGGTGCCCAACGCGCTCCGGACGCCGAAGCGGAGCTGGAGGTAACGCTAAAGGAAGCGATCACCGGAGCCCAGCGGCGAATAGAAATGGCCGTTCAGGATGAATGTACCAGCTGTGGCGGCTCCGGCTTAGTGATGGAAGAGGAGCGGCATGGGCATAGTCGGGTGATTCACAGCGCTCGACCTTGCCCTGCATGCGGCGGAAGCGGGATAATTTCAAGCCGCCGCGCGCTCGAAGTGACTATTCCGCCAGGCGTGACCAATGGAATGAGGATGCGCCTGAAAGGGCAGGGCGGACGCGGCTCCAAGCCTGATCTCAACGGCGATCTATACCTAAGCCTGCGTCTTAAGCCTGACAAAGTCTTTACCGTTGACGGGCGCCACGTTCGCTGCCTCCTGCCGCTGTGGGATTACGAGGCGGCTTTAGGAACTGAAATCACCGTCCCGACGCCCACAGGACGCGTGTCGTTGAGAATCCCGCCGGAGAGCCAAACCGGCCGGGTGTTGCGAATTAAAGGCCGCGGCATCCCAGGCCGGGGGAAAGAGCCGGCGGGTGATCTGCAATACGAACTCAAGGTGCTGGCGCCGACCGGCCTGTCCGAGAGCGAGCGCGCCTTGATGCGCCAGCTCGCGGAGCGTCATCGCGCGCGCCACCCGGCCGACCCTCGCAGCGAACTTTTGGGGAGTTGAGGATGGTCAGGCGGACAACTGCTTCCAGGCAAAACCGCAACCGGCAACAATCCCGCTCGTCCACGCTCTATTCGCGCGCCGTGCTCTGCACGATATGCCACATTTCCGAACGGGAGCTGACGCTGTGGGAGCGCGAAGAACTGATCCGGCCCGCGACGTTCGTAAAGCGCGGTGGTGGCGAGGTGGCGCTATACGACGCCGCCGCGCTTAAGCGTGCTCGGCTTATCTCGACGCTCGCCGAGGAATTGGAAGTCAACCTGCCCGGCATTAGCATTATATTGAATTTGCTCGAACAACTTCCCGGATAGGAGCCATCGTGCCAGCCTGATAACCGGCCCGCTTTCAGAAGAGCGAGCAGAATGCTCCGCTCCCGTCGCGGTCGCTGCAGCCGGTGCGGCCGCAGACGTTCAAGCCCTGTTGCCGCTAAGACCTAGTCGTTAGCCTACGGTCTTAGCGAAGCGAGTTCGCCTATGGCTCAAGCGGGCGCAGCGTGCCGTGCATACGGTTGAGAGAATTGTTGCGCGCGCGCTCGGCCGAATCGGGGTCGAGCGCGGCGAGTCAGTCCTGGTCGCCTTGTCAGGCGGCCCCGACTCCGTCGCACTTTTGCGTGCCCTGGTTGCGCTGGCGCCGCAGTGGGAGATGCGCCTAAGCGCTGCCCACTTCAATCATGGTTTGCGGGCCGAGGAGTCCCAGCGCGACGAGCGTTTCGTGCGCGCGCTGTGCGTAGAGATCGCCGTGCCGCTCACGGTGGAAACGGCAAGCGGCCTTTACCCCACGATGCCGAATCTGGAGGAACGCGCGCGCGTCTCGCGCTTGGATTTCTTGCGCCGCGTCGCCGCGTCGCGTCAGGCCAAGCGGATCGCGCTCGGTCACAATCGCGACGACCAGGCCGAGACGATCCTGATGCGGCTTATTCGCGGCGCGGGAATCAGGGGTCTTAAGGGGATGGCCGAGGCCGGACCGGGAAATTTGATCCGACCATTGCTCGGCGCAACTCGCCGGGAGATCCTAAGCTACCTCAGCGAAATAGATGCCGCGTGGGTTGCCGATAGCAGTAACAGCTCCCCCGAGCGCTTGAGAAACCGCATCAGGCACGACCTGATTCCGCTGCTGGAGTCGCAGTTCGCTTGCGGGTTGTCCGGTCGGCTGTGCGCGCTCGGTGTCGAAATGGAGCGCCTTGACCGGCTTGTGACCGCCCTCGCTTCTGGCGAACTCGAACGTCGTTTGGTCACGGCGGACGCGCTGGGTGTGGAGAGCGCTGGTCCGGAGCCGGTCGTGGCGAATTCTATGAGCGATTCCACGGTCGCATCTGTTGCTGTCGGCGGGCTTGATATCAGTGGCGTCGGAGAGTTGCCCCAAGCCTTAGTCGCCGCGATGATACGCGAATTTATCGCGCGCAGCGTAGGCTCTTTGCGGCGGGTCGAGCGGTCGCACGTCGATGCCGTAGTCCATTTGAGCCTTTTTGGTCCGCCCAATGGGCTTGTAAACTTGCCTGGTCATCTTATTGCCCGGCGCCAATATCAATTGCTCCTCCTTGAGCGCAGTTTTGGCGCAAAACCAACCGCGCAAGCCTTCGACGTGACGCTCAATGTGCCAGGCGTCACGGTTGTCGAGCCCGCTCAGGTTAGGTTCGACGCTTCGTTGGGGCCGGCTGACGGGGCGGTGCCGATGCTCCCTCCGGACGAGGCTTGGTTTGACGCGAGCGAGCTTGGCGACGGCCTTCGGGTGAGGAATTTCCGCCCCGGCGACCGCCTAACGATAATGGGCGACAATTCGAGCCGCAAACTCAAGCATTTGTTTCGGGAGCGGCACATTCCGCGACCGCGGCGGGCTAATTTTCCCGTAGTGACGCTAAATGGGGAAATCGTATGGGTGCCCGGACTCGCGCGTTCCCGGCGGGCTTTGGTGCGCGCGCAGACGTCGACAGTGCTAAAGTTGCGCGCCCGTTCGCTGATTGCCCGAAGGCAAACCCCCATGCTAGCGTTTAATCAGGTTAGATTGAAATGAATCAATTCTCGCGAACCATCGCTCTCTGGCTCGTGCTAGGGATGATGTTTCTGCTGGTCTTCAACATTTTCAGCAGACAACGGCCTCATGAGCCCGAGGTAATCTTCTCCGACTTTACCAATCAGGTCGAAAAAGGGCAGGTCGCTGAAGTTACGATCCAGGGAAATTTGATCCACGGCCGCACCCTCCAGGGCGAGCGCTTTCGCACCTACGCACCCCAAGACCCGGACCTAATCAGCCTGCTGCGGCGTAAAGGCGTAAAGATCGCCGCCAAGCCGGAAGAGGGCGATCCGTGGTGGATGGTCGCGCTGGTGCAGTGGTTCCCGATGCTCCTGCTGGTTGGCGTCTGGATTTTCTTTATGCGCCAGATGCAAATCGGTGGTGGGAAGGCGATGTCGTTCGGCAAGAGCCGGGCGAAATTGCTCAACGAGAACACCGCAAAAGTGACCTTCGCCGACGTGGCGGGAATAGAGGAAGCCAAAGAAGAACTGCAGGAGATCATCCAGTTCCTGCGCGACCCGAAGCGCTTTACTCGCCTCGGTGGGCGTATCCCGAAGGGCGTGCTTCTGGTCGGGTCGCCGGGCACCGGCAAGACGCTGCTGGCGCGCGCGATCGCGGGCGAAGCAGGGGTACCGTTCTTCTCCATTTCCGGTTCCGACTTTGTTGAGATGTTTGTCGGCGTGGGCGCCTCGCGCGTGCGCGACTTGTTCGTGCAGGGCAAAAAGCACGCGCCGTGCATCATTTTTATTGATGAAATTGACGCCGTCGGGCGCCATCGGGGCGCCGGATTAGGTGGAGGCCACGACGAACGCGAGCAGACCCTGAACCAGTTGCTTGTGGAGATGGATGGTTTCGAGGCCAACGAGGGCGTGATTCTGGTTGCCGCTACCAACCGCCCCGACGTGCTCGATCCCGCGCTGCTGCGTCCCGGTCGTTTTGACCGCCGCGTGGTGGTTCCGCGCCCGGACGTAAAGGGGCGTGAGGAAATTCTGCGCGTTCATATTCGTAAAGTGCCGGTTAACGAGGACGTGTCAGTCGATCAACTCGCTCGCGCGACACCGGGTTTCGCGGGTGCCGACCTCGAGAACTTGGTTAACGAGGCCGCCTTGCTGGCGGCGCGCCGCAACAAGGACAAAGTCGGCATGAACGAGTTTGAGGTGGCCAAGGACAAGGTGCTGATGGGCGTGGAGCGGCGCTCGCTGGTGATGTCGATGGCTGAGCGGCGCAACACCGCTTACCACGAGGCTGGTCACGCGCTCGTGGCGATTTTGTCGCCCGGCGCCGACCCGGTTCACAAGGTAACGATTATTCCGCGCGGAATGGCGCTCGGCGTTACACAACAACTCCCGCTCGACGATCGCTATACTTACTCGAGTGAATATTTGATGACGCGGCTCGCGATGATGTTCGGCGGGCGCGTTGCCGAAGAGATCGTGTTTGGCCACGTGACCACGGGCGCCGGAGACGATATCGAGAAGGCTAGCGAGCTGGCGCGCAAAATGGTGTGTGAGTGGGGCATGAGCGAGAACCTCGGACCGATCGCCTTCGGACGTAAGGAGGAGCAGATCTTTCTGGGACGCGATATCGCTCGCCACAAGGATTACTCTGAGCAAACCGCCATAGAAATCGACCGCGAAGTTCACCGGATCGTCAACGAGGCTTACCAGCGCGCCCGCACATTGCTCTCCGAGCACATCAACGTCCTTCACGCTGTCGCTGAGGATTTGCTCGAAAAAGAGGTGCTGAACGGCAGCGAGGTAGAGGCTATCGTTAAGCGCGTTCGCGAGGGTGAAGGCGCGGCCGAAAGTGCCCCTAACCAAGCGGCAATCCCACCCGCGGGTGGACTGCCATCTGCGCCGGAAAGCGCTAGGGATAAGGCCAAGCAGGCCGAGCGCGACAAAGAGCCGGGCGTGCTCGTGTTGCCGCCTAAGCCCGCGCTCGCGTAGGGATTGCGCGAGCGTTTAGTTAGCCGAGGGCGACCAGTCGGCAGTGCCTTGAGCACTCAAAGGCCGATAGCCCGAGCGCAGCCCTACGTGGCGGCGTTCGTCTTTTCCGCGGGAGATTTGGCGAAAGCGCCCTAAAGCTCGCGCCGATAGTTCAGCGCCGCGCTCAGCGTGGCTACGTCGCTGTATTCGAGATCGCTGCCGGTCGGAAGGCCGCGCGCAAGCCGTGTGGTCTTTATGCCCAGCGGTCTAAGTACCTTAGCCAAATAAAGCGCGGTAGCGTCGCCCTCGACGGTGGCGTTGGTCGCGATAATAACCTCGCGCACAGTGCCGGCGGGGTTGCGTTCGATACGCTCCCTTAACTCGCTTATTTTCAGGTCATCCGGTCCGATACCCTGAACCGGAGCGAGCGCGCCGTGCAGCACGTGGTAAACGCCTTTAAAGGCCCTTGCGCGTTCTATTGCCAGCAGGTCCGCGGGTGTCTCGACCACGCAGATTGAGCCCTGATCACGCTGCGCATCCGCGCACACGTTGCAGGTCGCGGTGTCGGACAGGCCAAAGCATGACGTGCATAGACCCACGCGCTCTTTCATCTCAAGCAGCGACTCGGCTAATTCGATCACGCGCTCGCGCGGCCAACTCAACAACACCAATACAAGACGAGTGGCCGTTTTTTCCCCGATTCCCGGCAATCGCGCGAGCGAGCGCACCAAGCGCGTCATCGCCGACGGCAGGCCTTCGCTGTTACGATGGTTTTCCGCCATGGTTGAAACGGCAGGCCCGGTCCGGGCTCACTCGCCTGACGGCAACTTAACGCCCTGCAACCCTCCGGCGAGCTTACCGAACTCGCCGCTCATCATCTCCTGAGCGCGGCGAAGCCCTTCGTTGACGGCTGCCACCACCAAGTCTTCGAGCATCGCCTTGTCGCCGTTTGAAAGCAGCACCGGATCGACGGTTACGCTGCGCACGCGCATCGAACCATCCACGACCACGCGTACCATCCCGCCGCCGGACTCGGCCTCGACGGTCCTGTTCGCCGCTCCTTCCTGCATTTCCTGAAGCTTTGCCTGCAAGGCTTGTGCTTGCTTGAACAGGGCTGTGAGGTCGAGTTCAGCCACGGTTAGAACCCCCTTTTACTGCCTGGCCCGCTTGCTCTGCTGGTTCAATTTCGGCGCGGGGCGCGCGGCTTCGGACGCTCACCAATCGAGCGTCGAGTTGGTCAAGGATCATCCGCACCACCGGGTCGGCTTTCAGCGCCTCGCTTCTGGATGCGCGATTGTTTTGGCGCATCTTGGCGTCGGATTCCGCGTGAGCGTTCGCCGGCGCGGTCGAGGCTGTCTGCGCTTCATCGTAGAGGTCTTCATCATTGGCGCTCGATACGGTCCCGGGCGCAGCCACGTCGGGAGCGCCACCAGCCGTCGAGGGTTCGGTCCTCATCCTTGCGGCGATCGGCTTCCTATAGAACTGCGAGGCGAGCTCGGCGAATGTTTTGAGGTGATCGTTAAAGTAGCGCACGTAGATGCCGTCGCGGGCGGTCACGACGAGCGTGTCTCCCTCGAGCGCGAGGCTTGCGCCGTGTTCCATAAAGGCCGCAAGAGCTCCCTTCTTAGAGCGTATATACTCGCGAAGCTCAGGTAGATCAGGCATCGACGCCTCGTCTGCCACGCGACGCGGCGCGTCGGCCTTCACCTCGCCTTCAACGCGAATGTGCTGTACGCCACGTGGCCGCTGCGTCGGATCCGCGTCGAGCCCGGCAACGCTCTCGGCGGGCTGGGTCTGCGGCGACGCCGATTGTTGCGGTCTTTCGGTCGGATTATTCAACTGCGGCGACCCTGTCGAGGGAATGTTCGGGGCCGAGTCGCTCGCGGTCCTCCTCGCGGCCGAATCTCTTAAGCCCGTCGGCAGCGCCGAATTGCTCCGCGTGGAGCGGGCGCGCGCGTCCGGCCGGTCGGCTGGCTGCGCGGCTTGCGCTCGCTCGATCGCGCGCATCAGCTCGTCCGCATCCAGGACCGGCGCCAGGGTGGCCATCCGTACCACCGCCATTTCCAACAACAGCTCAGGGTATGGCGAGCGGAGAATCTCCTCTTGCGCCTGAGCCATCAGTCGGAACAACCGCGTGATGTCACGCAGCGACGGTGCTTGAGCAAGTCGGCTCAGGTCGGTGGCCTCCTGATCCGGCAGGGTGTCAAGCAGCCCCTCGCCGCCCTGCCCTGCGCTCAGCTTGGCGTGCGCAAGATTGCGTATCGTCTCTAACAAGTCATGGCCGAGCGCTTCGACTCGCGCACCGTCAGTGTAAGCCTGGCGCACGGCGTGCAACGCTCGCGCGGGGTTGCGGTTTAAAATCGTCTCGACGAGCGCTAGGATTCGACTGCGGCTGGCGACGCCCAGCGCGGCGGCAACTTCGCTCTCGCGCACGCCGTCGGGCGCCATCGCAACCGCCGTCTCGAGCATGCGTTCAGCGTCGCGCATGCTGCCACCGGCCTCGCGCGCGATCAGCGTCAGCGCGCCCGTTTCTACGGTAACGCCCTCGCGTTTGGCAAGGTCACCCAGACGCGCGACTATTTGCGCTGATGGGATACGCCGGAAGTCATAGCGCTGGAGGCGCGACAGGATCGTTTCCGGCATCTTCTGCGGCTCGGTGGTCGCCAGGATGAACTTGACGTGCGCGGGCGGCTCCTCGAGCGTTTTCAGCAGCGCGTTGAAGGCTTGATCGGTCAGCTGATGCGCTTCGTCGATGATGTAGACCTTGTATCGGTCGCGGGCTGGGCGATAAGCTAGGTTTTCGATAATCGCGCGAGCATCGTCAATCTTGCGATATGTGGCGCCGTCGATCTCGACGACGTCCAGCGACCTCCCTTCGCTGATCTCCACGCATGGCTGGCATTCGCCGCACGGTTCGCAGGTCGGTCCGCGGGTACAATTCAAACATCGCGCGAGAATTCGCGCGGCCGAGGTCTTGCCGACGCCGTGAATACCACAGAACAAAAAGGCGTGAGCCACGCGCCTGCTCGCCAGCGCCTGTCTTAGGATGCGCGTGACGTGCTCCTGGCCCACCAGGTCTTCAAGGCGCCCTGGTCGCCATTTGCGCGCCAGTACCAGATGGGATGAAGCGTCCTCGGCCATCGCCTTATCCCTCAATCACGTAAGCCCGGCGCCGCCGGTCAAATGATAGCCAGGCACCCCCGCGGCACAGAGATTGAGCCGGTGCCGTTGCTTCCTTCCGGACCTGGCGGGGTTCGCGGCCTTCCCTTGCGCGGGACCCGGCTATCAGCGGCCGGCGGCCGCCGGGCCAATTGGATATAACGCTCAAAGTTTTATTTAATTCCCAAATCGGGCGAGTTACAACCGCGAGGTCGAATCGCGCTCTAGACCTTATAGCAGCGCGGCTCGCGCGGCGAAAGCTCAGGCGAGAAAAATAGCCGCCCGTCTAGAGTGGCGGCCGCAGCGCCGTTGCTCATCACGTGCGCGCCTCGGACGGGCGCTCGATGCGGCGGCGCTGGCGTTGGCTTGCTGCGGTTGCTAGTAAATTGCCTATGGAGTCTGTTCAAATCGGCCTGGTTCAGATGATGTGCGCGACGGAACCGGCGCTCAACCTTGAAAAGGCGCTGGCGATGACCGAGCGCGCGGCCGCGCAGGGCGCGCAGGTCGTATGCTTGCAGGAGCTTTTTCGCACGCCGTATTTATGCCAGCGCGAGGATGCGCAATTGTTCGATCTGGCCGAGCCGATTCCGGGGCCGAGCACGCAGGCGATGAGCAAGCTTGCCGCAGCCCGCAAAATCGGGATCATCGTTCCCGTGTTCGAACGGCGCGCGGCGGGCGTTTATCATAACAGCGCCGTTGTAATCGACGCTGACGGCCAAATCGCGGGATGCTATCGCAAGATGCATATACCCGACGACCCGGGCTATTACGAGAAATTTTACTTTGCCCCAGGCGATCTTGGATTCTTGAGTCATCGCACCAGCCACGGCACGCTCGGCGTGCTTATCTGCTGGGACCAGTGGTTCCCCGAGGCGGCAAGGCTGACGGCGATGGCTGGGGCGCAGATTCTTTTTTACCCCACCGCGATCGGATGGTACCGCGACGAACGGCCGAGTGCGCGGGAGAAGCAGCGCGACGCCTGGGAGACGATCCAGCGCTCTCACGCGATCGCCAACGGCGTATATGTCGCTGCGGTTAACCGCGTGGGCACCGAGGACGAGATCGAGTTTTGGGGCAATTCGTTTGTTGCGGGACCGCTGGGTGAAGTGCTGGCGCGCGCGGGCAGCGACGAAGACATATTGCTGGCCGAATGCAAGCTTGAGAAGGTCGAACGCGTGCGGCGGTTATGGCCGTTCCTGCGCGACCGGCGGATCGACGCCTATGGTGACCTGCTCGAACGCTGGCGCAAGTAATTAAGCTAGTTCCTTCGCGATACCGTTAGGCCCAGTGACTGTTGCCCAACAGCCTGCCGCTTCCGTCGCCGGACATTACCGGATGCCCGCCGAGTGGGAAGCCCACGAGGCGACCTTTCTGGCGTGGCCGCATAACGTCGAGACATGGCCCGACTCTCTGGAGGATGCGCGGCGCGCGATGGCGCAGGTTGCCGCCGCTCTCAGTAACGGCGAGCGGGTGCGCATCCTCGTGCCGGACGGCCAGGTCGAGCAGGGCGCCTGTGCGATGCTGCGCGAGGCGGATGCCCGAATGGACCGAGTCGACTGGCTGCGCGTTCCCACTAACGACTCGTGGATCCGAGACTTTGGTCCGGTCTTCGTGAACCGAACTGGCTCCGGACGAAACCTTCCTGCTCAGGTTGCGCTTAACTGGCGATTCAATGCATGGGGCGAAAAGTACCCACCGTGGGAGCTTGATGACGCCGTACCGCGCCGATTGGGTGCTCGTCTCGGCTTTTCGGTATGCGACCTCGATTTTGTGCTCGAGGGCGGATCAATCGAAGTGAATGGAGCTGGGACGCTTCTCACGACTGAGGTTTGCTTGCTCAACCCCAACCGCAACGGAGCGCGTTCAAATAAAGAGACTGTTGAGCCCCTGCTCCGCGATTACCTTGGCGTGACAAAAATCCTTTGGCTCGACGGAAAGATCGCGGGCGACGACACCGACGGCCATATTGACCAGTTGGCCCGCTTCGTCGCGCCCGATCACATCGTGGCCATGATGGAAAACGATGCGACAGACGAGAATTACCTGGCGCTCAAGGACAACCTGGACCGGATCGCGGCGATGCGCGATGAACGCGGCCGGCCGTTTCGAATCACCGCTCTGCCGATGCCGCAGCCTGTCTATCACCGTGGCGCACGCCTTCCCGCTTCGTACGGAAACTTCTACATAGCAAACAATAGCGTGCTCTTGCCTACTTTCAACTGTCCGAATGATCTGATCGCGGCCGATATCCTGCAGCGTCTGTTTCCGCAGCGCCAAGTAATACCGATCCAGGCCACCGCTCTGGCGATCGGCCTCGGCACGATTCATTGCCTGACGCAGCAGCATCCCGCACCCTAGCTGCATCATCTCCGCCTTGCGCCGTCCGGCGCCTCGCGCGGGCTTCAGGTTTCATACATTCCATTGGCGTCCGTAGGCGGAGAGACCGCCTCGGCTGCGGTCGCGGCGGTTATCAAAGCAGTGAGGAAATGTGGGGATGGACAGGTAGTGTCGCTGCAAAAAAGAAGGCGAGCAAACCCAACGGTCCTGCTCGCCTTCGCGATATGCTTGAATTTAGGTTTAGGCGGCTAGCGAACCCAAGCCGCCTAAACCTCGCAACACATCAAAGCGAACGGTCTGCGCTCTTACAGATTGAAGAAGTAGTAGAGCTGGAGGAAGAACTGCTGGTAGCCGTATTGGTTCTCCGTATGCACGTTGGTGGTGTAGTAGAACCACAGTACGAAGTCGCCTTTGGAGTACTGGATGCTGGGGCCTACGTCCACCATTTCGAACGCTGTGTTTTTGATCGGAGCACCGGCCCAGGTGTTTTGGAACACGCTGAAGTTGCTGTCGAACACCATGCCGACACGCCAGTTCTTGAGGGCGGGGTTTATTTGCTTCAGCCCGTAGCTGAAGATACCACCCGCGTCGATGTCGTCCCCGGGCATGTAACCGCCGAGCGCGTTTCCCGGAATTCCCAACTGGGCGGCACCAGCGGTGCTGAACACGGCATTTGCCGGCAGATTCGGTGTGGAGTTCAGCTGATGGGTATAGGAGAACCAGGGCTGGAACTCCAAGGTGTTGAGCCAACCGAGTCCCATGTTGCCCAGCGCCAGCTCATCCATGTGCTGGAACTGATACCAACCTTCCATCAACCACGCGAAGTTGTACTGGTTGACGGCTCCGTTGTTAGGGGTGAAGCCGAAGCCACCACCAACCGGCAGCGAGATGTAGGGGCCGAAGAACGTGGAGTCACGCAGGAAGCGGAACTGGTGATACGAGTAGAACATTTCAAGAGGGCTGAACCAAAATTCCGTCGGACCAGCAACTTCGACGCTTTCGGCGATGATCGGCATGAAAGCGTTGAAGCCGACGCGAAAGTTTGGAGTGTCGAACTGCCAGGGATAAATCCAGTTGAACCATGCCACGTTCGCCCAAATATTTCCGCCGTTAGGTGCTCCGGCCACTTTGTTGCCGTTTGGCCCGTAGAATGCCCCGTCGCTCACGTAAGTGCTGAACCATGCGCCGAACACGAGACCCGCCGGGAGTCCGTAGGAGTCGACGTCGGTGTTGTTAAAAAAATTGTAGTATGTCCCGAGGCCGGTGTTCGCCGGAACCGGCGCCGTTGGCGTGAAGCTGGTTCCTCTGTAGCTATAGATCCCCTGTGCGCTGGCCGCGCTAGCGCAGGCTAGCCATAGGAAGCCGGCCAACGCAAACCCGGTCACAAGCCTTTTACCGTTCATGCTTTCCTCCTCCCGAACATGAAGTCCTATTAACCGTTGACTACACAGGCGCTTCGTCTGTCCAGAAATTTGGTCAGGCGCGCACACCAACGCCCGATGCGCCTGGGAGGCATCGACGTGCTCAGCTTCTCGCAACAGATACCGCGAAAAACTTGGGCTAATCTTGTTGGATTATTGTCGGCGCCCCTTAACCATCAAGCGTTTCCTCCTCCCGAACGTAGGGTCCTAATAAGCGTAAAGACCTAATAGACGTTATAAACGTTGACTATGCAGGCGCTTTGTTTGACCCGAGATCTGCTTACGCGTGCGTGGCAGCAACACGACGCACTGCAGCGGCATCGGCATCCCTACTTTCATCGCGCTAGATGCGATGAAACGGTCTCGGGTGATCTTGTTGAATTACCGCCACGGCCCCTTACACAGGCCCGCCCTGCAACCTCACCTCACCAGAGCGCCTAGAGCGCGCACTGGCTCATATTCTCCCGCCCAACCCGCGGTCCGCTTCGACTTCTCGAAGACCTTTGGTTTTCCGCCCACCATGGCACGACATGTAGCGTGCTTTACATAGCCATCAAGCTGAGAAAAGTCAATAGTTCAGTCGAGATGGCGCTTGTGTTATCGAAATTGTTTTCCAAGGTACTCTAGCTGGCGTCCTGCCTGTGGCGATTACCCCCGTTAGCGCCAAGTTTCTTGTATCCATACGGATCAATGCGACCGAAGTCAAGTAAATTACGTCTACATTATTCCGAGACGGTTACGATTCGACATTCTGTGATTCACGACCGTCTGCGAGACTCCTTCCATGCTTCTGGACGGCTCTGAGATTTTCGCCTCATGCTCAGGTTCGAGCGAGAGCGTGGGGCCTCAAAGCCGGGCGTACGCAAGGAAGACGACGTGAGTGCGGACGATGGCCACAAGGAGTTGAAAGAGCGCAAGATCGCGAGAGCCTCGCCATTAGCTGCGGCCGTTTTGAAGCGCGAGCAAAAAACAGGTGAGCAGGCGAGCCGGCCGGCGTCGCAATAGCATGCCCCGGTTCTCGCCCCAATAAGCCAGGCCGAAAAGGCGAAGAATCTTCTTGAAGAGCGCTTAACGGCCGTGGTGAGGATCCGAGAGCAATAGGTGTGAAAGCGGTAGGTGCCAAGAGTGCGGCAACCTAGCTGCGGCCGAACAGCGCGTTAAGGCGGTCGCGATCGAGTCCGGCGATCATCTCGCCACCTGCGATTATCAGGGGTCGTTTGATAAAATTCGGCTCGGCGGCCATCAGGGCTATCGTCTCGTCGGCGCTCAAGTCCTTACCCGCAAGCTCCCGCTGCTTGAAAGCCGCGCTCTTGCGGTTGAGGAAATCGCGAGGGTCGCGGCCGCGAAAGAGTTCTTTCAACTCGGCTACTGACAACGGTTGTTTGACGTAATCGCGCTCATCGAGTTCCACCTTAAGTTCGTCGCGCAAGAAACTTCTTGCGTTGCGGCATGAACTTCAGGTCGATTTCCACAAAAAGCGGGCCAGCTTTTTCTGCTTCACCATGACTGTTCGTCTCCCGGTGTCTGCGACTTGCGGCGCGCTCGTAACAGCGCGGTCAGGCTCCCAGGTCAGTTTTACGCAGAGGATATCACCTCAATTTGCCCTCGTCACTCACGGCCTGGCCGGGGTACGAAGCATGCCAGAGAGCGAGTCCGCCTTCAGCGCCCACTCGGCGGCGCAGATAGCCCTTATGAGGCCGCCCCGGCCCTGCGGCGCGAGCTGCGCCAGGATGCGATAAGGCCCTGAACCAATGGTGGGGTCGGCCCGCGACGCCTTCATCCGAGGCAACTTTTGCTATACTAGCGGGAGTTTTATTGCCGAACGATTTCCAGGCCGCGCCGTCTCGCGGTCAGCCGTTGACCGTGGGCGCGCCGTTCGCCAGGCGTCTGATTCTTTAATAAAACCGCAGGAAGGGAGACCAGAAGGGGATATTCAGCTATGGCAAGATTACTAGAAGGAAAGGTCGCTATCGTTACGGGCGCCGGGCGCGGAGTGGGGCGTGAAGAGGCGCTGCTGCTGGCGAAACATGGCGCCAAGGTGGTGGTCAACGACTTGGGGGGACATTTCGACGGCACCGGCCAGTCGCGTTCGCCCGCAGAAGAGGTATGCAGAGAAATTCGCGACGGCGGCGGTGAAGCTG
This sequence comes from Deltaproteobacteria bacterium, assembly GCA_021801125.1. GTDB lineage: Bacteria > Desulfobacterota > Binatia > Binatales > Binataceae > JAJYYI01. The sequence continues at coordinate 77,121 of JAJYYI010000017.1, read as the reverse complement.
TCGCTAACTACGAAAGCGTGGTCGACTTCAAGGCCGCCAAGCGCATCATTGATTGCGCGCTCGACAACTTCGGCAAGTTGAACATTGTGGTGAACAACGCGGGTATCTTGCGTGACCGCATGATCTTCAACATGTCGGAGGACGATTTCGACGCTGTAATCGCGGTGCATCTCAGGGGGTCGTTCAACCTTGCGCGCCACGCCTGCGCGTACTGGCGCGAGCAGTTCAAGACCGGCAACACGCTCAACGGCCGGCTGATCAACACCACTTCCGACTCCGGCCTGCTCGGCAATGCCGGGCAGGGCAACTATGGTGCCGCCAAGGCGGCGCTCGCAGCGCTCGCGATTATCGTTGACCAGGAGATGCAGCGCTACGGCGTGACGGCCAACGCGGTCGCACCGATCGCGCGCACTCGGATGACGATCGACGCCACGCCGCAGACCGCGGCCACGATGCCTGAAGTGGCGCCGGGTGAATTCGACCCCTACAGTCCCGCGCATATCGCGCCCATCGTGGTCTGGTTGGCGAGCGACGACGCCAAGGACGTCCATGGCGAAGTCTTCCGGGCGGGCCTAGGGTCGGTCTGGCTCATGAAGGGATGGCATTCGGTGTCGCGGATTACCAAAAAGGGTTTTTGGGACCCGGCCGAACTGGGCGGTAAAGTCAAAGAAGAGTTGGCCAAGGGCCTGACCAAAAAGGAATCGCTGGGCAAGATTCTCAGCGACGTGCGATGAGCGACGCGGGTCAAGCGCCCGCGCCGGCGGTCAAGCCGAGGTATCGTTCCGTCCTGTTCATCTGCGCCGCAAACACCGCGCGCAGCGTGATCGCGGAACATCTGCTGCGGCGCGAGTTGAACCGGCGCGGTCTCGACGGTTTGATCTGCGTGCGCTCGGCCGGTATCGCTGCTTACGCGCGGGATGGAGCTTTGGTCTCCCTGGACACGCGCCTGGCGCTGCGCGATATCGGGATAGAGCTTGCGGAAGAGGCTTCGTCAACCGACCTCAAACACCATCCGGAGTTGCTCGAAGCCGCCGACTTGGCGCTCGCCATGACTGAGCAACAAGTAGTTGAGTTGCGTCGCGGCTTTCCCGTGGCGAGCGGGCGCGAAGTCTTAACCTTGCGGGCCTTCGTCGGCGAGAGCGGTGATATTGCGGACCCGTACGAAAAAGGCTCCGACCACTTCGCGCGCTGCCGCGACGAGATCGCGCGCCTTGTGACGCTTGCCGCAGACCGACTGCTCTGACGATGGGCCGTGCCCGATGGCAATCGGGCGCGGCGGAGAGACCGCTCTTTCAGCCTGCCAGCCAACGCGGATCGTTGGTGACGTTCGCTTCGCATGGCGAAGCGAACGTCACCGTGCACTGACGCGCCGCGCAGGTGCGAGAATGGCGTTCCGCATGGGGAAGAAAACGTGTTGAAATGGCAAACGATCGAGACGAAGCTCCTGTCGCGCACGCCAATCTTCGAGCTGCGCCGCCAGCGCAGCCTTCATCCGCGGCGCGGAAAGCGCGATTTCTTCGTGCTCAAGGCGCCGTTCTGGGTCAATATCATACCGCTTACGCCGCAGGGCGAGGTCGTCATGGTGCGCCAATACCGCCATGGCGTGGAGGCCGTGACGCTTGAGGTACCGGGTGGGATGGTAGACCAGGAAGATCCTAACCCGCTCGAAGCTGCACGCCGTGAGATGTGCGAGGAAACGGGCTATGACTCGACCGAGTTAATCGAGTTGGGCAGCGTTCATCCGAATCCCGCGATCCTGGATAACCTTTGCTTTTCATTTTTGGCGCGAAACGTGGTCAGGGCCGGTCCCAAGAAACTCGATAGCGATGAGGCAACTCGGGTCGTTCTTTATCCGCTCGACCGGATCCCGCAGCTGATAGCCGGTGGCCGCATCACGCACGCTCTGGTGATCGCGGCATTCCACTTGCTGACGATCCATGACGGCAACAATCGCGGCCGGCGAGGAAGAAGGACGAAGCTCCAAGCCAATTCGACCTCGGACACCTAAAGCCGCGCTTTTTTATCCCGTCCGCGCAAGGCGCCCTTGCGCCGTTTTCGCACCCTTTCGTTTTGAGGCAGTTTCTTCTTTTCTTTTTCCGTCTACTGCGTCGTTGAAAATTCTTCTTTTCGCGCGTTTGCGAAGCGCATACGTGGCGTCCGCGCCCGCCTGGAGCAGCGCGAAGCTATCGTTTTAGTTTTTTCCTGTAGGACGCGAGACGGCGGGCGCCCGCGTTCGAGGTGAGCGTGGCGAACCCCCGTGGGGCCAGCCCTATTCGACGCGCACTATTCGACGCGCATCTGAATGGCGTCCGGGCTGCGCAAGGCGAAGGAGCCTCGGTAGGCGATGCGCCCTTCGGGGTCAGTTAGGCGAAGTCGAGGAAAGCGCTCGAGCACCGCGCCTAGGGCGATCGCAGCTTCGAGGCGAGCGAGCGTGGCGCCGAGGCAGAAGTGAATACCGTGGCCAAAAGCGACATGATTATTCGGCGAGCGCCCCAGATCGAGCGTATCGGGGTCGGTGAACTGCGCCGGGTCGCGGTTTGCCGAGGCCAGAGCCAGAAAAACCGCGGTTTTCGCGGGAACGTCCGTGCCGCGAAGGTTGACGTTTTGCTTGGTGTATCGGAGGACTGCCTGAACCGGGCCGTCATAGCGCAGGAATTCTTCGATCGCCTTGGGCATCAGATTGGGCTCGGCGCGCAAGCGTTCGAATTGGTCGGGGTTGCGCGCCAGAGCGAGCAGCGCGTTGCCGATCAACGTCGTCGTCGTTTCGTTGCCGGCGAGCAAAAGCAACACGACAAAGGCCAATAATTCGTCCTCGGTCAACGCTTCGGCGTCGTCGTGCGCGGCCACCAGGGCGCTCAAAAGGTCTTCTCCCGGACGTCGCCGTCGCTTCTCTATTTCGGCCGTAAAATAACCGCGGATAGCGGCGACGGCTTCGTGGAAACCGAAGGGCCTCGCGCCGGAAACGTTGGGGTTGTTGCCCGACACGATAGCGTCCGACCACGCCTTGAAGATCCCGTAATGGTCGCGGTCTATACCCAGCATATTTGCGATCACCATCACGGGCAGGGGAATGGCGAGGTCGCCCATGACTTCAAAAACGCCCTTTTGCGTTTCAACCTTGTCCAGCAGCTCGGAGGTAAGACTCCTGATATCAGGCTCCAGGTCGCGTACCCGCTTCGGCGTGAAGTCTCGGCTTACGAGGTGGCGCAGCCGCGAATGGGTGGGAGGATCAGAGGTGAGCATCGTCTGCGCCCCGCCGAACGGGCCCGCCATGAGCGTCTCCCGCGGCAGCATCCGCACGTTAGACAAAGTTTCCGTGTCGTCCAGCAACGCATCGACGTCGTCGTAGCGGGTTACGAACGCCACGAAGGCCTGGGGGAATTCGAGCAGCAGCGGCGGACCTTGGCGCAGCAGCGTGTAGAAGGGATAGGGGTTCGCGCGAAATTCAGGATCCCAAGGGTTAAATGATATTTCAGGCATGATCTTTCAAAACCCGATGGGGTTCGCCTTCAAGATTGAGCCGCGCTGAGTGGGGCAAGCGGTTGGCGGGACAGCCGAAGCAACGCTTGCGCGGGTTTGATCGGGAAAAATGCGCCGCCGACGTCACGCTGAGCGGCGGTGATTCGCCGGACGGCGCCTGCGTTCGACGGTTGGGAGATTGGCCGCATCAACTGCGCGCTCTTGCCGAGCGCGTGCGTGTCCTGGCAAGTGCGGTCGGCCACCTTTACCATAGTCTCAACGGCTGCGCTGCAAAGAGCGCAAGTACGTCGCTCCAGCGTCGCCTGCTTCGGCATCGAGCGCGAAGATCGGCCCTGACGCCCGTCGGATAAAGCCCTCGCGCGTGTCATCATAGTCGGCGAGGGCCGTTGGTGGAAGCGTAATGTGAACGTCGCCGCGCAGCGCGGCTCCGACGCGGCCGCGCCGGGGCTTTTATCGCACCGGCGCAGCCCGGCGCCTTTGACTGGTTCTTGAATACGGGACCCTGCTATCGCTTAATGGTTCGGGCAAGCCTGTGCGAGCGCTTGGCTTGAGGAGGATATGAGATTACCAAGGGCATGGCTGGTCTTTTTGCTTTGGCCGATTGCGAGTCTGTTTCTCGCCTCGTGCGTGGAACAAACTCGCCAGTACAAGCGAAGCTATACGGAACTGGACGAAGGACACTATAAAAACGTCGCCGTGATGGGCGGGCTTCCATGGTGCGACGAGGCCTGCCAACTCAGGGCCAAGGCGGCAAACGGCGTGCTGCTGGTGGAGTCGAATAGCGACCCGCAACTGGCCTTCGCTGACCTTCGATCCGTGGTGAACGATTCGCTGTTCGCGCGCGAGATCCCACCGAGCCAGCATCAGCGGATTATGGACGCCTACTGCTTGGCGAGCTACCGCGTTTCCAAACCCACGTCCGCGGGCCAGCCCGGCAACGGCGTCGTCGTCTCTCCCGAGCAGGTGCAGCAGAATTGCGTCAAGGCGAGCGAGAAAGTGCGCAGCCAGGTCGACGTCGGCCTCAAAAGCGAGTACGGGCAGATGATCACCGGGCTGATTCAGACCGGGCACCTGCAAGAGGCCAAGAACGCCGCCACGGCCTATACGATGCTGCCGACCGCGGATCGCAGCCAGTCCGCGCAATGGGAGCAGCAGATTGCGCGAAGCGCTCCGGCCGCGGCATCCACACCGACGCGGCAAGTCTGGGTGTTAATGAGGAGCGGAGTCGACGGCGCTTCCGGCCGGGTGCGGGCAGGCGAGCCGAGCCCGATGATTCTCGGCGTCTACCAGCGGGCGGCCGATTGCCGACGCGTCAGGCATCAATTTAGCGGTCAGAAGCCGGAGACGGCGCTTGATCCCCACGCCGATGAGGCGAGCGAAGGCGGACTGGCCTGCGTTTCCAGCACGGACCCGATGTGGGGAGGCCGCAATCCTCTGGACATGTGGCTGCTGCTCATGGGTGAGCAGTGGAACAAGGCCCAACTGAGCATAACCTGCTTGAAGCGAAACAAGCTCGCGCGCTCGGTCTCATGGGGTATATACAGCGACGCTAGGTCATGTGATCAGGCGCGAAGGGAGCTGTTCGGCGACCTTCCCTGCGCGCTGTGCATACCGGCCAACGACTCGGATGTAGTCCAATAGAAAAGGCGCGCTTTTTGGGTGGACGAGTTTGGCACCGCGACGTAGCTTCGCCGTTCGCCGTGCGACAAAGCCAGAGCGCTGACAAGGCGGGTAAGGCCCGCAGTCAGGGCGAGGGCGCTCTACCGCCTGGTGGACCAGGCGCGCGCGGCGCTTCCGTAGCGAGTTCTAATCGTGGGGATACGCGCTGCGATAACGCCCGCGTAGCTCTTGCTCGGCCGCCAGCGCTTCGTCCTCGGTCTTGTAGGGGCCGACTTTGACTAGCCAGCGCGCCGTGTCGCCGGAGTCCTCGTCGTCATCGGCCGTAACGAGATAGGAGTTGTAGCCGAGCTTTTTCAGGCGTGACGCGATCAACTCGGCGGCTGCACGGTCCATCGCGTCCTCGATCTGGATGCTATATCCCTTGTGACGAGTGGGCCGTGATTCCTCCGTTTCGGCGTCCGAGGTCGGCGCCTTTGCGGTCGGCTTGGCAACGGCGGCCAACTGCTTTTTGTTTTGCGCAGCCTGCTTTGCGGCTTGTTGAGCGCGCTTCTTGGCCCGCTCAGCCTGCTGCAGGGCAAGCTGGCGCTGCTGCTCCTTGCGCACCGCTTCGGCGGCAGCCTGCTTCTGACGTTCCAGTTCCTGTTGCTTCGCGGCCTCGTTTGCGGCCTGTTTTTGACGCTCGATTTCGCGCTCCTTCGCCGCCTGCGCGGCGGCCAGTCTCTGTCTTTCCGTCTCCTGTTGCTGTGCAGCCGCTTTAACTTGCTCCTGCTTGAGCTGCTCTTGCTTTTGGCGTTCGGCTTCCGCCGCCAGCGCCTGCTGCTTCAGCTTTTCGGCCTCGGTGCGTTTTTCGGCGTCGGCTTTTTGAGCTTCTTCCAAGAGCCTGTCATGCTCCAGCTTTTCCAGCATCGCGGTGCGGCGTTCGACGCTTTGTTGGTAACGGAACGCGCCGTAACCCAGGGTCGCAACCGCGAGCAGCGCCGCGCCGGCGAGGGCAGGCTTTAGCGGGAATCCCGCGCTCGGCTGCCGTGAGCTTGAAACCGTCGGGTTGCTGGTTACTTCAATTTCCGAGGTAGAACCGGATCCGGCGCGCAGCGGCAGCGTTGCGTGCGGGCAAGTCGGTGCGTGATGGGGCGCCGGTTCACCGCACGACGCGCAAGGTTTATCCTCGCCGTTCCACAGGGCCCGATAGACTTTATGCACGCCCGAGAGGCCCTTTAGGGCAACCTCGCGCCCTTCATCGAAGCGCACGTCGCCGGCCGGCGCGACCACTTCTTTGAAGATCGACGACACCAAAATCTCGGCCCCCGCAGCCTGACTGCCCACGCGCGCCGCCATAATCACCGCGGTGCCGAAGAAATCATCCGACTCTTTAATCGCCTCGCCGACGTGCAGGCCGATGCGCACGCGCAAAGGTTGCTGCGGATGCTCATCGCTGTAGACGGCGAAGGCGCGTTGAATCTCCATCGCGCATTGCAGCGCGCGGCGGGCGCTGGCAAACACCACCATGAAGCCGTCGCCCATCGACTTGACTTCGCGTCCGCGATGGGCCGCGATTTTTTCGCGGATGATGGAGTTGTGGATGCGCAACAGCCCCTGCGCGCGCAAGTCGCCGAGCCGGTCGTAGATCTTGGTGGAATTTTCGATGTCCGAAAACAAGATGCTGACCGTGCCGTCGCGGGAAGCGTGCATGCTGATGTTGGGCCGCTCTATCGCTACCGACTTAGCCAGTTGATCGATCCCGCTGCCGAGATTCTCGCCGATCGCCTTGAGTCGCGTGTGGACGACGGTTGCGCTCGCCGGCCGGTCCTCGGGCTTTTTCGCGAGCAGGCTAAGCACGAGTTCGTCCAGCGGTTTGGGCACTTCGGGGCGCTCACGCGAGGGCGGCTCGACGGTCGCGTTCAGATGCTGCGAAAGCGCGCTAAGCAGATCTTGCCCCTTAAAGGGCGGATGGCCCGTGAGCAGCTCGTACAACATGGCGCCCAGCGAATAGAGATCGCTGCGCGGTTCCGGGGGCGTCCCTTGCACCTGCTCCGGCGAGATATAGGCCACGGTCCCAACCATGATTCCGGTCGCCGTGAGGCGCGAAAGGTCTCGCGCCAGAGCCAGGCCGAAGTCGCCCAGCTTGGCCTTTCCGTCTCGCGTAAGCCAAACGTTGCCGGGCTTTATGTCGCGATGGACAATTCCCTGAGCGTGAGCGTGCTCCAATCCGTGCGCTACCTCGCCCGCGATGCGGACGGCGTCGGCCAGCGATAGGTAGTGATTCGGCGAACGCTCAAGCAGGTTCTCGACCGAGCCCCCAGCCATATATTGGCTCACGATGTAAGGCTGGCCTTGCTCCTCGCCGACGTCGTAAACGTTGACGATATTCGGATGGTCTCCCAGACGGCCCATCGCGCGCGCCTCTCGATTGATGCGCTCGCGCCCGGCCTCGTCGAGGCCGTGGGTTCGGATCAGAGCGAAGGCAACTTCGCGATCAAGGTTGACGTCGCGTGCGAGATAGACGGTCTTGCTGCCCCCTTCGCCGAGCAATCTGAGGATGCGATAGCGCCCGCCGACGAACGATTCCGGCATCTTCGGCTTCGCGGCAGGTGTGGCAACGGCGCCCGACGGATTGCCCAGCGACACGCCGCAGGAACCACAAAAGCGCGCAGTCGGCTGGTTATGAAATCCGCAAGACTGGCAATCCAGGTTTAGTAGCGCGCCGCAGTCGGAGCAGAACCTTCGGTCCTCAGCGTTGGACTGACCGCAAGACGGGCAGGTCATTTGTTTCTCCGAGGAGGCCGACCGGCTCAGGGGCCAAAGATTCGGTAGCCGGCCCGGGGAATCCTAATGAATGAATCTCTTAACAAAGCAGCTTTTATCACAAAGCGTTCTTGTTGTTTATACGCGGCTGCCGGAATTTTCTTCGATCAATCGACTCGCGGCGCGCAAGGGTGCTCGAAAGGACGAAACTCCCCGCGTATGCGCGTGTGTGCGGCGATTCACCCGACGTGATCGCACGGGATGAGAGTTTGATCGGCGCGCGACTTGGAATTCAGCGTGGCGGTCAAGGTGGTGCCGCGTCTTGCGTGCCGGCCGGAACGGATGCGGCTGGGCCGGCTTTGCCATGATGCGCTACGGCTTGCCGGCCATCGGGTGCGCATGGCACGCGCCGGGCCCTTTTCGACGCCCGGCGCGGCGGTGTTATCAGTCAGACGGTTGCTGCTTTTGCCTTGCGCGCCTAGCGATGCATCTTCGCGGTGTCGTACAGCTTGCCCATGAGCACCCACCGCGTACCGTCAAACTTCGCGAGGTAAACCTGCTTTATCGGATAGAAGTCCGTCGGGCTCGTGTTGATCGTGATTCCGGGCAGGAGCAGCGGAAGATGCAGGTCCTTAAGGTTTGCCGCCTGGCGCATCACGTTTTCGCGCGAAAGGTCGTTGCCGCATTGCTTGAGCACTTGCGCGAAGGTCTGCGCGACGCTGTAACCCCAAACGTTGAACTGGTCATACGGGTTGGCGTGGGGTTGGTATTTCTGCAGATCGGCGACGTATTCCTTGAAGCCTGGGTCGTTTGCGTAGCGCGGGTCCGACGGATCGATCACGAACTCTATGGTCAGCAGACCTTTGGACGCCTCGATTCCGGCGGGCTTGAGGACCACGCTGACCGAGTTAGAAACGCTGTTGAGGAAGTGAAGCGGATGCCAGCCTATTTCGTACGCTTTCTTGATTGCCTGGGAAGCGTACTTGGGGATCGTGACGTCGAGGAAGACATTCGCTCCGCTATTTTTCAGGTTGATCACCTGCGAGTCGATCGTGGGGTCCGTCGTCTCGTAGGTTTGTTCTTTGACGATCAAATTGCTGCGACCGGCCGCCGCCAGGATATCCTTGAAGCCGACCACGTAGTCCTTGCCGTAGTCGTCATTCTGGTAGAGTATTCCGATCTTGGCGTTAGGCATGTTGTCGAGGACGTATTGCGCGTACACGCGCCCTTCGGACTGATAGGTGGGCAGCCAACCCATCGTCCACGGATGGCCTTTCGGGTCTCCCCACTTGGTCGCGCCTGTAACGACGAAGAGTTGCGGAACCTTCTGCGAATTCATGTATTTCCAGATGGCCGTATTCGTGGGGGTGCCGATCGAGCCGACCATCGCCAAGACATGGTCCTGTTCCACCAGCCGGCGCGTTACCTCGAACATTCGTGGCGGACTGTAAGCGGAATCATAGCTGATGAAATTGATTTTGCGCCCGCCGATTCCACCCTGGTCGTTAATCTTTTTGAAGTAAGCGTCGATTCCCGTTCCGACCGCGCCGTAGGCTGAGGCGGAACCGCTATACGGCTCCGCGTTGCCGATTTTGATCTCGGTCGCGGTGACGCCGACGTCTTGAGCCGAAGCCGCAACACCCAAGCAGAGCACTGCGACCGATAACAGCGCGGAACGCAAAATGGTCCGTCTCATAATGTCCCCCGTCGCATATGGAGTAGGCGCCCCAGAGAGCAGGCGACGAGCACCCATTGGCCCGCGCGACGCCGCTTCCAGGCACGGCGCGAGTAAATTAACAAATACGAAGTTTGCAACGCAACAACTCTACAGGAAGCAGATAAGCTAGTTGACATAGCAAGACAAAGCGGAAGATGGGCGCTTTGCAGCCGCCTTCGCCAAGCTCAAGCGGAATTAAGCGACGAAAACGACCGCCGCAACACGAGCCGCGCGGCGCGTCCACCAGCGTGGCTCTCGGATTTAGTTGAGTTTGCCAGGCGCGAGGCTTGGCGTTTGGGTCCTTACGCTAAGCCGTCGTCACAGCGGAGAGATCTTTTTGGACTGCTCCTTGGCAACCACGGACCAGCGCTCGCCGTCTTTGATGACCCAATTCGCCGCGGTGTCGGTAAACTGACCACTCACGTCCATCTCGGTGCGAAAAAGCGTCAGTTCCTCTTCGGTCGGCGGCTCGAGCGTTTCCACTTTGCCGTCGGGCGGCATCAAGGGCTTGAACGACATTTCGCTCAACACCTGGTCGAGCGTGACGAAGGGAGCGATCGCGCGCAAGCGCAAATGGTGGCTCTTTTCTTCGAAATCGAACAGCGCCCAGTTGGTCACCACAGCCCATGGGCCGGTGTTCACGGGCAAGCCCACACGCTCGCGCGCTCCCGCGGAGCCGTCGAGATAACCGGGCGAAGAAATGAAATCAACGCGCGGGACGAATTTGCGCCGTTGATGATCGAGCATCAGCACGACTCGTCGGCACATCGCGGCGATAGTATCTGCGCCGCCAGGACCGTTGAAGCGACGCCCCTCGACACCGTAGGCGCCAAGCCAGGTCGAGTTGAGGTTTCCATACGGGTCGAGCTGCAGCGTGTTCAGCACGCCATAGTCCAGATAGCCGTTGGCGCAGTGGTCGCCGATCCCGTTCATCGTGCTCCACATCAGCGCGCGGTACGACGGGCGCGCCGCCGCCAGCGTCATCAACGGGTCAAACGGCAGCATCGGCTCGGCTCCGATAACACCGTCTTCGGCGACGTAGATCACGTTGGGCGTGTAAAGCTTTTTGGCGAGCAGCACCGAGTACATCGGTCCGCCGCCGCCGGCCACCCAGTATGTTTTGCGGTCCTCGACCAAGCGTGCCGCGATACATACCTGAAATTCGCGCTCAGCAAAGCTAGTCGCTTTAGGCGCTTCGCTCCAGGGTCCTTTGGGGATCATGCTCTATAACCCTCGACCGAAACCATAGTTGCTCGCCGCTGCAACTCTCTAAGTTTTGTCATCCCGACCCGCTCGATCAGCATCTCCTCGTCCGACTTTACGCTGTAGACCCACTTGTCGAGATATCGCTGGAGACGGTCGCCGCTGATCGCGCCGAGGATTTCTACGACGTGATCGCTGTCCGAAGAATAGAAACCGGGGCATTCGCCGGGATAGCCGCCGAACGGCTGATGGACCACCGCGTCAACCAGGTAATACGGAATCTTGGTCAGCCCCGGCTTTTGCCGAAATTCGTCGGTGTTGATGATCTCCTCGGCCGAGATCACCACTTTGCGCGAGGCCAAGGCGGACTCGACGTCGGTGATCGTGGTGCCGAAGATGCGGGCGTTGCCGTACTGGTCGGCTTGCTGCACATGGATAAGCGCCACGTCGGGATAGAGCGCGGGTACCACTACCGTCGGCTTGCCGCTATACGGATCTTCGATCAACTTGGCTCCGGAATACTTAAAGTTATCCGTGCCGCCCAGCGAGCGAACGGGAATAAAGCCCACACCCATCGCGCCAGCTCTAAGCCGCGCGGTCATCACCAGATTGCTGTATTCGTAAACCTTAAGCCTTTTCTCGGTGACGGCCCGGGTAAGCCCTGGACCGCCGACGAAAAAACCCATGTCGGCGCGGTCGCAGCATCCCGCCTCGACCAACATCGCCACCACTACCCAGGTGAACTTGCCGCATACCCATAGCCGCTGTTTGCGCTGGCGAATGATCTCGCGAATCAGCGTGGCCGGACCACGATTAAGATAGTTGGTTTCCCAGACCACATAATCGCCGTCAGCGACAAAGCGGAATACCGCTTCGGCGGCGGACATCAGCTTGGGCACCATCGCCCGTTCTTTACCGCCGGTCCATTCGCGGAATCGGTCGGGGTCTGTGGCGAGGTACTCGCCTTGTCCTTCGTCGAGTATGCGCAAATTTTTGTTCGCCACGACTACCGCTCCCGGGAGCATGCCAGCCTATATCCGTCCCTGCCGGAAACTATCCGTTCGAGCCCCGCACAGGAGGCTACCAAGGCTATGTAAGGCTCGCAACTTTTTAGGACGCGCGGGCGGCCCGGACGCCGACGCAGCGGCGACCCAGGCCGTATTTGGCATGCGCGGTTCGGCCGTGAAGGGCCGGCCGAGCCGATTTCCTTATCCCCTCGTGTCGGCGCCGCTACCCCATCGTTGAGCAGGAGAGCGGTTCAATCTCGTAGATTACACGCACGTCGCCGGGCTGATGATACGGATATTTGTCTTGGCCCAGGTATTTTTTGGCCATCGCGTCTATATGCTCAGCGGCGCCTTTTTCGACGACGTTGGCCACCCGTCCGCGAATTTGGATATGGCGGTAAGGATTATCGGGATCGGAAATCGCAAGGGCCACGCGCCGATCGGCGCTCATGTTCCGATCCTTCACGCGGCCGCGGGCCGTATTGATTAAGATCTTTCCATCCTTGTAATCCACCCACACCGGAGTAACCTGGGGCGACCCGTCCGGCATCAGCGTGGCCAGGTCAGCGAAGGCTTTCTTAGTGGTTAGAAGGTCGACAAACTCGCCGGGTATCTTTGCCATTTCATCACTCCTTCCACGCCGTTCATTATCGCATTAGAAGCTATGCGACTTAATCATGGCGCGGAGGTTTGTATGGAGGCAAGCTACCGCCGGACATGCACTGGCTCGCGTCAAGTTTCGGTTGCCACCGGCGGCGCCGGGCTGTCTTCCGCGCATCGGCCGGGAGAAAATGCGGACGATTACCGCCAAGGGAAGCTTTTCGACTATATCCTGGCCCATTCACGTCGCGGCTGACGTCATATCGTGCACGATAACTTTTCTTGACACACCAGATGTTGTTGGCGTAGACGTCATTCGCTTCCATGCTCTGGCAAGCAAAAAAACTCAGGGCGCGCTCGACTATTCAGCGCGAACAGGAGTTTCAATGGCCATTAAGCCAATAACGAGCCTTATTGCAGCGCTGGTTGTGGTCGCTTTAACTGCTGGTATCAGTCACGCCCAAGCCTGCAACGCGGGCAGCGAATACACCTACACGTTCACAAATTATTGCGCCTATCCGATCTGGCTTGCTCAGTTCAATGCTTTGGAGGCGGAGGGCCATCCCCCGATCGGCAACAATTGGGCGATTGCCAACGCTTGCCGCTCGGCGGCCGATTGTCCGAGCGGCAGCCAATGCGAAAGCGGGCAGTGCACCTGCACGACCAACAGCGACTGCCCTGGTCAAGCCACCTGCAGCAACGGCTTGTGCAGCACCACCGACGTTTTCTGCATGCCGCAGGCGTGGGTTTCGGGACGGTTCTGGCCGCGCACCGGCTGCACTCTCAGCGGGAGCACGCTGAACTGCGCCACCGGACAATGCGGTAACCCCAATAACGGTGCGCTCGATTGCACGGCGGCGCAAAAGACCGGCAACAACCCCGCTACCTTGTTTGAAGTCACCAGCAGCGCCGGCGGGGTTGCGAACTACGACGTAAGCCTGGTCGACGGCGGCAACGTCTCGTTGCGGGCCGAACCGGTCGTTGGGTCGTCGAGTCCAGCGTGCAGTGCTGGCGGATGCATAAGTGACCTCAACCTGACCTGCCCAACGAGTTTGCAGGTCACGACGCCGGCCACCACCACGCCCAGCGCGATTCGCTGCGGAGACGGCACGTATTGCCCGGAGGGTACGTGTGTCAGCAACGATGGCGCTCCGACCTGCGTGATAGGATGCATCGCGCCATGCGACCGCTGCTCTTCGGACAGCTCGGCGGCGGGACTTATGTGTAACGACACGATAAGCGGGAGCCCGTCTTACGCGACCTGCTCGAACCAAACGGAATCGGTCACGTACATGGACCTGTACTGCGCCAAAGGTGCCGACGGGAACGCGATGGCCTCGGGAAACCAGGGCACGGCGACCTGCTTCAGTATGCTTGATTGTCCTCCGGGTGAAATATGTTACGGTCTGGGCAGCAATCCCAGCGCGCCAGCCTTAGGGGTGTGCATCAATCTCAAGGCTCCTTCGAACTACGCCAACTGTTTTCAGACTTGCGGTGCGAGCACCGTCGGTAAACCCTGTGGCGGCTACCTGGAATTTTTCAGCGACGCCTTGGGCTATACCTGCCAAGCCGTAACCTGGAGCCACGAGGGCGCTGAGAAAACCGAATACGCCTGCCTTCCCCCAACCGACCAGGGCTTGGGCAAGTGCGAAACGCAAGACGTGACCGGCAGCCAGGGAGGATGTCCGTCGGGAACAAACCCGCCGCTGTACACCTCCACGGCGTCGCCGGCCAACCAGGATTTCGTCACCGCGGCGATACAAGCCGGCGGCGGCACTGAACCTTATTACAAAATCTTCAAGCGAGCTTGCCCGCACGCGTACAGCTTCAGCTACGACGATCAATCGGGCGGCTTCGCATGCAATGGGATGACCGGCTTCAACATCGTCTTCTGTCCAGAGAATGCGCTCAGATCCGAAAGTCGTGGTTTTGGTCTGGGTAACCCCTTCGGGTTCGGTAACGGCTTAGGTCTGGGCAACGGCATAGGGTTGGGCGGCTTCGAGGGATTGTCTCCCGACGTCATTGAACGCGACCTCGGTTTGCGTGATTTCGACATTCGCGATTTTTGAGAGTCGCGATCTCGACTGATATCCGAGCGTCGACCGCGGCCGGGTAGGGTTCGCCTGGGCGTAAGGCAATTAGCGATTCGTCTCGGTTCCTCCTTGGGGCGCGCACGCTGCGGTGGTCCAAGCTCGCCATCAAATGCGATCGTGGTGCGGTGCATTATGCCGCGCGAAGCGGTGCACGGTCGTTACATGACCTAACGCCCGCTTTGTGGTCGCAAGGTGCGTTTTTGCGGGTTTCCGTAGACGGCGACCTCGCTGACTCGCGGATCCGGCCAGGAGCCTGTTGCGCAGGGGCGCAAAAGCTCGACTCAAATGCGGCCCGCCTATTTGGAGTTCTGATTCTCCATGAATTGCGGCGGATAGCATGCGGTGGAAACCCTTTGTGGTTAGGCTTGACGCGCGGTAGAATTGAACGGCCGGCTCTGGTGAAATAGGGGCGGCGCGACGCTCGGTGCAGTCGCGGTAACGCGTCCGGGGTCCATCGACGACGCGGCGATGAGGTTGGGGAAGGCTAAGTTGACTGCACTTGCTCGAATCATGTATAGGGCAGACCGGGGTGAGCGACATGCCTTCCCTCGGCTCCTGCAACCGCGCTGGCGGTATCTTAGTTGGAGCGTGAACGGCCATGGGATTGTTCGGCAAGGAGCCCGAGAAAAAGCCCTCAGGGAGTTTCTTTTGGAGAGGACAGGATAGACAAATGGCATCGTTCAGCGAGGAGCCCGATAAGAATTCAAAGCCGCAGGTTCCCCAAAAGCCGCAAGCCCAGGCTTCGACGGCCGTGAATGCTCCTTCGCCCAGCGTCGACAGCCGCGGAATAACGCCCAGGGTGCTCTCCGGTGCGCATGCGATGGGCGCCGAC
This sequence comes from Deltaproteobacteria bacterium, assembly GCA_021801125.1. Classification (GTDB taxonomy): domain Bacteria; phylum Desulfobacterota; class Binatia; order Binatales; family Binataceae; genus JAJYYI01. The sequence continues at coordinate 61,827 of JAJYYI010000017.1, read as the reverse complement.
GGCCGCGCGTTTCTCGATAAGGGGTGTAAGATAAACGGCAAGGTTTCCTTCGAGGGACCGGCGCAGATAGACGGTCAGGTTGAAGGTGAGATCAGCGGCAGCGACACGATCATGATCGGCGAAAGCGCCGTTCTCAATGCCCAGGTTCGCGCTGAAACGATCGTTATTGCGGGCAAGATAGCCGGGGATATCGTCGCCGGCCAGCGCGTTGAGATTCAACCTTCGGCACGAGTGGTAGGCAACTTGACCGCCCCCATCCTGGTGATTCACGAAGGAGCGTTGTTCAAGGGGCACTGCTCGATGCAGGTTGAAGGCGTACGCGACGAGCGTAGAACGCCAATCGTGAACAAGGACGAGCGCTTGGGCGTGAGCGCTCAATCAAAACCGGTCTGAGGGCGAGTCAGATAGGCTAGAGACGTTGCGCGCCAATGGGGCTGGCGGCCCTCTACACGCCGGCCTCCGTGCTTAGGCCTGCTGGTCGCGAGATTCCGAGATATGCTGAACATTCCACCGAATTGGGGGACCTTCTTTGCCCTCATTGTCTCCTTCCTAGTTTTCTGGTTTATATTCAAACGGCTTTTATTTGGTCCGTTCCTGGCTTTGTTAAGCGCCCGCGAGCAACGCATGCGAGAGCTCAAGGATGATGCTCAGCGCGTCTTAAACGATGCAAAAGCTGCCGAAGAGCGCTATCGACGCGAATTAGCGCAAGTTCATAGAGCTAGCGCGGCCGAGCGTGAGCAAGCGCGTCGCGTGGCGGAACAAGAGCTGGCCGGCGCGGTCGAACAGGCGCGCGAGGCGGCCAGACGGACCATAGAACAAGCTCAGGCCGAGGTCGAAGGAAAGTTGCAGCTCGCCTACCAGCATCTCGAGGAACTCTCACGCGCTCTGGCGCGCGAGCTTGCCGAAAAGCTTCTCGGGCGCCGGCTCGGCGAGCCCGCGCATAGCCCGGAATTAAGGCAATGAATCATCGTACTAAGCGCGCGTTTACTCTGAGCGCCGTCGTGGCGCTTTTGAGTTTTTGCGCACCGCTGTTGGCTGCGGAGTCCGGCGAGTCCGGAGCTTCGTCGCTTACGCTGGGTTTCTACATAATCAATTTCGTGGCTTTCGTCCTGCTGATGGCCAAGTACGCGGGGCCGGGTATCAGAAATTATTTTTCGACTCGGGCGCAAACGATTTCTTCCGCGTTCGACAACCTGGAGAACGCCTTGCGCGAAGCGCAAGCACAGGCCGAACAGGCGGCCGCGCGCGTCAACCAACTGGCCGCTGAAAAGGCGCGCATCGAAGCTCTGACCCGCAATCAGATCAAGCACGAGGTGGAGGCGATTCGTCAAAACGCGCAAAGCCTCGTAGCGCAGATGCAGCGCGACGCCCACGCGGCGGCGCGTTCGCTGAGCGAGACCGCTGAGCGGCGCTTCAAGGCCGTCGTCGCCCAACATGCCGCGCAGGCGGCGCGGGAGCTGCTGCGCGCCCATCTTGAGCCGGCCGATCAACATCGGCTGGTCGAGGACTTTTTCCGGCAGATGCCGGGATTGGAGGGGCGCTGATGCCGGCTCAGGCTGCGGTGCGGTACGCCCGCGCGTTGCTGGAGGTTGCGGTTGAGTCCGGACAACTCGAAAACTGGGGCACTGAGCTAGCGGCGCTGGCACGGACGACAGCGGAGGTGGCCGCCGGCTCGATGTTCGCGGCGCCTAACTTGCCGCAGCGCAGCCGGATCAACGGGATGAGCTTGATCGCGGAGCGCTTGGCGCTGAGCTATCCGGTGCGCTCATTCGCCCTGGTCGTGGCGCGCCGCAATCGGATCGCTCTCCTGCCGGAGATCGAACAGGCGTATCAGCGGCTTGCTGATGAACGTCTGAACCGGGCGCGCGCGGCGCTCACGTTCGCGCTCCCGCCGAGCGACCAAGAAGTCCAACGTATCGTGAGCATCCTCGAGCGACTAAGCGGGAAGACCATCTTGCCGACGGTAAAAGTCGAGCCCGCTCTGCTAGGTGGTTTGGTTGCGGAGCTCGAAGGTAAAACCTACGATCTGAGCCTTGCCAACAAGTTAAAGCAGGCCGAGCAGCGCTTGAGCGCGTAAGTTTGCATTTGATCCGGAGATTGACATGGCGGAAGTTAAAGCGTCAGAAATCAGCGAAATTTTGAAAGCCGAGATAAAGGGCTTCGAGGCCGGCCTGGAAGTGCGCGAGACCGGCCGCGTGCTCTCCTGCGGCGACGGCATCGCGCGCATCTACGGGCTCGAAAACGCCGCTGCCGGCGAGTTGGTCGAGTTTCCGCACTCAATCATGGGATTGGTGCTCAACCTTGAGGACGACCATGTCGGCGCCGCGGTGTGCGGTGAGCCGTGGGCAATCAAGGAGGGCGACGAGGTCAAGCGCACCGGTCGTATAGCAGAAGTTCCGGTCGGAGATGTGCTGTTGGGGCGCGTAGTCAACGCGTTGGGCGAGCCCATTGACGGTCAGGGGCCGATTCAAACGACGCAGAGGCGGCGCATCGAGCTGAAGGCCCCGGGGATTATTTATCGCCAGCCGGTCAAAGAACCGCTCCAGACGGGTATCAAGGCGATCGACTCGATGATCCCGATTGGACGAGGCCAGCGAGAATTGATCATCGGCGACCGGGGCACCGGAAAAACGGCGCTTGCGATCGACACGATCATCAACCAACGCGGCCAGAATGTCAGATGCTTTTACGTCGCGATCGGCCAAAAGCAGTCCACCGTGGCGCAGATCGTCGAGATGCTCAAGCGCAGCGGCGCGATGGAATACACAACGGTGCTCGCCGCTACCGCCTCCGAGTCGGCGCCGCTTCAGTTCATGGCGCCTTACGCGGGATGCGCGATGGCTGAGTACTACCGCGACAACGGCCAGCACGCTTTGGTGATATACGACGATTTGAGCAAGCACGCGCAGGCATATCGCCAGCTCTCGCTGTTGCTACGCCGTCCGCCAGGGCGCGAGGCCTACCCAGGCGACGTTTTCTATCTGCATTCGCGCCTGCTCGAACGCGCCGCCAAGCTAAGCAATGAGCACGGCGGCGGCTCGCTTACCGCTCTGCCGATTATCGAAACGCAAGCGGGCGACATCTCGGCGTACATCCCCACCAACGTAATCTCAATTACCGACGGTCAGATCTTTCTCGAAACCGATTTATTCTATTCCGGTATCAGGCCGGCGGTTAATGCCGGCTTGTCGGTGTCGCGGGTCGGCTTCTCGGCGACCGTCAAGGCGATGAAGCAGGTGGGTGGTACGCTCAAGCTAGAGCTCGCGCAGTATCGCGAGATGGCGGCCTTTGCGCAGTTCGGCTCTGACCTCGACCAGAGTTCGCAGCGGCTGTTGCACCGCGGGATGCGACTTACCGAGATGCTCAAGCAGGATCAGTACGCTCCGCTGCCGGTGGAGAAGGAAGTGCTGATCATATATGCCGGCACGCAGGGGTTTCTCGATCGCCTGGGAGTGGAGCAGGTCAGAGATTACGAGCGCGAGCTGTTCGCCCGCTTCGAAGCCGAGCATCCGGAATTGTTGGAAGAAATCCGCGTCAAACGCGAACTGACTGACGATCTCCGCGCGCGTCTGACCAAGGCGCTAGGGCCGTTCACGGACGAGTTCATAGGACGCGGCAAGGACGAAAGCATGGCGCGCGCCGCTTAGTCGCGATCGCGTTCAGGGTAACCGCACTCAAGGGTTGTTGTGGCAAGTTTAAAGGCAATCCGCCGGCGTATCGCGTCGGTGGCTTCGACGCAGAAGACGACGCGTGCGATGAAGCTGGTCTCCTCGGCCAAGCTGCGTCGCGCACGGGAGTTGATGGAACGGGCGAGCGCGTATGTCGGTGCGGCGGTGGAAATGGCCGGGACGTTGCCCAAGGCACTTTTTGAGCCGTTTGCCCCGCGCGCGGACGCCCAGCCGCGAGTGCTGATTATTGTGGTCAGCTCAGACCGCGGTCTGTGCGGCGCGTACAACGCGAATCTGATGCGGCTGGTGGAGAACAAGGAGCGCGAGCTTCGCGCGCGCGGCGTCGAGCCGTTGTTCTTCCCGGTCGGGCGCCGCGCCTTGGACCATCTGCGGCGCGCTCGCGCGACGATTGTTGATCAGCGAATTAATGTGACGCCGCGACTGGCGACTCCCGAGCTGGCGCGCGAACTGGCGCAGCGTGTCCTTACGCAATACAACGGCGGCGAGATACGCGAAGCCGCGATCGCCTACAACGTGTTCCGTTCGATGTTCTCGCAGCAGCCGACGTACCGCGAGCTGATCCCGGTGGAGCGGTCGGCGCAGGGCGAGACGGGCGGCTCGGCGGAACCGTATTATCTGCTCGAGCCGGCGCAAGAGGAACTCGCGCCGTTGGTCGTGCGCTTCTATCTGGAGGCGGAGATTTTTGCCGCGCTGCTCGACGCGGAGACCGGCGAGCACGCCGCGCGAATGATGGCGATGGACGCGGCGACCAGCAACGCGGGTGAAATGATCGAGCGCTTGACGCTGGAGATGAACCGCGTTCGCCAGGGTACGATCACTCGCGAGCTGATGGATATCGTCGGCGGTGCCGAGGCGTTGCGCGAATCCCAGGGCGGCGCGTAGCAGCCCGCGTATCCAGGCTCACTGGCGGGGGGAGCTTGCGGCGCGTTCAGCGCCGCATTACTGGCCGTTCCGCGAGCCGTCGAGGAAAGAGAAAATTAGAGTTTTGAATTTAGGAGTAAGCAGGTGGCTGGCGCAGGCACAATAGAGGTGAACGGTCAGGCAACAGGGAAAATCAGCCAGGTTCTTGGCAATGTCGTGGACGTCGAATTCGGCGAGCAGGCGTTGCCGCCGATTCTGAACGCGCTTCGGGTGAGCAATCCGGCCTTGGACGACCGCAAGGGCAATCTCGTGCTCGAAGTCGCGCAGCATCTGGGCGAGCATACCGTGCGCTGCATAGCCATGGACAGCACCGACGGGCTGGTCCGTGGGATGCCAGTTGTCGATACCGGCAGCCCGATCAGGGTGCCGGTCGGCCCGGCCACGCTCGGGCGTCTGATGAACGTGACGGGCGAGGCGATTGACGAGGCAGGCCCGATTTCCACCGAGCATTCCATGCCGATTCATCGCGAGCCGCCGCCGTTTGCCGAGCAGGGCACCGAAGTCGAAATCTTTGAAACCGGAATCAAGGTTATCGACCTGATCTGCCCCTATTCACGCGGTGGCAAGATTGGTCTTTTCGGCGGCGCCGGCGTGGGCAAGACCGTTATGATCATGGAGCTGATTCATAACGTTGCCAAACAGCACGGCGGCGTGTCGGTGTTCGCGGGCGTCGGTGAGCGGTCGCGCGAAGGGAACGACCTTTACCTCGAGCTAAAGGAGTCCGGCGTTCTGGAGCGCACCGCGCTCGTATACGGCCAGATGAACGAGCCTCCGGGCGCGCGAGCGCGGGTAGCACTCTCCGGCGTAACCGTCGCCGAATATTTCCGCGACGTGGACGGCAAGGACGTTTTGCTGTTCATCGACAATATCTTCCGTTTCGTGCAGGCGAACTCGGAAGTCTCTGCGCTGTTGGGTCGGATGCCGAGCGCGGTCGGTTATCAGCCAACGCTCGGCACCGACGTTGGTGAGCTGCAGGAACGAATCACGACCACGAAGAAGGGCGCGATAACGTCCGTGCAGGCGATTTACGTGCCCGCCGACGACCTGACCGACCCGGCGCCGGCGACCACGTTTGCCCATCTCGACGCGAAAACTGTGCTAGAGCGCAAGCTGTTCGAGAAGGGCATCTATCCGGCAGTGGATCCGTTGGATTCGACCTCGCGAATCCTTGACCCGCGCATCGTGGGCGAGGAGCACTACGATGTCGCGCGTCGGGTGCAGGCGGTTTTGCAGCGCTACAAGGATCTGCAGGACATCATCGCGATCCTGGGCATGGACGAGCTGTCGCCGGAAGACAAACAGGTGGTTGCGCGCGCGCGAAGGATCGAGCGCTTTTTCTCGCAAGCCTTTCATGTCGCAGAAGTGTTCACCAGTATTCCCGGCGCCTTTGTTCCGCGCAGCGAAACCGTACGCGGGTTCGCCGAAATTCTCGACGGCAAGGCTGACGATCTGCCGGAACAGGCGTTCTATCTGGTGGGTACGATTGACGACGCCCGGGCCAAGGCCGAGCGGCTGGCAAAGGGCGAGCGCTGAGCGCGGGTGGATGCGTCGATGGATTCGTTTGCGCTGCGGCTCATCGCACCTTACGGCGTAATCTTCGAGGGTCAAGTCGAGCAGGTCACCGCGACGAGCCCGGTCGGTGAGTTCGGGGTTCTGGCTCAACACGTTGATTTTCTGAGCGCCCTGGTTGCCTGCCCGCTGGTCGTCAAGCTGCCAGGCACCGGTTATCGCTACTACGCCGTTCCCTCGGGCTTGGCCGAAGTCAAAAACGGCAAGATGACGATTCTGGTGCCGCAAGCAACTCCGGCTGAAGAAATCGACGTGGAACAGGCCGGCGCCGAAGTCGACGACCTGCGCCAAAAACTTCATTCGCTCGAACCGGGCGGCGAAGAGCATGCCGAGGTGGAGCGAGCGCTCGCATTGGCTCAAGCACGCTGGCGGGCGGCGCAGTCGATTACGCCGCGCGTCTAGCGTCAAATCCGCTTTCTGCCCTTTTCGGGCGGCTGGCGCTGGCTGGCGATTCTCCGCTGCAAGGCCGGCGGTAGCGTCGCGGGTCGCTAGAGGGCGCTCGCTGTTTATGCGGAGACTCTCGCGGGCGATCGTTCATCGGATAGGCGCACGGAATGCGACGCTTCGCGCTCCTGGCGCCGCTCGAACATTTGGCGTAGCATGCGCGTGGTTTTCCGCAACTTGAGAAGCGCAATAGAATACTTGGCAGTCCATCGTCCCTCAGACGCCGCGCTGGCTGCGCAGAGCGGCCTTTTTGGCGCGGCGTGCGAAGCGATGGTTGCGCAAAGGCCGAGCGGCAAGGACTCGAAGAGGCGTCGGTGAGGTAAAGTGCATAAGGATTTTGACGGCAAAGCGGTGATCGTGAGCGGCGCCAGCCGCGGCATCGGACGCGCCATCGCGCTCGAGCTAGCGAGCCGCGGGGCGAACGTCGCGTTCAACTACGTTCAAAGCGAAAGCCAAGCCGGCGACCTGGTTGCGGAAATCGAAGCGCTCGGAGCCAAGGCGCTGGCTTTCAAGCTCGACGTGGCGGACTTGAAAGCGGTGCGCGAGATGGTCAATCAGGCCAAGAGCGCGTTCGGACGCCTCGACGCAGTAGTGAACAACGCCGGCATCACGCGCGATAAGCTCCTCGTCATGATGAGCGAGGAAGACTGGAACGAAGTCATCCGGACCAACTTGACCGGGGCATTCAACGTCATGCGCGCGGCGGCGTTTATCATGATGAAGGCGAAGTCGGGGGCGATTCTCAACGTTGGCTCGGTCAGCGGCGTGGTTGGAATGGCCGGACAGGTCAATTACTCTGCTTCAAAGGCAGGTCTTATCGGCATGACCAAGGCGGCGGCCAAAGAACTGGGACGTACGGGTGTGCGGGTCAACGCGTTGGCCTTGGGATTTATCGAAACCGATATGACCGCGAAGTTGCCCGCGCAGAATCGAGAGCAGGCGTTGGCGATGATTCCGCTTGGCCGCTTCGGCACCGTCTCAGACGTAGCCCCGGTAGCGGCGTTTCTGCTTTCTGATGCCGCCTCCTACATCACCGGCGCCGTAATTCAAGTGGACGGCGGAGTTGCGATGTGATCGAGCGTGGTTCGCGGACAAAGGGTAGCTTCGGGACAGTGTGCGCTCGCGTTTCGGAGTCGCGTCATCATCGCCGCGAGCACGTGTCAAGAAGCTTGAACCGCGACACAGCGCGCAACATAATTTAGTCGGGCGCGTTATGGTTGACCGGCTGTTCGACGACACTTCGACTCCTCAAGCGTCGCGTGAACTAGCTAGCCTGCGGCAAAGTGGCGACTATGTTGCGCCTTTTCAAACTATCCGCAGGCGGGTGATTGACGACCTGCATGAGGGACGCATGACGATCGACGCGATGGTTGTCGTGCGAGTCGACGAGGCGGAAGAAACCGGCGCCGCGTCCGGGGTCGGCGTGGTCAACGCGTTGGACCTCGCGCTGCGCAAGGCGCTGCTTAAGCATTTCCCGTTTCTCGATTCCGTTCATGTGGTGGAGACTTATATCCATGGCAGCGGCGACTCGACCGAAGCGGAAATGGTGTCGGTGAAGAAATTCGGCGATGGCAAGCGCTTATGGACGACGCTCGCCAAATCCGCCGACACTATCGAGGCAGCGTGGCAGTCCCTGGTGGACGGTTACGAGTGGCGCATCTACGACGAGCGTCGCCGCTATCTTCGCTAGCCCACCGGTTTTTTTCACGTAGCGCGCGCAAGCCCCGATGCGCGGCGTCGCTGTTAAGAAAGTCTCATGACCTTGGCGCGAACGCCGCGAGCGAAGCTCACGCTGCTTTACGACGGCAATTGTTCGATCTGCGTCGCCTCGATGAAGGCGCTGCTCAAAGGGCGCGCCAAAAACGTCACGTTGCAGCCGCTGGATCTGCATAGCAGAGAGGCGCGCGAAGCGTTCCCGGATTTCGACCTCGCCGCATTGATGGGGGAGCTGCACGTGGTTGACGGCGCCGGAAATGTCTTTACCGGCGCCCGCGCTGTCCACGAAATCCTGCGTTACCAGACATGGCCGATTTGCTGGCTTGCGCGAGCGTGGTCCTTGCCCGGCTATCCAGCCCTCGCACAGAAGTTCTACCAGTGGTTTTCCGCGCGGCGTTACCGTATGCAGCGTTAGGCGCGCGGGTCTGCGCGCGCCTGCCCGGGCATGCGCCGGTGTCAGGTTTTCAAGTGCGCTCGACGCGCGGTATCATCCTTAAACCTGCGGGCAACGTCGCACGGCGCTAACCACTGAAGTCCGCGTGCAGCCCCATGCTCCGTGCCGCCACGCGTGATCGACCTGGTTTTAGAAATGGCAGACAAAGAGATCACCACGCCGCGACTGGTAATCGCCGGATTCGCTAGCGGCGTCGGCAAGACCACGGTGACGGCCGCGCTTATCGGCGCGCTTCGCGCACGCGGCCTGAAAGTCGCGGTCTTCAAATGCGGTCCTGACTATCTTGACCCGACCTATCACGCCCGCGCCGCCGGTAGCTGCCATAACTTGGACGGATGGATGATGGGGCGCGAGGCGGTGCTGGCCACCTTTGCCCGCGCAAGCGAGGGCGCGGATATCGCGTTAGTCGAAGGGGTGATGGGATTGTTCGACGGCGCGACGCCCACCGGCGAGCAGGGCTCGACCGCGGAGATCGCCAAGTGGCTGGGAGCGCCGGTGATGCTCGTGATCGACGCCTCCGGAATGGCGCGCACCGTCGCGGCCGTAGGTTACGGCTTTACCGCCTTCGATCCGACGCTTCGCGTCGCGGGGATGATTTGTAATCGCGTTGGCAGCAAAGGCCATCTCGAACTGTTGCGCGCAAGCGGAGGGCCGCTGCCGATCGTCGGTGGATTGCCCAAGCGGCCCGAGTACGCCTTTCCTGAACGGCATCTGGGGCTTTATAGCGCGAACCTGGCAGCTGTACCGCAGAATCTTTTCAGCGCGTGGGAGGAAATCGCGGCCCAATGGCTCGACCTGGACGCGATAGTGGCGGCTGCTCGTTCAGCTTCGCCGCTGGCGGTGGCTGTTGGTTCCGCGCAGGGACAAAGCGCCGACGCGCGATGCACGATCGGCGTGGCTTTCGACGAAGCGTTTCATTTTTACTACGAAGACAATCTGCGACGCTTGGAGGAAAACGGCGCGCGGCTGGTGCGTTTCTCGCCGCTTCGCTCGCCCTCGCTGCCGGCGGACGCGGACGGGCTCTATTTCGGCGGCGGATATCCCGAAACCGTTGCAGCCGAGCTTTCGGCCAACGCTTCGATGATTCGCGCTATCAGGGAGTTCGCGCTCCGAGGTGGGCCGATTTACGCCGAATGCGGCGGGCTGATGTACCTGTCGAGCGCGATTCGCACGGTCGGCGGTGAAGTCTTTCCGATGGTAGATTTGGTTGCGGGCGAGACGGTAATGGCGCAGACCATCCAAGCTTTGGGCTACGCGGAGGTCGAGACGACGCAGCCTACGCTTTTGGGTCCCGCAGGCGAGCGGTTTCGCGGCCATCAGTTTCGCTATTCGAGCTTGAACTCGCCGCTGCCGCTTCAATGCGCCTATCGTGTTGCCACGCGGCGCCGGAAAGACACCTTTGCGGAGGGCTACGTGAGGGATAACGTGCTGGCTTCTTACGTGCACGCGCATTGGGCGTCAAACCCGCGCCTGGCGGAAAATTTCGTCGCTTCCTGTGCCGCGTATCGGCGGCGCCGTTAAGGCGCGCCGGGTCGGCTCCGGTTGGTCGGATTGCGTGTGCACGCCTTGCGTGCAGGATGAAAGGATAGAGGAGAACCACTCGCCATGGCCGCGCGAACGCTGATGGTGCAAGGCACCGGGTCGTCGGTCGGCAAGAGCGTTTTGGTCGCGGCCTTGCTGCGAATTTTGCGCGACGACGGGCTTCGCGTCGCGCCGTTCAAGGCGCAAAACATGGCGCTCAACTCCTTTGTCACGCCCGACGGTCACGAGATTAGCCGCGCGCAGGCGGTGCAGGCCGAGGCGGCCGGAATCGCGCCGACCGTCGACATGAACCCCGTGCTGCTCAAGCCCGAGGCCGAGCGGAGCGCGCAGGTCGTCGTGATGGGGAAGCCGGTCGGGCGGCTCAGCGCGTCGGAATATCAATCTTACAAACTGCAACTGCGCGAGGTGGTCGCGAAGTCGCTAGAGCGCCTGGTTCAGCGCTACGACGTGGTGATAATCGAAGGTGCCGGCAGTCCCGCCGAGATCAACCTTAACCACAGCGACATCGTCAACATGTACGTGGCGAAGCTGGCTGCCGCGCCGGTTATCCTGGTTGGTGATATCGATCGGGGCGGCGTTTTCGCTCATCTTGTCGGCACAATGGAGCTGCTCCGCGACGACGAGCGCGCGCGCGTTGCGGCGCTGCTCATTAATAAGTTTCGCGGCGATCGCAGCTTGCTCGAGCCGGGGCTGGAGTTCCTATCGCGCCGCGTGGAACGGCCGGTGCTCGGCGTCGTACCGTATATCAGGGATTTGCGCATCGCGGACGAGGATTCCGTCGCTCTTGAGGATCGGGCTGCGGCGCGGCCCGATCACGCGGGTGAAATCGATGTCGCCGTGGTCAAGCTGCCCCGCCTCTCTAACTATGACGACCTGCTGGCCCTGGAGCGGACTACGGCGACGCGCGTGCGCTTTGTCGAGACTCGTGAAGCCCTCGCGGACGCCGACTTGGTAATCATCCCGGGGTCGAAGAGCACGATCGCCGACCTGGAATGGATGCGCGAGGTGGGGCTCGCCGACGCGCTTTTAGTCCGCGCCGCGCACGCGCGCCCGATTCTGGGGATTTGTGGGGGATGTCAGATGCTGGGGCAGAAGATCGAGGACCCCGCCGGCGTCGAATCGGACCGTAAATCCGTGGACGGATTGGGTTTGCTCGGGCTGCGTACTCACTTCGGCTCGCACAAGCGCACCGCTCAGGTGACCGCGCGAGCCTGGGAAAGATGCTTTTTAACGGCCGGCTTGAGCCCTCGAGAGGTGATCAGCGGTTACGAGATTCACATGGGAATGATTGAGAGGATCGGCAAGCAGGCGGCGCCATTCGAGGTGCTCACGCGCAACGGCCGCAACGACGCGGACCTCGACGGCGCGGTTAGTCCCGATGGCGCGGTGGTCGGCACGATGCTCCACGGAATTTTCGACAACGATGGCGTGCGTGAGGCCACCCTGGCCTGGCTTCGCGCCCGTAAAGGATTGGCCCAGGCGCCGAAATCGCAGTTTAGTTTCGCCTTGAGCAAACAGCGCGAGTACGACCGGCTGGCGGCTACGGTCCGCGAGCATATTGACCTCGCTCTGCTGAGAAGGCTCGTCGGTCTCTGAGCGTGGGGTGGCGGTTAGGGTGAGGTGGGTTTACGCGCGGGTAGTTCGCCTCCCGAGGGCTCGTATGATTTAATGCAGACCGTGCCGGTCGATGTAGGACATTCGCCAACCGACTTTATAGGAAGCACACCGGTGGTTCGCTTGCGCCGACTGGTGCCGGATGGCTATGCGCAAATATGGGCGAAGCTCGAGATGTTCAATCCTGGCGGTAGCGTCAAGGATCGCATCTGTCTGGCGATGATCGAACAGGCCGAGCGCGACGGGCGGCTAAAGCCAGGCGGAACGATCGTTGAACCGACCTCAGGGAATACCGGAATTGGCCTGGCCATGATTGCCGCGGTCAAGGGCTATCGCCTCATCCTGACCATGCCGGACACGATGAGCGAGGAGCGGCGTTCGCTATTGGCCGGGTACGGGGCGGAGGTGGTGCTCACGCCTGATACGCGCGGGATGCACGCCGCGATCGCCAAAGCCTTGGAATTGGTGCGGGAGAACCCTGACTATTTCATGCCGCAGCAGTTCTCGAATCCCGCCAACCCGCGGATTCATTTCGAGACCACGGGGCCGGAGCTACTCGCACAATTGCAGCAAATCGACGCCTTTGTGGCCGGTGTGGGCACGGGTGGCACGATCACCGGAGTGGGCAATTTTCTTCGGCGCGAGCTCAAAGACCAGGTGTTGATCGTGGCCGTTGAGCCCAAGAATTCGCCCGTGTTGGCCGGCGGCGAGCCCGGTTTCCATAAAATACAAGGTATCGGGGCTGGCTTCGTGCCCGAAATTCTGGATACGAAGATTTATGATGAGATCATTGAGGTTAGCGACGAGGACGCAGCTGAATGCGCGCGCGGCTTGGCGCGCACGGAAGGCCTCCTCGTCGGGATCTCCGCCGGTGCCAACTGCTGGGCGTCGCTCGAGATCGCCCGCCGGCTCGGTCCGGGCAAAGTCGTTGCAACCGTGTTCTGCGACTCGGGCGATCGCTATTTGACGACCGACCTGTTTCAACTCGATGGGATCTAGTGCCCGCGCAAGTGGCCCTGCTTCGCGTGCGGCCCGTCGGGTCCGGTTCCTTCCTAGCGCGTCGCTCTGTGCCTTTGGCACGCGAGGCGAGGGCTTGCGAAAGTGTTGACGGATGTGTCAAGCCTGGACCGGAGAGGTCCTGCTATGAGCGAGCTTGTCGAGAAACTGAACCGTTTGCGCAGTCTGCTTGAGCCGATGAAATCTGCGATCGTCGCGTTTTCGGGCGGCGTCGATTCCTCCTTCCTGCTCAAGGTGACCCATCAAGTCCTGGGCGACAACGTCCTGGCGCTGACGACGACCTCGCCGACGATGCCGCGGGAGGACCTGGAGTCCGCTCGCGCGCTGGTGGCGCTGATCGGAGCGCGCCATATGCTGGTTGAGTCTAACGAGCTGGTCATACCCGGTTACGCCGCGAACCCGACCAACCGATGCTATCTATGTAAGAGCAACCTTTACACGATTTGCGAGGAGAGAGCGCGCCAGCTTGGCGTCGAGCATATCTTGGACGGCCTCAACCTTGATGACCTTGGGGACTACCGGCCTGGGATCAGGGCCGCCGAGCAACGCCGCGTGCGCCACCCGCTGGTCGAGGCGGGTTTGAGGAAAGCGGAGATTCGCGAGCTCTCGCGCTCGCTGGCGCTTCCGACGTGGGACAGGCCGGCTTCGCCGTGTCTATCCTCCCGTTTTCCCTACGGCACCAAGATTACGGCCGAAGCGCTTGCAAAGGTTGAAGAGGGCGAGCGGCTTTTGCGGTGCCTGGGCTTCAAGGTGGCCCGCGTACGCTACCACGACGACGTTGCCCGCCTTGAGCTTGAACGCGATGAGATGGGGAGGATAATCGAGCCGGAACTCGCGGACCTCGTCTTCCGGGAATTTCGCCGAATCGGGTTTCGCTTTGTGGCGCTCGACCTAAAGGGCTTCAGGTCGGGCTCGCTCAACGAAGGGCTCGCATCGCCGCTCGCGTCGTGAGCTTAGATGGCGGAGCGCCGGCGCGCGGCAATTAGCATTTCCGCCATCATCAAGTCCTCGGGCGTCGTTACCTTGAAATTTTCGCGCGAGCTATCTACCAGGCGGACTTTGCCACCGGCCCGCTCGACGAGTTCGGCGTCGTCGGTGACGTGCCATCCCTTTTCTTGCGCGGCCTTAAAAGCGTTGATTAACAGCGTGCGGCGAAATGCCTGCGGTGTCTGGGATTGAAACAGTCCTTGACGGGGCAGCGTGCCGGAGACCACGCCGGCTTCGGCGCGCTTGAGCGTATCCGCAACGGGCACTGCGGCGACGGCGGCGCCGTAGCGGAACGCGCAGGCGAGCAAGTCAGCGAATAACTGGGGCGGCGCAAAGGGCCTGGCTGCGTCATGAACCGCGACCAAGTCACTTTCAGCGCTGGTGATCTCCAGTGCGATGCCCACCGATTCCTGCCGCTCGTGTCCTCCAGGCGTAATCTTAACTGGCAGCTCAAGCCCCGCATCCCGCACTGCACCGCGTGCCGCGGCCTGCATTCCCGCCGGCACGGCGACGACAACCTCGATTACTCCCGGCACGCGCGCGACAGCGGCAAGCGAATAGTACAACATCGGATGTCCGCACAGATCGACGAACGCTTTGGCCGTAGCGTGGCCGAGCCGCGAGCCGACGCCGGCGGCAACGATAATGACCGAAGCCCGAATCGCGCAACCGTTCGCGGCCATGAAATCAGGCCAGGACGGCAACCTTCGGGGTGGCATGCGCGCGCGTCGGTCGAAGGAACGTCCGCTCGCGACCCACGCGGGGGCTACAGGATCGTGCGGAAAGCGAGCGAGCGCTAGAGCATGCTTGCCGCTGGTCGGCGCCTGGGGTCATAGAATGGCGGACGCGGGCGTGCACTGCCCTAGTTCGCGAAAAGAACGTTGAGTTCTTCTATGATCTTTTCTTCCGGATGGTCTTGCGCGATGGAAAGCTCTTTGACTAGCAGGTTGCGCGCTGTGTCCAGAATCTTGCGCTCTCCGAAAGACAGGTCTTTGTCTGCCTTGAGCACCAACAGGTCGCGCAGCACCTGGGCGATCTCGAGGGGTGAGCCGGTTTTGATTTTTTCCGTGTATTCCCGATACCGCCGATTCCAGGTCTGACCGTCCGCCTGGACCTTGCGGTCCCGCAAGATACGATAGATCTTGGTAACCATGTCCTTGCCGATTACCCGGCGCAGCCCGACCGCTCCGACGTTTTCGGTCGGAACCATTATGGTCATGTGGTTGTCCAAGATCCTGAGCAAATAGTACGTCCGTTCGGTGCCCGAGATGGTTCTGGTTTGAACGCCTTCGATCACACCCACGCCGTGGGCCGGGTAGACAACCTTCTCACCCTTTTTGAAGCTGGGGGTCATACCGCACCTTGCCATAAGATCGCACGCGCTGGGTTAGCCGGGAGCTTTGGGGGTGAATCCGCCCCTCTCTTGCGCCCGCTGAGATAGAAGCAGCACCTCCATTATGGCATAGCATGGCCGGACAATACCAGCGCCCCTTAGCTGGGCAGAGCGGAAGGCTGAAAGGACAGTGGGATTTTAGCGCTAAAAAGGTTTCTAGAAGCAAAATCACATCAATTAAGCTCTTCGAAATCAATATGCAAATCCTTGGCGTGCCTGGGGCCGCCCCGAGCGGAGGCGCTGTAGCATACCTGCGGCTTCAAATAGGCTATAGTTAGCGCTTGAACACTGGTAATTGCGCTCGGGCCCGCTCGACGCTGGCGGCGGAAACGACGGCTATCGGCCCGAAGCTATGGCTAAGAGGGGCGGGCGCCTAACGCTTCAGTTGGCGCCAGCGACGGCGCTGGTGCAAGCTCTTGGCGCGCCCTTCGAAGCTGGTTTAGGTCTTCGTACAAGCGCGCGCCCGCGGCAAAGAAAAATGCGATCGTCGCGTAGCCGACGCAGGTCGCCAACAGGTCGGCCGCGAAGATGCCTGCCCACAGAAAGCCGGTCACTGCGCCGATGATGCCGAGCGTCCAGCTTACCAGTACAAATGCGCCGCCAGTCCATGAATTGAATCCGGACCATACGGCGAGAAAAACCACGATGCGCATCGCAACCGCGAAGAAACGCCCACGCATAAGCTCGCGGCTGAATAAGAGCGCCGGCCAGCTGCGCTGATTGTCCATCACCACGGCGTACTGAGCGAAGTAGAGCCAGATATAGGCCAACGCCCCGGGTATCACGAGCAGAACAAGCCCAACGATGACAGTCAACACTTGCAATAGAAAAACCCACGAGAAGGGACCTATTAACTTCCAGGCTCGCCGGTAAACGGCCCGCGCCTCGCCTAATGGGTTATTTTCGCGAACCCCCGCACGAATCCGGCTTAATGCGCACAAGACGACCAGGTTCACGCCCAGCGTGAGAAGAAGAATGATTAGGTGCAAAAGCCGCGTTTGCCACGGCGAGAACGGCAAATTCGCTTGCGGGCCTTCCTTAATCAGTTGAACCTCGCGCACGCCCACGTTATGCACGCCTGACGAAAAGAAACGCATCAACTCGTGCTGCAGATTGAGCGCGTCCGGCATCAAGCAGAGCGCCGCCACCAAAGCCAGCGGTGTAAGGGTCAACGCGAAGGTTTCCCAATTGCTGGTAAGGTCGCGCACCGCGTTCGCGAGGTAAATAAAGCTGCTCTTAAGGCGTGGCTGTTGCTGCGGGATCATCTCGGCTATGAACCTCTTGCCGGAGCGTTCGCGTCGAAGCGGTCAGGCTGCGCCTTCGTTGCGCCGTCGGCGACGGCCAGCAGCGAACTTCCTTTCGGAAGTCGCAGCGGAATTCTTTCGTTTGCGCTTCTTCTGTTTCGGGGCGCCGTGCGCGCAGCCCTTTAAAAAACATGGCGTCCGCGATGCTATAGTTGTCTCGCATCAACAATCGCAACCACGAGGTAAAAGTGCAATGGGCGACCATGGTCGCGACGCCGAATTAGCTTTGGAAGAACGCATGATCCGCCGGATGCATCTGCTGGTTGACCTGACGACTGCGGTGATCGCGCAAGACCCCCGCATTACGCTGGACGAGGCTTGGGCGCATGTGCTGGCGCTGAAGCGCGCGGTGCTGGCGATGTTTCCGGACAAAGAGGCCGTTTTCGACCTGATATACACGCCGCGCTTTTCCCGCCTGTTGGCGGAGCGCTTCGGTGCCAACTAAGCTTTGAACAGCGATGCTGGAGACTAGGACGTTGCGTGGCCAGCTTGTCTGTGCCGACGGTCTGAGTCTCTCGGGCAGGGTGACTTTCTCGGAACGGATCGAAGCGGTCGAGCCGGCGCTGCCAGCAGGCGATGATCAGATTGTCCCAGGCCTAATCGACCTGCAAGTGAACGGCGTGGGTTCTCACGACGTGATGGCGGCTTCGCCCGGCGAAATCGCCGCAATCGCGCGCTCCTTGGCGGCTGAGGGCGTCACGGCCTTTTTGCCGACGGCGATTACGGCGCCGCTTGACCGCCTGGAGCGGGTGCATGACGCGGTGTGCCAAGCCGCGGTTATGCTCGAGCACGAGGCGGCACAGGCGGCGATTGTCGGCTTGCACCTGGAAGGACCCTTTATTTCACCCGCCCGATTGGGGATCCATCCGCGCTTTAATCTGGAGCCTCGAGGCGAGGCGCTTGAGCGTGTGCTTGCAATGGAACAGTTGCGCATGGTGACGCTGGCCGCCGAGCTGGCGGGTGCGCGGGAGGCGATCAACAGGCTTGCAGCGCGCGGTGTGGTGAGCGCGATCGGCCATTCAGACGCCACGCTGGAAGAGGCGATGGAGGCCGTTTCGGCGGGTGCGCGCATGTTCACCCATCTGTTCAACGCGATGCGCCCTATTCACCATCGCGCGCCCGGCGTCGCCGTGGCGGGTCTGTTGCCGTCGGCGGCTCTTGCCGCACTGATTGCGGACGGCGCGCACGTGCATCCGGCGATGCTTCGGCTGGCCTTTCGCGCGCGTGGCCACCAAGGGCTGATACTGACCAGCGACCGCGTGGCGACGCCGAGCGATAGCGGCAAAGAGCGGCTTACGGCGTCGGGCGCCGATGCGATGGGCGGGTTCGAAAGAATGCGCGGGATGGGCGCGCGAGAAGGCGCCGCGCGGTGCGACAGCGGCGTCCTGGCTGGCAGCTTCACCTCGTTGCTCGACGCGGTGCGCCTGATGATTCAAGTCACCGGCGCAAGTCTGTCTCAGGCGGTCGCCATGGCGGCGGAAAATCCGGCGCGCCTTATGCGGCTTAGCCAACAAGGAACGATCGCCGTGGGCGCGCGCGCGGACCTGCTCGTGCTCGATCGAGATCTCAACCTAAAGGCTGTTTTCATCGGGGGACGGGAAGTGGCTTGAGCGCAGTGCGTGCAAGGCTCGAATGAAAGATGCCTTTAGCTGTGTGTTGCATGAAGCCGAACGATTAAAGAGCCGAACATAGTCGGGATGCCAGAGTGGTTGGGTCGCGATGAGCATTGCCCCGCTTGTATCGTTGTTCGGCGGGGCTGGTAAGCGGGATTGTTCAGAATCTCGGCAAGGGCTTCGCATACGCTCGCTTGATTCCCTTTGCCGGTCGGCTCGACTTTTTACGGTGCGGTGTAAGGAGCGAAACGCACGCAATGGGGCTTAACCAAAACTGTATCGGCAAGGTTTATCCGACGACTACATTCCGGGTAAGCGAAGGTGCGATTACGGAATATGCCTCGGCCTGCAACGAAGATAACCCGGCTTTTCTGGACGTCTCGCGCGCGGGCGGGATTAGTGCCCCGCCGCTTTTCGGCGCCGTGGCTACTTATCCGGCGGTGCTCCAAGTAGCCAGCGATCCCGAACTCGGCGTAGATCTCGTCCGCCTTCTACACAGCGAACAGGACATGGAGTACCTGGCGCCGATCCGGCCGGATGACGTGATTTCCACTGTGGCCAGGATAATGCGGATTGAGGTCATGGCTCACGGCGAGACGCTTGCCGTTGAGTTGCGCGCTTCTAATCAGGATCGCGTCGAGGTGCAGCGAATAGTTTTCACGGCGTTCATCCGCGCGCGGAACAAGGCGCGCGCTCGCTCCGCGGTTTCGCGCGAGAAGCGCGAAGCGCGAAAAGCGCTCGCTGTCGAGGCGCTGCGCGCTGAACAGGCGGCGACGGTCGTCCAACAACTCGATTTTGATCAAGCGGTGCGCTACGCGAAAGCGTCCGGCGACAACAATCCGATTCATCTCAGCCAGGAATCCGCCAAAGCGGCGGGACTGCCCGGCGTGATCGTGCATGGACTGTGCACGATGGCGTTTGCGTCAAAGGCGGTGATTGACGCAGTGTGCGGCAGAGACCCATTGCGACTTAAGCGCCTGTACGCGCGTTTTGCGCGCCCGGTTTTTCCGGGCCAGACGCTGACCACAACACTCTGGCCCGGCGCGCGGGATCGTTCGCGGCGCACCTACTTCTACGAGACCGCCAACCCACAGGGCCAGGGGGTTATCCGAGACGGAGTCGCCGAGGTGCAAATGGAATAAGCTTCGTCGAGGCAGCGCGTTCTGCTCGGCAGCGCGCTCTGCTCGCGCGCTGCTCGATTGATCAGCCGCTTGGTGCCGATGCCCTTGCCCACTGAAACTTGACCCGCCAAAATGTCGCTGGCGGTCGGTTCGCTCGCTTGCGATGACACGCTTGTATTTAGGCGCTATACTCGAACCGGCATACTCCTGAGCAATGGAACGGCAGGTCAGACGCGCACAAGTTCTTCGCCACGCCAAAAAACTATTCGCGCGCAAGGGTTACCATCGCACCAACATCTCGGACATAGTGGCCCAAGCGAAGATCGCGCGCGGCACGTTTTACCTTTATTTCCAGAACAAGAAAGAGCTTTTCGAGGAACTGCTCAACGAGGCGTTGTTGGAGATCGAGAAGCGCATCTACCGCATCAGGATGGCCCCCGGCGAGCCTTCCGCTGCCGAGCAACTGCGCAACAACCTCCTGCGAATACTCGACTTTGTCCTCACCGAGAGGGAGCTTACCGACATCCTGCTTAACCATTCGCTCGACCTCGACCGTGAGTTCGAAGGAAGAATACGCGAGTTCTACGGTCAGATAACCCAGCAGATCCAGCGCTCGCTCGATCTCGGGTTGGAGATGAAATTGGTTAGGTCCTGCGACACGCGAGTGGTTGCGGCCTGCATCCTCGGCGGCATCAAGGAGGTGGCGGGGCAAACCCTTCGGCAACCGCAGCGCGAAATTAGCCATCTGGCCGAAGAAATCTTGAACTTCGGACTAAATGGCGTCGCCACTGCGGAGTTGCTGCGCGCGGGCGAGACCAACCACGATAACCGGCCGCACTGATCACAATTGTTGCGAAATGCCGTTGGTGGGACGCATTTGCGGCCGTCGATCGCCCAGCGCCGAAAACGCCGCAACCGTAGGCGAAAGCGGCACGCGTCGCATCGCGGTTGACCACTCCGTTTCGGCGTTGACCGCGGCCCAGCGGCTCACTAGACTGACGTGTCAGTTCTATTCTACGCGATGAGTCGGCCTGCGAAAAATTCCGCTCGTCCACGAGTGGCTTTCTACGATCTTGACGGCACGCTGGCGGAGCTAAATCTCGTCGACGCGGGGATTTTCGTTTTCAGCAAGTTGCGTGAATGGAACCGGCGTGTGAGCTATCTCGCGCGCTTGGTCCGGCGTTTGCCGGTTTTGTACGTGGCTGAGAGAAGCGATCGGGCCTTGCTGAACCGGGCAATTTTCGAGACTTTCAAGGGTGTTTCGCGCGACCGCCTGGCGATAGTCGGCGAGGAGTATTGCGACTACGTCATGACGAGCCGGCTTTACCCGCAAGCCCTTGATTTGTTGGAACGCAACCGCGAGGTTGGGCTCGAACCAGTGCTCGTAACCGGTTCGCCGGACTTTATGGTTGCTCCTTTGGCGCGACGGCTTGGCGTGACCGACTTTGCCGCCAACCGGTTGGTATTTCGCCAAGGCGTGGCCACCGGGGCGTTGCAAGAGCCCGTGATGGCGGGAAGCGAGAAGGCGGCGTGGTGCGCTGACTATGCGGCTCGCCGCGGGTTGGACCTGAGCGCTTGTTGGGGTTACGCCGACTCGTATTACGATGTTCCGTTTCTGTGCGCGGTTGGCCATCCGGTCGCGGTCAATCCGGACGACGCGCTTGAAGCTTTCGCCCACTCCCGGCATTGGCCCGTGATACGGTTTGCGGGCGACGGCCGGTTGCGCGGGGCGACGTCGTTCGCGCGCCACTTGGTCGGAGTATGAAGCGCAAGGCCGTTCGCGTCGGTTTGCTCCGCTTGTTCTGACCACCGGCTTTGCCTGAGGCGGTGCGGGGAGCGAGCGAACCTGAATATGGACTTTTGGCCGCGGGAAGCTAATAACGTCGAGCCCCGCATTGCGGGCTCGGTAGCGCGCGTTCTCGCTCGGTTCAGGCGCGGCGAGTGCGTCAGGCGAGTGGCGCACTATTGGGACAGCGGCGGGAACGCCTCAAGGCGCCTGGCGGCGAGCGCGGTCTACCTTCGCTAATAGGTCGTTGGGCCAAGGTTGCGGATGCGCGCGCGGCGCATGCGCGAAGTTGACGGGTGTACGCGGTGGCCAGACGAATGGCAGCTCCGGAAGCGAAACTCAGGGAACTCAAACGGGCCGAACTACTTCATGAGATCGGCGCGCGCAGTGATCTCGTGGTGACTCTTACGCGCCGCTCCAAGCCTCGCCTGATCGCTTACGGCGACGAATTCCTCGAAGAAAAGCTGCCGCCTGGCACGCGCGTCGTTTATCCGCCGCCGCCGATGGACGGGCTGCCCGATCCCGAGGTCGCGATCCGTTACGCGCTGCTTCACCCCGAGAACGCCGACCCGCTGTTCGCGCAGCTTAACCCGAACATGCGGGTGACGATCGCCGTCGACGATATCAGCTTGCCGCTGCCGCCGATGCAGCGGCCCGACGCGCGTGAGCGCGTGCTCAACATCGTGCTGCAGACGCTGGCGGACTACGGCGTCGACGACGTGCACATCATCATAGCGACCTCGCTGCATCGCCGCATGACCGCCGCGGAGATTCGCCGCGCCGTGGGCGAGCGCGCCTTTGCCCAGTTCTGGCCCGACCGCTTATACAATTTCGACGGCGAGAACCCGGGCGACCTCGCGATGCTCGGCAAGACCGAGCACGGCGAGGAAGTGTGGCTCTCAAAGCGCGCCGCCGACTCCGACCTGGTGATCTACGTCAATTTGACATTGGTGCCGATGGATGGCGGGCACAAGTCGGTGGCGGTAGGCCTCGCGCCGTATCAGAGTTTGCGTTACCACCATAATCCGGCCACGCTGCGCGGATGTCATTCTTACATGGATCCGAATCGCTCGGCGCTTCACAGCACGGTCGACAGGCTTGGAAAGGTCGTCAGTCGCGAGCTCAACATCTTCACGGTTGAGACGTCGATCAACAATCGCATGTACTCGGGCTTCTTCGACTTCCTGCAGAAGAACGAAGACGAGTTCAACGAATGGGACCGCATGCGGCTTCGCGCCTTCAACTGGACGCTGGCGAACATGTCTAATCGGACGCGCCGCGAACTGTTGCACCATTACTCCGCGCCGTACGAGTTGACCGGCGTATGGGCCGGAGAAACCGAGGCCGTGCATCGCAAAACTCTAGACCGCGTGTTCCAGCAATACGCAGTGCCGGTCAGCGGACAGTCCGACGTTCTGCTCGTCGGCGTCCCGTATGTCTGTCCTTACAACGTCAATTCGGTAATGAATCCGGTGCTGGTGCAGTGTACCGGGCTTGGCTACCTGTTCAACATGTACCGGTACAAACCTCTGGTCCGCCCGGGCGGAACGATGATCATATGTCACCCGCTGCGCAACGAATTTCACCCGGAGCATCATCCGAGCTACATCGAGTTCTTTCATCGATGCCTGGCAGAGACCACGGACTCCGAGGAGCTGTCCAAGCGCTTTGAAGCTGAGTTTGCGGCCAATCCTACGTACATTCATATGTATCGGTACGGTCACGCGTACCACGGCGTGCATCCGTTTTACATGTGGTACTGGGGCGAGCCCGGCCGCAAGCATCTGGGGCGCGTGATCGCGGCTGGTTGCGAAGATCCTCAGGTCGCCGCGAGGCTAGGCTGGGAAGCGGCGGACACGGTCGAAGAGGCTATCGCGATGGCCACCGGCGACATCGGACGCTCGGCGACCATCACCTACCTGCACCTGCCACCGCTGGTGGTTGCGGATGTCCAATAATTTGTTGCGCGTCGGTCAACGAAAAACTCAACGAGACCGCCTTCCACCGCTGGAAAAGATCTTCCGCGGACGGCGCATCATGCTTACCGGGGCTACCGGCTTTCTCGGTAAGGTCTTTCTATATCTGCTTCTTCGCGAGCATCCCGAGGTCGAACAGGTCTATCTGCTGGTTCGCGGCGATCAGCGCTCGGGGCCCAAGCGGCTGGAGCGCGAGGTGCTCGCCTCGCCCGCGTTTGCCCCGTTGCGCGAGCAGATGGGAGACTCGTTCGACCGGTGGGTACGGGAGAAGCTGACCGTCGTATGCGGCGACATCACGGAGCCTGGCCTTGTCACTGATTCTCAGACGCGCTTCACGCGCGGTCAGATAGACGCGGTCGTTAACTGCGCGGGATTGGTGAACTTCGACGCGCCGCTTAACAAGGCGTTGGCGATTAACACGCTGGGGGCGGGCAATGTGCTCGACTTTTGCCGCAAAATACGTGCGCCGATGCTCCATATTTCGACCTGTTACGTTGCCGGCGCGGCCGACGGCCACCGGCATGAGGACGACATCCCGGTGGATTGGTGCCCGCAGCCGGGCGCGCGCCGTTTCAGCCTGAAGCGCGAAATTCGCGAAGCCCAGGCGGTGATATCGCGCATCGAGTCGAGCGCCGCAAGGGAACCCGAGGATGAAAACGGCGCCGCCCTTGACGAAGCGCGCGACGGCGCAGAACTGTTGCCCAAGCAACAGCTCGAGGAGGAACTCAAGCGCGAAGGGCGCAGCCGCGCGCTTTACTGGGGATGGCCCAATACGTACAGCTACAGCAAGAGTTTGGGCGAGCAGTTGGTATTGGCCGCGCGCGACACGCTCAAAGTGACGGTGGTGCGCCCGGCGGTAATCGAGAGCGCGATAAGAGATCCCTTCCCTGGATGGAACCAAGGGGTCAACACCAGCGCGCCGCTCACCTACCTGTCGGGCGAGGGATACCGCTTTTATCCCGCGCGCCGCGAGCTGATATTGGACGTCATTCCGGTGGACCTCGTGGCGCACGCCATGTTTCCCGTTCTGGCTGCGCTGCTGCTGGGTCGTCACGAACCGATTTACCAGCTCGGCTCTTCGGACTCCAACCCGTTCCGCATGGAGCGCTTGATCGAGCTTACCGCCGTGGCCAACCGGCGCCATCAGCGCGAGCATGGTGAGACCGCCGGAAAGTTGCTCACACAGCACCTGGAGCCCATCGCCGTTTCCCATAAAACCTACGAGGCGGCGATCTGGGGGCTGCCCAGGGCGTTGGCGCAGACCGCCCGCGCGGGACAGCTGCTGATGGGGCGCGATGCGCCGGCGGTAAGGCGCTTGGAGCGATGGGCGGCGCAAACCAGTGATCGCATTCGTCTGGGGCAGTCGCTCATTGATATTTATCGCCCGTACATCCAGGACTTCTCCTATATTTTCCACAGCCGCAACATTCGCGCTTTATATAAGCGGTTAAGTCCGGCTGACGCCGAGGTCCATCGCTTCGATCCTGACAAGATGGATTGGCACGACTACTGGGTTAACATCCACATCCCAGGGTTGCGCCGCCACATTTTTCCGCGCTTGGATTTGCACACGCGAGGGCGCGTGCGGGCGAAGCCGCTCAGGTTCAGGCATCTCATCGACCTGTTGGATGAAAGCGCCGAGCGCCACGGCGCGAAGCCGGCGCTAAGCTGGCGTCATTCTTCAGGCCATCACTCGACGCTCAGCTACCGGGAGCTGCGAGACGCGGCGCGCCGCGCGAGCTTGATGCTTTCCAGCCGCGGCGTTCAAACAGGCGATCGGGTATTACTGGCGGGAGAGAACTCTCCTGATTGGGTGTTGGGCTTCTTCGCGGTGATCGGTGCGGGAGCGGTGGCGGTGCCGCTGGACCCCATGCTTTCGACGGACGAGTTGCGCGCTATCTGCCGCGTCGCCTCGCCGACAGCCGCGCTGTGTTCAGCCAGTTTTCGGCAGCGGTTGGGCCCGATGGCTGAGGCGTGCGGCACGGCGCTGGTTGAGATGGCGTTCGAGGATTTGCGCCGGCCGTTTGTCTTGCACGGCAAAACGCCGGCGAAGGTCGAATGGAGCAAGGACACGCTCGCTTCGGTGGTGTTCACTTCGGGCACCACCGGCTCGGCCAAAGGCGCGATGCTCACGCACGGCAACTTTACGGCCGAAGTGCTGATGCTCTCGCGAATCTTCGAACTCGATCCGACCGACACGGTGCTCTCCCTGCTGCCGCTGCATCATTGTTTCGAATTCACGTGCGGCATGTTGCTGCCGCTGGCCAGCGGCGCGCACATCGTGTACCCGCGCAACGTGAGTGCCGCAACGCTCGGCCGAACGCTGGCGGATGTCAAGCCGACGGCCCTGATAGGCGTGCCCGCGATATGGCAGGCCATCCACCGCCGAATCCTCGAGCAGATTGAGCGGCGCGGGACGGTGTTCAAGGGGGCGTTTGAGCGCCTGCGGACGCTCAATCACTCGCTGGAGCGGGACCTGAGGCTCGATCTGGGAAATCTCATCTTTCGCCCGCTGCACGAGGCCCTCGGCGGGCGCCTGCGTCTGGCGGTAAGCGGCGGTGCTGCGCTGCCGGGCGAGACCGCCGAGTTCTTCAACGACATTGGCCTCAGACTGCTCGAAGGCTACGGGTTGACGGAAGCGGCGCCCGTGGTGAGCGTGGCCCGTCCGGACGAGGATTTGCGGCTGGGCTCGGTCGGGAAACCGCTGTCGGGCCTGGAGGTCAAGCTCGAGGCGGTCGAAGGCGGGGAGACCGGAGAGATCCTGGTCCGCGGCGGCAACGTGATGAAAGGCTACTTCCGCAACGAAAGCGCCACCGAGCAGGCGCTCAAGGATGGTTGGCTGCACACGGGAGACCTCGGGCGGTTCGACGACGGCGGGCGGCTGTACATCGTCGGGCGCAGCAAGGACGTGATCGTTGACGCGGGCGGCAACAATATCTACATCGACGAACTCGAGGAGTTCTACGGACGCTTGCCACAGATCAAGGAGCTTGCGATCGTGGCGCTCAAGGTCGGTTCGGGCGAGCAGGCCGCAGCGCTGGTGGTCCCGGCCTACGCCCATGGCGAGAGCCAGCGCGCCGTCGAAGAAAAGATTCGCGCGCATTTCGACCAAGTAAATCGCGCGCTGCCGCCGTACAAGCAGGTGCATATTCTGCGCTTCACGGGCGGTGAGCTTCCGCGCACACGGACACGGAAAGTTAAACGCGCTGAAGTGGCCTCGACATTGCGCGCGATGGTGGCAAAAAGCGCCGGCGCAGAGGCCGGCGGAACGTCCGACCTGGCGAGCTGGCTGGCGGAGGCGTTGGAGCAAGTTGCCGGAGGCGCGCGCGAGATCTCCAGCGGTTCGCGTCTGTTCGAGGACCTCGGACTTGATTCGCTAGCGCTCGCCGAGTTGGCCGAGATAATCGCGCAGCATAGCGGATGGGCTCCAACCGCGGATCAACTGACGGCGATCAGCACGGCGGGCGACCTTCAAGGGCTGATCGCTCGCGACTCAAGCCGGCCGCGCCTTCCCTCTTACGCCGCGTTCGCCGAGCCCTACACGCCGGCCCTGCCGCAAGCCTTGCGCCGCGTCGGGCAGAGCATCCTGGCAGGCGCGATTGAGAGCACGGTCGACCGATGGCTTAAGCCGCGGGTTCTGGGGCGGGGCAATATTCCCGCGAACCGCAACGTGCTGGTGATCGCGAATCACGCAAGCCATCTGGACTTTGTTTTGGTTCGCTCCGCGTTGGGCAAGCTTGGCGAGCAACTGGTAGTGCTCGCGGCGAAGGATTACTTTTTCAACAGCTCCGCGCGACGGTTCCTCGCCGCTAACTTCAGTCCCCTCATTCCGTTTGACCGCGAGGGAGCGCAGCTCGATTCGCTGAACGCGGCGCTGGAGAAGCTGGCTCGTGGGGCGAGCGTCCTGATGTTTCCTGAGGGTACGCGCACGCCGCACGGCGCGATTCAGGAGTTCAAGAGCGGAGCCGGATATCTTGCGCTGCGCAGCGGGTGTGATGTGCTGCCGATATATGTGCAGGGCACTTATCACGCTCTTGGCAAGGGGCAGTTGCTACCCCGTCGTTACCCAGTGGAATTGCGAATCGGTCCGGTTATAACCAACGAGGCGCTCGTTCGCGCGGCAAGCGATGGCGAGTCGTACGGCGTTTATCGCAAGGCGGCCGAGGTGATGCGTCAGGCAGTTGTGGGGCTGGCGCAGCGCTCTTCGGCGCCGCGTGCCGTCTTCCGCGCGTCGAGCAGGGTCGAAGCCGTGGTGGCGGCCGGCAATGGCGACGGGATTGAATCGAGTGGGACGAATCACACCGCGCCCGACGCTGAACCCGTGGCCTCGAACGCGGATGGAATCGATTCTGAATCCGTCAATGACGCGCCTACGAAACCGGCTGCGTCGGCCGCGGCGCGCGATTCGTCGTAGCATCACTCGTCACGCGTCGACCTTCGCCTGGGGAAATAAGGATTACGCCCTTCGCGGGGAGAAGCGGAAGTTGACTCTCGCTCAGAGAAGACGGGTTCGGGCGCACGGGATCAGAAAGAGGCCGTGGGCGCGGCTGTTCAGCCGGGTGGCGTGGGTTTGATGCCGGCTGCGGGCAAAACTGGTACTCTTGTTAGGCGGAGCGGCGCCTCGGGCGCTTTGCTCGCGGGATCTGCGCGTCGTGCGGGACGGTATTTACCTAAGTGCTTGGCCGCGAGCTTAGTTTCAAGGAGCGCGAGCGGAGACGCTCATGACGCAAAATTTGTGGACTCTTAGGCCTGACTCGGAACCCCGTTTCGTGCGCGGCGACAGGCGTCCTTCAGTAACCGAACTTTTGCCGGAGCTTTTGATCGGCGAATATCCGCAGGTAGGTGATATCAGCTGGCTCAAAGAGGCGTTGCGCGTGAGCGCGGTGCACAGCCTGCAAGACGACCGGGACCTTGTCGTCAACGGGCTCTCTATAGTTGACCTGCAACACGGATACAGCGAACACGGCATCCGGTTCGTACGCACCCCCATCGCCGATGGCAGCAGCGACGACGTGGTGTTGCATCTGGGCGAGGCGCTGGAAGTTCTAGCCGATCTCGCTGCGGCCAAGGAGCGCATTTACCTCCACTGCAACGCAGGCGTCAACCGCGCTCCGACGGTGGCGATCGCGTTCCTCCATTGGCACCAAAAGCTTTCGCTGGAGGAGGCAACGAAATTCGTGAAAGATCGGCGCAACTGCGGGCCTTTCGTCTCAACTCTGGAGGAATATTTCCGCTCCGTTCGCGGCCGGTGTTAAGCGGCGAAGGTCAAGGGGCGGCGCCGGCGAAAAGCTGCCGGCGGCAAGGCCCGATTGACTGGAGCAGCCTAGCGAGCTGGGGCGTGCATCTCTACACTGCTCTCGGCGCCGTGTTAGGGCTTGCCGCTCTGCTATTCGCCGCTGATTATCGGGCGCGTGCGGCGTTTATGACTCTCACGCTGGCCACCGTGATCGACTCGACCGACGGTTTTGCCGCTCGCGCGCTGAGCGTCGATCGACGATTGGCCTATTTTGACGGTGTCCTGCTGGACAACGTAGTCGACTACCTCGGTTACGTCGCGGCGCCGGTCTTCCTGATGCTTCGTTTGGGGCTGTTGCCCGCCGGTTGGGTGGGGCTTGCCGTTGGCGGCCTGGTGATGGTGGCCAGCGCGTACGGCTTTTGCCGGCGCGACGCCAAAACCGCGGACTATTACTTTCGTGGCTTCCCTTCGTACTGGAACGTTGTCGCGCTTTACATGTTCTGCTTCAGGCAAGAGGCATCGGTCAACGCGCTGGCCGCGACGCTGCTTGCCGTGATGGAGTTTCTCCCGCTCAAGTTTATTTATCCGAGTCGGACAGTCCCGCTGCGCCGTCTGACCCTGTTTCTGGGGTCCGTCTGGGCGGTGTTGATTTTCCTCCTCGTCGTTGAGCTTCCCTCGCCGCGTCCGGCTTTCGTGTACGGCTCTTTGGGCTTCGTGATTTACTACTTCCTCGCGTCGTTCGCGCTCCAGGTGCGCTCGTATCTGGTCCGAAGCCGCATCACAACATCAGTGCCGTCGTGATGCCGGTGAGCAAGCAGCCCAGCCTAGAAATGGAAGATCGTTCGTGGTTTGAGCTAAAGACAGGCCGCGCTCCAATCTTGCTTATCGCTCCTCATGGGGGACGAGCGCGCCGAGACGCGCCCAACGACGCGCATCGCAAGGTTAACGACCTCTACACCGATGACCTGACGCGCGAGTTGGCGCGGAGGCTTGGCGCAAGCGCGATTATCAACCGCGGCATGGACCGCAACGAGCTTGACTGCAATCGCATCGCGCAATTGGCCGCGCGCGCTCCTTGGATGCTCAGCGAGATCGCGCGCCACGCCCGCGAGCTCGTGAGGGCTCATGGGCGTTTGGTTGTCTTGATAATTCACGGATGGAACGTAATCCAGCCGCGAGTCGATTTCGGGATCGGCGCGCGCCTGGAGAGCACCCACGCGCTGCCCGCTTGGACCGACAGCGTTAGCGCCGGCGACGCGTTTATCAAAGACGTGCTGTTCCCGCTGGCTAAGCGGCTTGACGAAAACGGGATTATTGCGAGCTTCGGACTGCGCTATCCCGCCGCGGGCAAGAACAACTTGCTGCAGGCCTTCACCCGGCGGCATCGCGAGAGCGACGTCGCTGCTTTACGGCAGCTTGCCGAGCTGGCCGGAGCGCGCACGATCGAAGCTGCCCAGGTGGAACTCTCAGTGCCCTTGCGATGGCCGGGGCCTTCGCGCGAGCGCGTGCTGAGCGGCGTCGAGGAGGCGCTAGGCGCGTGGGTCGATGGGGCGGTCCGCCCCATCGCACCTATGGTGGCTAGCGAGCCCGCGCCGGCGCATCCCAGGTTGCGCCAAAAGAGCGGCTCTTCGACGCGTGTTGAATTGCCCGTGCAATCGTTTCGGTACGGGATGGAATTTTACGACGCGGCGGCTTCGCTTGGGGGAATAGCAAGCTTCAGGTTTGGGCCCGATCTCAGCCGTGCATCGTTGCTGTTGCTCTGCGAAGGCGGGGGCGTGATCATGTTCTCGACTGAGGACCGCGCGCGCCTGGCGGGCAACGAGCTTTCACTGGGGGACCTTAGCATTGCGCTTCGCGAGCGGGGTTTTGAGCTGCGCTTTCGCGGTCCGGCGATCTCCGTTCCGGACGCGCGCTCATGTATCAGCGTGGAACAAGCCTTGGCTTCGGGGCGTCTGGTCGACGTTTCGTTAACTCTCGAAGGACACGCTGCGGACGCTGTTCCGGAGACCCGTATCGAGCATATTTTGCGGCAGTCCGGGCGAGCGCCGACTCGCAGCCGCTTCGGCGTGACGCGCGGCTGCGTAACTTTAGGTACGGAGGCGTACTCGATAGACACGCCCGGACGCGTCGGCTTCGGTCCTAATTACGGAGCCACGAGCGGGGGCTACGTCCCGAGCAAAACTCTGTGGGTGTATCTCAACGCCTTGCCGTCGCCGGTCGTCTTGGAAGCGGGTCGCCTTGCCTCCGACGTTCCCAGCGCCGACGACGTTCGCGCGAGGCAATGGGCAGTCGGCCGGGCACAAGGCCCAAGTCTCGAGGCGCTGGAGCTGGTCGCCTCCGCCCCTAGCCAACTTCCTCAGAAGCTCGCGGCCGTGCTCAAGTTGGGCGCCGCGCAGCCGCTTGCGCTTGCCGGCAGCGTGGAGAAAGCGGTCGCTCTGGCGCATCCGAACGTCGATGGCACGGTTACCTACACTACCTTGGGATTCGCGGCGGTCGAATCGCGCCTGGGCTCGGGACATGGCGCGTTTTGGGTTTCAGACCGGATGCGGCCGTCCTGGGCTCTGCTTTGACCGAGCGCGCCACCGATCGGCGCCGAAACGGTTTTTATGGGCGGCGGTCGTGACCGCTTGAGTCAGCCGCGAGAATCGCGACAGCTGCAAGCAGCAGCCTTTATCGGGATTTTGCGAGGCCAGCGACGGCCTTTAGACCTGACGTGATTCCGACGCCGCGCCGCCGTTAGGCAACGGATGGTAGGGGATTTGGTCCAGCGCGGTTTTGATTTTTTGTGTTAAATCCGCGAGTTGCTTGGTCAAAGGGGCGTCTGGAAACTGCTGAACGAACAACCGACCTTGTTCGCACGCCTCCGCCATCTGCGGGTCGAAGGGTAAACGAGCCAGAAGCGGTAGCTTAATCTCTCGGCTGAGATCGAAAACGCCGCCCCGCGGAAGAAGGGGACGCACCGTGCGGCATTGACTGCAGTAGAAGGCGGTCATGTTTTCGACTATTCCAAGCACCGCCACGCCAAGGGACTGTGCGGACTCGATTAGGGAACGGGTCGCACGCAAAGCGCTCGGCGACGAATGCGTTACCACGACAAGGCCATGCAGCTCCACAACCGAAGCTATCTCGCGCAAGCAAGATCGGCCCGTGGGGAGATCGATCAAAAGCAGGTCCAGATGGCCGAAGGCAACGCCGTTGCGCAGCAGGCTGGTCGCGGACAAATGATAGGGATCCGCAGAGTTGACGGGCGCTATGGAATCCTCGGTTGGTAGCGCGGCATCGGCCGATCCCGGCGGCTCGTAGCGGAACAAAGGCAACGGCGCATCGGCAATCAAGTCGCTTCCGATGGTTCTCAGACCAAGTGGACCGCTCGCGGGCTCTATCGCCGCGCCGTTGGGAATCAGAATTCCGGGCATCAAGCCGAGCATCGTGGCGATCGAGGGCGCGTCGAAGTCAGCGTCGAGAATGCCTACCTTGCGGCCCATAATTGCCATCTGGGCCGCAAGGCTCACCGTGACCATGCTTTTTCCGGCGCCGCCCTTCGCGCTGGCCACGGCGACTCTCGTTCTGACATCGCTGAGAATCTGCCGTGCCGCATTGCCGTTTTCGATCACCCTTTTGCTCTCCTTAATTCCCCCGTTTTGGGTCTCCTTCGTGCTCGAACGAGACGTGCTTACCAGCTTCCGCGCTGTGGCGTCAAGCGCCCTGTGACGCGCAGCGACGCTTTCACGAGGATGCCGAGGCCGACGTTCACGGTCACGCCTTTTTCACTGCGATCCGAACTGGCAGGCCGAGGCTCTGCCATTGCACTTTTGCTGTTGACGATATCATCGAGTCGCTGCTACACGCCTTCCTCGTCGTTGTCGGCCGAGCCGACTCGTCTGTAGGTGAAGCGCTCGCCCTCGACGCGCCGTTGGGCGCGCTCTTTTCGCTCGAAGTCTTGCTGACAGTCGCGGCACAGTCGAGTAAAGGGCATTGCCTCCAGACGTGCCTCGGCGATATCCATCCCGCATCCTTCACAGACACCAAAGGCGTCCTCGTCCAGGCGCTCGATGGCGTCCTCAATCTCCCGTATTTTGTTGAGTTCTCGGTCCGACAGGATTGAACTCAACTCGCGGGCGCGTTCTTCCGAGGCGAGGTCGTAGGTATCCATTCCTTCGTCCTTATTGCCCTCGCGCTCGGTGCGCAGTTCCTCGTCGACGTCGTTGGCCAACTGAGTTCGCATATTCTCAAGCCGCTTGCGCATCGCGGCTAAGAACTTCTTGCGGCTAGCTACGCCGTTCTTCTTTGGCATTTCTCCACCGCCTTTCGCTCATGTAACTGTTTCAACGATCCGCGCGTGCAGGTCGTAGGTGAAAGCCTGTTCCACGCGCGCGCGCACAAACTCCCCGGCCTTCGCCATACCTCGCAGGAACACCGCGCCGTCAATCTCCGGCGCTTGCGAGGAGCTTCGGCCGCGCAACCGAGCGCGCTCGGTCGGGCCCTCGCTTTCGATCAGCACTTCTATTTCCGTACCGACTAGGGCTTGATGCTTAGCCCACGACACCTGTGCTTGTGTCGCCATAAGCTCCCGCCTACGTTGCAGCTTGACCCGTTGGGGTATCTGGTCAGGCAGGTCGTAGGCAGCGGTTCCTTCCTCTCGAGAGTATGTAAACACCCCAACGCGGTCGAACCGCTGTTCGCGCACGAAGTCGACAAGGTGAGAAAACGCTTGGTCATCTTCGCCCGGAAATCCAACGATGAACGACGTGCGCAGAACAAGGCCGGGCAGTTTGCTCCTGACCCGATCGAGCAGCGACCTCAACGCGGATACCGAACGTTCCCGCCGCATAGCCCGCAACATTCGATCATCCGCGTGCTGAAGCGGCATGTCTATATAGTTGACCACCTGCGGCACCTCGGCTATCGCGTCGAGCAGCTCACAGGTCACAAAGTTCGGGTAACAATACAACAATCGAATCCACCGCAGGTTCGGGATCGGGGCCAGCGCCCGCAGCAGCGCGGCCAGCGAAGTCCGCGGATACAGGTCTCGGCCGTAGGCGGTCAGGTCTTGCGCAACCAAGTTAACCTCGCGCACGCCTCTTTCGGCTAGCTTTCGCACCTCGGCTACCACATCGTCGAGCGGCCGGCTCTGATGCCGGCCCCGAATCTTCGGGATAATGCAGAACGCGCATCTGTGGTCGCATCCCTCTGATACCTTAACGTAGGTTGTCCAGGGGGCACCGGTTAACAGACGGGGACTCTCCGCCGACGCCAACAGATGCGCAGCGCCCGGATACGCAACCGCCTGAGTTCGGTCCTCCTCGGCCGGCCGGCGCAAAAGCCCAGGAAGATCGAGAAAATTGCCTGTGCCGACCAGAACATCAACCTCGGGCATCGCAGCCTTCAGCTCCTGCCCGTAGCGCTGAGCGAGGCATCCTGCCACAACCACTCGGCGTGCATTCGCGCTTTCCTTGAGGCTCGCCGCCTCCAAGATTGCATCGAGCGACTCTTTCTTTGCCGCCTCGATAAAAGAGCACGTATTGACGATAAGAATCTCCGCTTCCTGCGGATTAAGGCTGACTTCAAAGCCGGCACGCGCGAGCGCCCCGAGCATGAGTTCACCATCGACCTGATTTTTGGGACACCCTAAGTTGAGCAGGTGGACTCGTTCCATACACGTGCCGATACGCGGCGAAAGAACTTTCAGGATACTGACTGCGCTCTCGCGCTGCAATCCGTGTTCCAAGATGGTTCACTAAAAGAAAAAAAGTTGTTCATAACCAGCAAAGCCGCTTGGGGCAGCGCTGTATGCCAGGGTTTGCCGCTATGGCGCCTGGACCACGTCGGCACCCGCGGGCACGACAAAGCGAAACAACGAGCTATCTAAAGCGATATTTGTTTGCGAATTGAGAAATTCAAGCTTCGTCACATTACCGATTTGGTCCTCAAGGCGAACCCCTTTAATCGCGCACGTTCGTGGGTCGACTTGGAGTTCCACTGTGCGGCCTATCGTGGTGCCTTCTTTGGGCTTCAGCACCACGGCGACATTCCCTCCGGTTGGCTGGGTTGTGGGCCAGCTTCCGTTAAAATCCTGCTCGAGCCTGCCTACGCCGAGCAGGAACCCAGTGACGGCTGATGAGGAAAAGGCCTTTGAGATGGGCACCTCGACAACCTGGTTCAGGTCCGGTTGATAGCTGTAAAGAGTCGTCCCATCCGAGACGATCGTATCGTTGTTAGGAGGCGCGAAATCCCAACGCATCTTGCCTGGCCGCTGGAAATAAAGCTTGCCGCTGCGCGTTTTGGACTCTCCGCCGAGCGGGGAAATTTGCTCCGTGAAGCTTGCGCTGAACGAGCCCGTCGCTTCGTAGTGACGCTGGATTTGGCCGATAAGGCTCGTAAGATCCTGTCGTCGGCAAGGATCGCCTGCGGGCTGCGCGATAGCCCGCGTGCCGGCCAGGATAGCGGCCCCGCACAGCGCGAAAGACAATGCCCAGCTTGCGGCGCGACGGTGGTTTGGCCGGATAAGAACGTCGAACAGGGCGTGTAAAAGCTCGCAGCCGGCGACTTGGTCTCGGCGCGCCGCTTCGTGTTCTCGCAGCCCGGTCCCGCAAGCCATCTCGGACAAAGACCACCCCCCCGGTGAACCGTACGCGCGGCTTGAGCGCGACCTGACCTTTCTAAACAGCTTCGACATTCGTTTGAGCTTACCTGCCCTAACGGTCCGCAGGTTGCCCCGCTCGCCGATAGTCTTTTTTGGACGCCCACCCGAGTCGATTATTTCAATCCCAACGCTCGAGCGGGCGTGAAAGAGTTGATACGTCGCCGCCCAGCGTTGCGAATCTCAATCACGGCGTGCGGCTGCAACGGGCACCAAGGGTGTCAACACGCACGAGAAATGGCTTCTTTCGATGCGGCGGCGAATTTGCCCGGAAAACTCCGTCGAACCAACCCACGGCCGCCGACTCGCGGTTAACGTTCGAGGTCCTCGTGTTCATCAACACCATTGACGTTGCTATCCGCGATCTGGGTGACACGAAGCGCGATCCCGACCGACGGATCGGTGGCTCCTTCGGTGGTACGAAGAATCCTATACGATCCGCGGCCTGAAAAAGACCAGCGAGCTAGCGAACGACGCGCAAGTTGCGTACTTCGCGCGGACGCAACCCGTCGCTCGGCGAAACCAAACCTTCGCGCTCCATCTGCTCGACAATCCTGGCCGCTCGGTTGTATCCGATTCGCAGACGGCGCTGAATCATCGAGATGGAGGCTTGATTGGTTTCGCTCACGATCCTTACCGCCTCGTCGTACATCTCGTCCCGCTCGGTGGAAGCGTCGGCGCCACCGCTCTCGAAACGCTTGGTTTCGAGGATTTCCATCTGGTAGTCGGGCGCGCCCTGAGCGCGCAGGAAATCCGTGACTTTGCGGATTTCGCTCTCCGATACGAACGGGCCGTGCAGGCGCTGCAGCTTTGCCGTACCCGGCGGCATAAAAAGCATATCCCCTTCGCCCAGGAGCCGCTCAGCTCCGATCGCATCGAGGATCGTTCGCGAGTCGACCCGCGAGGCGACTTGAAAAGAGATACGCGCCGGCATGTTGGCCTTTATCAGTCCGGTGATGATATCCACCGAGGGTCGTTGGGTCGCCAGGATAAGGTGAATCCCGGACGCACGCGCTTTCTGCGCCAGGCGGGTGATGTCACGTTCGACGTTTTTCCCTTCGCTCAGCATCAGGTCGGCAAGCTCGTCGATGACGATCACAATCTTGGGGAGCTTGCGATGCTCGAGCGGGGGTCGATCGGAATCGCCGGAGTCGGCGTGCCCAGGCCATCTGAGAAACGGTGCAGCCCCCGGTTGAGACGCCTTTTCCAACGCTTGGTTGTAACCGTCGATATTACGCACGCCTAACTCACGCATCAGGCGGTACCTTCGCTCCATTTCCTGCGTCGCCCACAACAACGCCGCAGTGGCCTTGTCGGGATCAACCACGACGGGAACCAGAAGATGCGGGATGCCCTCGTACACCGACAACTCGAGCATCTTCGGGTCGATCAGAATGAAGCGCACATCCTCGGCTGTCGCGTTGAAGACGATCGAGGCGATCATGGCGTGGAGCGCGACTGACTTTCCCGCTCCGGTGGCGCCGGCGATCAGCAGATGCGGCATCCGGGCGAGATCCGCCGCAGCCGGCCGGCCGCTGATCGTCTTGCCCAGGGCGATGGTCAGGTGGCCTCCGGAAGCGGCGAACTCCGGCGCCTCAAGAATCTCGCGCAAATAAATCTTTTCGCGCTTGCGGTTGGGCACCTCGATACCAATCACTGCCTCGCCCGGCACCGGCGCCTGGATTCTAATTGACGGCGCCTTTAGCGCCAGCGACAAATCGTCGGCGAGGTTCAACACCTGGCTGACCTTCACTCCCGATGCGGGTTCGAATTTGTACATCGAGATGACCGGCCCAGGCTGCACGCCGACGACTCGACCCGTCACTCCAAAGTCGTCCAGCTTTTGTTCGAGCACCCGCGCGCTTTCTTCCAGCGCGGTACGGTCGAGCACGCTTTCGGATAAAGGAGACCTGTCAAGCAGCGCGTGCGAAGGGAGCTTGGCTGCACGCCTGACGCGGCGTGCAGCCGGAGGCGGAGCGCTCGAAGCGGGCAGCTCAATCGGTTCAGACGCGCCACGGCTCGCAGGTTGGCTCCAAACGGGCGATTCGTCGGTAATGTCTGCCGCTTCGGCGTCCACTTCATGTTCGAGCACGATGGCCGACGTCTCTCCGGCGTCGTCCTGAGCGTCGGACGCCTCGGGCGCGCGCTTGGGCCGGGCCAGGGCCCGACGCGTGCGGTGTGCAAGCTCGGTGGGTGCCAGCTCGAAGGCGAGCGCCAGCGCGAACAACGCCCCCAACACCAGCAGCAGGAGCGTACCGCCGATACTGACGTAGGCACCGAAGAAGCCGGAGACCGCAGCGCCGACCACGCCGCCCCACGCCGGGCCGCCCGCCATCGCCGCGACGCACTCCAGCACCAGGAACATCAAAGCCGCGCCGGCGGCGATGCGAGCGGTGCGGCGCGCTGCCACGCCCCGCCACAGCGCGACGGCAAGCCATCCCATCCCCAAGGCAATTGCGATAGCCAGATGGCCGAAGTAATAGACCATCCCGCTGGCCAGTGCGTGCCCGACCGGTCCGCCCAGGTTGGAGTTGGTTGCGATCTCGTCGGAAAGAATGCTGAGCGCGGCGAAAGAAGCTGCCGCCGCGACCACGAGAGCGCGAAGCTCCTGTCGCAGGCGCTGCGCGGTCGAAGGCTTTTCGGGTGAAGGTTCCGACGCTTGCACCGGCGCTTCCATCCGGGGACCTATACCTCGACCACGCACGACATCACCACCGGGCTTTGTCCCAGCTGGCTGCGGAGGTATGAGCGCAACGTCCGCTCCAATTCGGCCTTGAGTTGATCCGTAGACGTCCTGAGCCGGGTGTCCATGCCCGCGAGCCGGCTGGCCACTTCGGCGCGCGCGGCCTGAATGGGCATCGAGGAGCCGTCGCCTAAGGTCAAGCCCTGCGAAAGGATGTCCGGACCGGCAACCACCTTGCCGGTGGCGCGTGAAACCGCCAGCACCAGCACCAGAGCCCCGTGGCGAGCCAGCGCTTGCCGTTGCTTGAGAAGTGCATCGTCGATCGGTTCACCGCCGCAGACCATCAGGCGCCCGCTTTCGACGCGTCCGCCGCGGGCAAGCTTTCCGGCACTCATCGTTATGCTGTCGCCGTTTTCCAGCAACAGGGCGTTTTCCTCTGCTACGCCGCATTCGATCGCCAGCGCCCGATGGCGCAGTAGGTGGCGATATTCACCGTGGATCGGAACGAAGTAGCGTGGGCGCGTTAGCGTTAGCAACTCAGCCAACTCCTCGCGGCTAGCATGGCCCGAAACGTGGACCGGCGCTACCGTCTCGTAATAGACGTCGGCGCCGCGCCGGAAGAGTTGGTTGATCAGCGCATGGATAGCGCGCTCGTTGCCCGGGATGAAGCGCGACGACAACAACACCATGTCGCCGGGCTGAATCCGGACGTACGGATGGGAATCATGGGCGATCTTGACCATCGCCGACAACGGCTCGCCCTGGCTGCCGGCGGCTAGGTAGGCAATCCGATGGGGCGGATAAAACGCGGCCTCTTCCGTGTCGACCAGGGTGCCCGCCACTTCATCGAGGTGGCCGAATTCGAGCCCGAGTCGCAAGCTTTCGGCCATGCGGCGGCCCAGCGCGGCCATGCTGCGTCCGCTGTCTCGCGAGGCCTCGGCGAGCTGTTTGATACGGTACAGATGGGACGAAAAAATCGAAAGGAAGACCTTGCCTTTAGCGCGTGCAACCAGCTCCTTAAGCACACTGCGCAACGAGCTTTCCGATGGCGTGCGCCCGGGCTGTTCGGCGTTGGTTGAGTCGGAAAGCAGAAGGGTAACGCCGCGTTCTCCAAGCTTGCCGAATGCTCCGCGGTCAAAGGGCCTGCCGTCGACGGGTGAATCGTCAATCTTGAAGTCACCGCTATGAACGATCAGGCCGGCAGGAGTTTCTATCGCAAGCGCGAAGGAGCCCGGCACCGAATGGGTTACCGGTATGAACTCAAGCGCGAAGGGGCCGAGTTCCAAGCGCTGGTACGGCACCACGCGATGCAAGTCCGCGGTGATGGCGCGCTCAACCAACCGACGCCTTAGAAAACCGAGCGCCAGTTCGTCACCGTAAATCGGCGCGTTAAAGCGGTTGAGGAGAAACGGTACAGCGCCGATATGATCTTCATGCCCGTGAGTGAGGATGAGTCCAAGGATCTCAGGCGCGGCGCGCTCAAGGTAGGTCAGGCGCGGGACGATGGTCTCGATTCCCAACACCCGTTCTTGCGGGAACGACAGGCCGGCGTCGATCACCAAGGCTTGGCCCGCGCACTCCAGCACCAGCATGTTAAGGCCAATTTCGCCCAAGCCTCCGAGGGCCGACAGCTTTACATCTTGGTTGGAGTTGTGCCCCATGAGATATCGGCCGACTCGCCCGGGATCGCGCCGTTCTTGGTCCGAGATTATGCTAGAAGCGAGCAAGGGCGTAAACAGCGCGAGTGATTCCGCTTAAAGCTCGCCAAACGGAATTTTCGCTGGTAAAGTACGGCCGTGGCGCTGTGAGCCGTCTTATGCCGCTGCCGATCGCGCCGTTTGGTCGCTACCGAATCGCGCCAGAAAGCTCCCTAGGCTAGGTTAAGATGGGGGAATAACCAATGTCAGTTAATAAGGTCATTCTCATCGGGAACCTGGGTCGGGATCCTGAGCTGCGCTATCTGCCTTCCGGGCAACCGGTCGCCAGTTTCGGGCTCGCGACAACGGACACCTACACCGATCGCGCCGGCCAGCGACAGGAACGCACGGATTGGCATAATATTGTCGTCTTCGGCAAGCAGGCGGAGCTTTGCAGTCAGTACCTAAAAAAAGGCCGCCAAGCGTACGTCGAGGGGCGTATCTCGACCCGTGAGTACGAGGCCAAGGACGGAAGCGGCAAGCGTTATAGAACGGAGATTATCGCGCAGCGTATCCAGTTCCTTGGTGGCCGCCGCGGCGCTGAACAGGAAGAACCGACTGAACCAGCTGCGTCTGGCGGAGATATCGGCCCCGCGCTGGAGGACGAAGATATTCCTTTTTAGGTTGGCTGTTGCTCAGGCTGACCCCGCCGCAAGCCCGCGCGCACGCACGGCGCGTGCTCAACGAATTAATAATCGGCAATTCCGTTCCCTCCTCTGGACGCGAGACCAGCGCCGATTAAATCAATGAACGACCCTGCGCCCCATCCACTGGCAGGCATGCGCCGGCTATCCAGCTTGCCCTCTCGGAGGCCAGAAACACCGTCGGGTAGGCCACTTCTTCTGGGCGGCCTAGCCGACCGGCTGGAAAGTCGTGTGCGATAAAGTCGCGCTCGAACGCGGGGTCCGCCTTAAAGCGTCGCTCCCATGACCCGCCAGGGTAGAGAATCGAGCCGGGCGCTATCGAGTTAACACGGATCCCCTTGGGCGCCAACTCCCGCGCGAGCATCTTGGTGAGCGAGATTAGCGCTGCCTTCGAGGCGTTATAAGAGGGTGGACCGCCCGCCTCGCGCCCGTAGATCGAGCTGATATTGATTATTGCGCCTGACCTATGCTTCTCCATCTCGGCCGCGCAAAGGCGCGAGAGCGCTACGGCGGAGAAAAAATTCAGCTCGAACGCCTCGTGCCATCCTGC
The DNA here is from genome assembly GCA_021801125.1 of Deltaproteobacteria bacterium. Taxonomy (GTDB): domain Bacteria; phylum Desulfobacterota; class Binatia; order Binatales; family Binataceae; genus JAJYYI01. The sequence goes on along the minus strand of JAJYYI010000017.1, from coordinate 21,231 downwards.
TTGCGAAAGCTCGGATAGCGATCCCGGCTTGGCGCCGCCGGCATTATTAACCAGCACATCAACCGTGCCGAAGCGGTCAACGCTTTTCTTTACCCAATCTCCCGCCTGCGCTAACGAAGTAACGTCGACCGGCTCGCACAGCACTTCGCATCCGCGCCCTTTGAGTTCGTCCCCGAATTGAGAGAGAACGTCGGCGCCCCGAGCGCACAGGCTCAGCCGCGCGCCTTCCTCGGCGAACGCCAGCGCGATTGCGCGACCGAGGCCGCGGCTGGCGCCGCTGATGAGTACCGCTTTTCCGGCTAGACCTAAGTCCATTCTTCTTTCCTTTATTTCCGCCAAGGCGGCCGTTAGTCGTAGTTCGCCACTAGATGCACACCGAACCGATGCATGCTAGAAGTTGATCGAGTTTAAAAAAGGCATCGCTTATTTCTTTTACACCAACGACCGCGATCACGCAGCTTATAGACGTGGGCCGGTCGGCTCGAAGTGCATGACCTCGGCGAGATTATCGACATTGTTGGTCCGTTTCGGGCAGAGAGCTTAAGACGTAGGCGAGCAAGCAGACAAGGAGGTTTATGGAAATAAGGGTTGAAGGCTCCCTCGATCAGGCGATGCGCGTGCTTAAGCGCAAGTTAGCGAAAGAGGGAGTATTCAAGGAGATGAAAAAGCGCTCGTTCTACGAAAAACCCAGCGTGCGGCGCAAGCGTAAACGATCTGACGCTCAGCGTCGGCGCCGCAAAGAGCAGAAGCGCCGTCGCGCCAGCGCAATGTAGCTTGCCTGGCGAGCTTTGGCGCACCGCGATTTTTGGCTGAGCGTCTTTGTCGTTAGTCTCGTCCTCGCGTGCGGGGGCAAAACTAGAACCAGTGGACCTTTGTCGAAGGCCCCGGTCGGCGGCCTGCGGCGCGCGTCCGCGGCGATTGTGCGGGCGCCAAGCGTCGCGGTCGCTGGGTCCACGCTCCGCGCTGCCGAGCGTTTGTCGGGCTTCGGGTCCTTTGAGCGGCAGCGTTGCCCGTGCGGCCGAAGATGCGTTGACTCTCGATGTGTCCGCTGCTGGCGTCGGTTAACCGCTGGAAGGTTCCAACGCGCCGCCCCACGCGTTGGGTCGTGAGATCGTGAGGCAAGGGCAAGCCGGGAGCCCAAAGTGGCTTGTGGGGTGCCATGGCCCGCAGTTGCGGCGAGTTGAAAGGGGGGATCTTGTATGCGAAACCGCAGAGGCTCGCGATAGGGGGCCGGAATTCAGCGCCATGAACTGGCTCGACATCGTGACCGTCGGGATCATCGCCGTTGGGGGGATTTACGGCCTTTTACGGGGCATCTTGCGGATGGCCACGACGCTGGTGTCGCTGGTGGCGGGCATTTACGTGGCGCTGCTCTACTATGGCGAAGTGGGGCACCTCATTCAGACGTGGGTTTCCGCGGTCAGCACCACCGTGGCAGACGCCCTAGGCTACGCGGTGGCGTTCACGACCGTCTTCGTGATCGTCGAGGCGGTGGGCCATATGCTGATGCGGGTGGCGGAAACAATCAACCTGGGCTGGCTGGATCGGTTAGGCGGGATGGCCTTCGGGGCGGCGATCTCGGGCGTCATATGCGGGCTCTTGTTGATGTTGCTAACCGCGACGATGCCGGCCGACGCGGCTCTGTTGCGCGGATCTGAACTAGCTCCGCAGGTGCTATACTACACCGAAACGCTGCTTAATTACGTGCCGCCCCAGGTCAAGCAAGCGTATCAATCAAAGCGCGACTCCTTGACTCGTTACTGGTTGCAGCACCTAGCTCCTCAGCCGGCAGCGAGCCCTCAAGCCTCTGCGTCGGCTTCCCCATAAACGGCGAATCGCCCAATGCCCATCCCAAATGAGGACCCAGCCGCAGAGACGGGAGCGCCAGCGGCTTTTCGGTCAGGCTCCCGACGCCTCCGCCCACATCAGCGCCACCTTTGGACGGGCCGAGCGGGCAAAGTCAGCGTACTTTATCCGGATAGCTTTGGAATGAGAGCAGGCGTTGAAGACGATTTACTCGTCACGGGTCAGCGATTCGTTCACCCACACTGCTAGGCCGTAGCAGTTTCCGAACGGCGGCATCACGCCAGGTTTGCAATCCGGAAGGACGCTCGCGAACTCCGATTCATCGGCGAGCGCAAGGTCGACTTTGTCAGTGACTGCTTGGGCCCTGTTCAGGTCGACGTGATAGGGCGCCGACAGCGCAATCATCAGGAGTTCATACCCGCTTCGCATCACTACCTTGGCCTGCTCTACGACAGTGACACCTTCGACTGCGGCCAATTCCTGCGCGGTGAACCTCCCCGCCTACCTGATTACCTCATAATGGATCCCGTTTTCCTTGAGATAGCTCTCAAGCGCTTTGAGCGGGGCCATACGACGTCATCTCCCTCTTAGGCTAGGGCAGCTAAGACCGCAATATTTGTGCTCCTGCGTGAGCGCTGTCGGGGTTTCCACGAACGCGGCGCGTTCAGCAAGCCCGCGCCGGATGCAAAAAGGGAAGAGAGGGACGTGGTACTGATTCAACTGCATTCGAAGAACGTGGCTTTCAGCGCCACCCCTTCGAGTGGTTCTCTGGGCCGCAGCGCCTGCGATTTCTGGCGCGCTTGGCCACAAAAATAGCCAAAGGCGCATTAGTTGCGCGGCCTACGCACGGCACGTTGCTTGCTGTGTATTCGAAGAGAAGTTAATTAACGGTTTGGGGATTCCAATGACGAAGCGGGCGAAAAAACCACGGGTCGCGATGCTGCGACAGCTGCTCGAGCATGAAAGAAGCGCCGTCATGGCTCGGGTAAAACAATACCGGAGCGCCCAAGAGCAGGAGGCCCTGCCACCTCCGGGCGACGAACTCGACGCGGCCCGCGCGCTCTCGGACGTCGAGACCCACGCTAGCCTGATCGAACGAGCGGAGGCGCGGCTGCGGGCTATAGACTTTGCGTTTAACCTAATCGAACAGGGGCGCTACGGAATCTGCGCGGTCTGCGGCGAGGAGATTCCGCTTGAACGCCTCAAAGCGCTGCCCTTCGCGACGTACTGCGTAGACTGCCAGCAGAAACGTAACGACGCCCGGCGGGTCGGAGAAGGAACGGTCGACGAACCCTTCGCGCATCAATGGGACCTCCCAGAGGCAATGACCGAGCCGACAGAGCTTTCACACGACGAGTACATAAAGGTTCCTGAACAAGCCCCCGGCGAGGAAGAGGAAAGCTAGAACAGATGCTTCTTGGGGCGTTGCCAAACACCACAGTTGGCAACGCTCGTCAGCTTCCCTATCTCAGACTTCTGCGAGGCCTGGCTTGCGCCGCACGTACTTGCGGCGCACCTAGACGAAAAGGAAGGCTGGTGCCAGATGGTCCGGCAGGTGGCCTCGTTGTTCGCGCTGCTCCGAAGTGTTTCTTGGAAGGGATAAGCCAGCAACGGAAGGCCAACCGGTTCCCGCACCTTCTGTCGGCTTGGTAACTGCGAGCAAGTCGCCGGCGAAATATCGCAAACGCATTTCGCAGCGCTTCTAAGGTCACAAAACAGTATCCTTCAGCCTCTTCTGAAGGCACACCTTTCCGGGAACCGACCCGCGGCAGAGGCTTTATGCCGCGCCCCGTGCCCGGCGCCCAAGCTTCGCGACATGCGTGACGAGTCTGCTATCAACGGAGCAGAGACGCCTAGTGGTGCTCGTCTCTCACCACCTTTCGAATGTTCCCGTGTATGCGACCCCTATGGGATTTCGCCTCGGAGGTCACCGTCCGGCCCCGGTGAGTTAGGCAGCCCGGAAGCCGAACGGACCCATTAGCTTCACTCCATGCTCGCGTCGTCAAGTCACGAGAAAAAGCGTCGGGAAGCTGGTGAGCGTCACTGATATCGCCGCGATTGTATTGCTCGGCGTGCAGGGAGGCCTTATGCCCCTCCCTAACATCACTTAGATGCGGCGCCGGCCTCAGGTACCCTTTGGCGGCGAGGAATCGGCGGAGCGCAGTTTGAATTACGGCTGTCACCGAGGGCCTAGCTTCCTGAGAGTCGAGGTAACACTCTAAGCCAGCCGCGATATCATCGTAGAGAGTTATGCTGACACGCTTCACGGTAAGTTATGTTTGGCCTCCTATTCAGGAGTAAATGAATACTAGCCGTAGGCCTGTGAGGTGTCAATGACGCCTGCCTGCGCCCTCTGGCTACAGATTATGGCACCAGGCGGCGAGCGACATTAGAGCTTGTGGGGGCAGTGGCTGCAGCTCTGGCCGGACTGTGCAACGATGCGACCGGCGCGGGGCGCAAGTATCAAGTATGTCGTCGCTTGGCCGCGCGAACACGAGGTTGTATCCGTGGCCATCCGACCTGGTGAGGAGCCTGAGTGGCAAGAAAATGTGACGCTCATCGCTGGCGACAGGCCGCCGCCTCTCGCGAAGGTCCGAGTCTCGCAGGTGCAGCCCAATGGTTAGAGGCGGTGCGGCGAAGGGTCAAAAGGATGGTTGTGAGATCGGCCTTCGACAGCGCTGGTGCTCTAGCGATGGCCGGTGTTTCACAGGCAAATTAAGTGAGAGAAATTTTTGTTGCATCTATTTTAATCTAAGAGGACGTTGAACCCCGAAGGTCGTTGTCTTGGTTACAAATACTCACGCCGGCGATGATGAGAAAAGTCCAGAAACTCCGCGTTCGCACTTGATTGACCGCCCTTGCGCGTTGGGGGGCGCCAAGGCTCCGGCCCTGGTCGTATCGAGCGAATTTCGCCATCCTTAATTTGAGTGAGTACGAGATTCGAGTGAGTACGGACAGCGCTCAAGCGCCCGCTAATCATCTACAGCGCAGCCTCGGCTACAGCGAATTTTTCCGTAATCTTAACTTTCGCTACCGCTCCACCGGCGAGCACCCGGTCTGCACGGCACTGGCACCGTTTTCGACCGAAGAGTAAAAGATTCGACCTGTACGCTCACGGGCGGGAAGATGCATCTCTGGGGAGCAGGCTTTCCCCGGAGTGACAACACGCGACTACGAATATTCCGCCACCTTCGTCGCAAGCATCGCGAGGCTGTTGTACTATATGCGCGGGATGCACCTGTGACACGCGGATTAGACCTTGGTACAGCACAATGGCCGTTTTGCTTCGATAGGCGGTATTGGCTGAATGCTTTCTCGTTGTGAAGGCTGAGAGGAAGTCGTTTCGATGCCGCACAAGCTCAAGAAGATCCTCGACCCGGTGCCAAGCGATATCGAGATAGCGCAGCTTGCTACGCCGCTGCCGATCGAAGAACTGGCTGGTGAATGTGGAATACTGCCGGATGAACTGATCCCTTACGGTCAGAACAAGGCCAAGGTGCGCCTTTCCATTCGCGAGCGTCTCGAAAGCGTGCCCAACGGCAACTACGTTGTTGTCACGGCGCTCACGCCGACGCCCTTGGGCGAGGGTAAAACGACGACGACGGTTGGACTTAGTCAGGCGCTAGGTGCGCATCTCGGCAAAAAGGTTTTTACCTGTGTGAGGCAACCCAGTCAGGGTCCCACCTTCGGCATCAAAGGAGGCGCGGCCGGCGGCGGGTATAGCCAGGTCATCCCGATGGAGGAGCTTAACCTCCATCTCACCGGCGACATCCATGCAATCACCGCCGCGAATAATTTGCTGGCTGCGGCTATCGATGCGCGCGTTTTCCATGAGCAGGTGCTTTCGGACCGTGACCTGTTCGAGCGTCTTTGTCCACGGAACAAAGAAGGTCGGCGACGTTTCAGCCCGGTGATGTTGCGGCGACTGGCAAAACTCGGGATTGCCAAAACCGACCCTGACGAACTCACTGAAGAAGAACGTTCCGCGTTTGTTCGTCTGGATATCGACCCGCGCAATATCAGTTGGCGCCGTGTGATAGACACCAGCGATCGGATGCTGCGCGGGATCACGATAGGGCATGGACCGGAGGAGGCCGGTCATGCGCGCGACACCGGTTTTGACATCACGGTAGCCAGCGAGATCATGGCTATTCTCGCTCTCACCGAGGGACTGGGCGACATGCGCGAGCGGCTAGGCCGCATCGTGGTCGGCACCAACCGCAACGGGGCCTTTATTACGGCGGACGATCTGGGTGTCGCCGGCGCTCTCAGCGCGTTGATGCGAGACGCGATCATGCCGAACCTAATGCAAACGCTGGAAGGCACTCCGGTGTTCGTGCATGCCGGCCCGTTTGGCAACATCGCGCACGGCAACTCCTCGATTATCGCTGACCAGATCGCGCTTAAATTGGTGGGCGCGGACGGGTATGTCATCACAGAAGCCGGCTTCGGCGCGGACATGGGGCTGGAAAAGTTCTGCAACATCAAATGCCGGTACAGCGGCTTGAGGCCCGATTGCGTAGTGATGGTGGCGACGATCCGCGCCCTCAAGATGCATGGAGGCGGGCCACGGGTGACGGCCGGTCGACCACTGCCAAGCGCATACACGCAGGAGAACGCGGGGCTGGTGGAAAAGGGTTGCAGCAACTTGGTGAAGATGATCGAGATTGCGCGGCGCTTCGGGCTCCCCGTGGTTGTAGGCATCAACAAATTCAGCAGCGATACTGAAGTCGAAATTGATTTGGTGCGAAAAATCGCCCGTGCGGCCGGCGCCATGGAAGCGGTGTTGACGGACCACTGGGCGCGTGGAGGCGCCGGAGCTGTCGACTTAGGGCGCGCTGTTGTGGAAGCATGTAAGCACCCTCCCGATTTCCGCTTTCTCTATCCGCTTGGGATGAGCATCCGGGAGAAGATCGAGACGATCTTGCGCGAAATCTACGGCGGCGCAGGCGCGGAGTTTTCGCCCGAGGCCGAGCGAAAAATTGAACTCTATACCCGCCAGGGCCTGGACAACCTGCCGATCTGCATAGCGAAAACCCATCTAAGTTTAAGCCACGACCCGAATCTCAAGGGTGCGCCGAGCGGTTTCATCGTGCCGGTCCGTGACATTCGCGCGAGTGTTGGGGCGGGCTTTTTGTATCCTCTGCTTGGGGCAATCAGCACAATGCCCGGGCTGCCGGCGCGGCCGGCGTTCTATGATATCGATATCGACCCGACAACCGGGCGCGTGATCGGGTTGTCATGACGCGGGTGCTCCGGGTTGCCTGACGCGCGCAAGCCTCGCCCTTCCACGCGGCCCCTCCGAAGATTAACGGTTGAGCGTTTGTGCGCTCGAGTTGCGCGTGGACCCACGCCGGCCGGGGTTTCCGTGGACGCGATTTGCGCGAGTCTGGCGCTAGGGTTGCTGATCATGACGCTTGAGGTTACCTGCAAGCGCGAGAACAGCACTCTTAAGCGGCGAGAACTCCGGCGCTGGCTCAAATCCGCGAAGACCGCGTCCGAGAGAGCGCTGGAGTTGGCGGACGAAGACGTTTTCACCTTCAACGCCTACCTCAGGAGTCGATGGGGTCGGGAACAGGGCGCTCGTAAAGTGCTGGGATCCGGTCAGGGCGGCAACGCGTTGCTGCGCAAAGCTACGGAGATCCCGCTTGAGGTTGCGGGCACGGCATTGAAGGGCCTGGGCTTTTGCGCAGATAGTGCCGAATTCGTATATCGTGACGTTGCGGCAGACCTTGATTCGGCGGCGCTCATACTGTACGCGAGCGCTTGGGGCGCGCTTGGCAGTGCGAGAGCGAACCTTTTGAGCGTTGATCGCAAGACTCGGTACCATGCGCGATTGATTTCCAAAGCGGACGACCTCGAGCGTGAAGCACTCCAGCTGCTCGATCGAGTGCGTGCCTGCACTTCGCGGCGAAAGTCGCGGCGATAGGTCTCGGCGGCGTAAAATTACCATTGGATCTGGCACCGTCATTTGGAAGTTAGCGCGCTATGCGTGCGCTTCCTGACGGCTATGAAAAGAGCGAGGAAGAGACGTTCGAGCGAGAGAGTGTCGCGGCCGCGCAAGAAGAAGCAAAAGCTAAAAGTTAGCTCGCGAAGGATTGCGATGCTTACGTCGGCGAAAAAGGTTAAGCATGCCGCATAAACAGCCGTTGCGCCCCATCTCTGGACCACGCCGGGCGGTCCAGGCAGCGAGCGGTGCGATAAGCGAGGGTCGGTCGTGGAGTTCAACTCCGAGACCTCGCGCCAGGACCGTCGCCTCAAGAGCTTATTTGGTAATACTGCTTTACCTCTTGGTGCAAGCGCCCCTGTGGGCGACGCGAGCGGCGGCGCAGAAGCTCGTCGGAAGCAAGTTCGATTACACGGTGAAGCCGGGAGACACGCTTGCGGATATCAGCTCGCGCTTTGGGGTCCCCATCGATGTCCTGCGAGAAGAAAACGATCTAAAATCGGGCGTGCGTCTTAAGAGCGGACGCAACCTGACCGTCGACAACAGACACATCGCGCCGGCCGTTTTGAACGATGGCATCGTTGTCAACGTGCCGCAGCGCTTGCTCTTCCTGATGCGCGAAGGCGCGGTCACGCGCTTCTATCCGGTCGCGCTTGGACGCCCTAGCTGGCAAACGCGCCTTGGCGATTTCCGCGTCACGAGGATGAAGAAAGATCCCACCTGGGTAGTCCCCAGATCGATTCAGGCGGAAATGGAGCGTAGCGGCAAGGACGTCATAGATTGCATGGGGCCGGGGCCGGATAATCCACTCGGCCGTTTCGCAATCTACTTGACCATGCCCGGCTACCTGATTCATGGCACGATTGCGCCGCTGAGCATCTATCATTTCACGACTCACGGATGTATACGGCTAAGGCCGGAGGGAATCGCCGATCTCTTTGAACGGGTCAAGGTGGGCGATCAAGGCAGCATTGTGTACATAACTGCGCTTCTGGCAAACTTAAGCGATGGGCGGATTTTCGCCGAGGTTGACCGCGACGTCTACCATAAGGGTTCCGATCCGAACGAAGAGTTGAAAACGATGGCCGAGCGAGCTGGGCTCACCGATTCAATTGATTGGGCCAAGGCATCTCGGGTCGCGCGGCGCGCAGACGGAATCGCTCATCAGGTCGACCGCGGCGCCATCTCGGCCGTTGTCCCTGGAGCATCGTTGAAATGAAAGGCGCTTTATCGCGAAAGGATCGTCTCAGTACTCCCCTATCGAGCCGGCGGCGGTTTATCCGGCTCGGAGCTATGACGCTTGCGGCCGGGCTTGTACCAACCTCGGCTCTGGCTGCGTTGATGAAAGCTCCTGCGCGCACGCTCTCTCTTTACAACCTCCACACCGGTGAATCGCTGAAAACCGTCTACTGGGAAAAAGATCGCTACGTTTCCGAAGGTCTGAGCGAAATCAACCATCTGATGCGCGATTACAGGCTCAACCTGATAAAGCCGATCGATCTTCGCCTGCTCGACTTGCTCAATGCGCTCAATTCCGTGCTTGATACACAGCAGCCCTTCGCGCTCATTTCCGGCTATCGCTCATCGGCGACCAACGCGATGCTTCATGCACGCAGTCAGGGCGTGGCGGCGCATAGCCTTCATATCGACGGGATGGCTGCGGATATTCGCGTGCCCGGCCGCTCCCTGGATTCGCTGAGACGTGCCGCGGTAGCGCTTCGCTGCGGTGGGGTAGGATATTATTCTCAATCCGACTTCGTTCACGTCGACGTGGGTCGCGTCCGCTACTGGTAGCGTTGGACGCCCGCTGGACTGCTCTGGGGCCGCGGCCCGGCAAGTGAGTTAACGGACTGCCGACAAGCCTGCCTAAGTGTCGACAAGCCGGCGCAGCGAGCATTGCCGCCCAGACTACCCCATCCTGCGGCTTTACTTACGACGCCATGCGAGACCACGGCCACACGCGAATGGGTGTGCGTTCCCGAGCAGAAAGAACAACGGCTCCTCAAGCGAAGCCTCGCCTGAAGAACCTGCCCCTGTCCGAAGTTTACAAGCTCATCGAGCCCGGACCCGTCGCGTTGTTAGCCACCGCTCGCAACGGCCGGCCGAACGTCATGACGATGTCGTGGCACATGATGGTGGAATTCGAGCCGCCTTTGATTGCCTGCGTGGTGAGCGATCGCAACTTCAGCTTCGACGCGCTGAGAGCGACGAAGGAATGTGTAATCGGTATTCCTTCGGTTGACTTGGCGGTCAAAGCTGTTTGGATTGGCAACTCCTCCGGTCGCGACGCCGACAAGTTCGAAGCGGTGGGACTCACGCAGATGGCTGCTTCGTGCGTGGGAGCGCCGCTGATAGGCGAATGCTTCGCCAATCTCGAGTGCAAGGTCGTCGACTCTGGTTTCGTGAAGAAGTACAACCTCTTCATACTCGAAGTAGTAAAGGCGTGGATCAATCCAACGCGGAAAAATCCCAAGACGATCCATCATCATGGGTTCGGAAAGTTCGTGGTCGACGGCGAGGCAATCACTCTGAAATCGCGAAAGCCGTAGAATGCTCGCGAGGATATGCTGCTGAAGTCGTTGGCGCTGGCTTTCGCGTCCCGCCCGATGAACCCGCCTCGCGGAGTGAAAGCGAACGAACCAAAGCCTCGCCGGAAAAATCCGTTGGCGGGCAGAGTGTCGGTTTCTGCTTAACGTTTCTCTACTACCGTGGACGGGTGCTTCGAGCCTGAAGAAGAATGGCCGGTTCGGCTCGACGCGATCCGGCGATTCGCCAGGCTGCTGAGCGGCTTGCTCCTTTGACTGCGCGACGACAGCACGAGCGGTCCGAACTTACCACGATGATATCTCATTACTCGCCGACGCTAGGCGGAACAATCACTACTTGATCGAGCAAATCGGGTTGAAGCGCTCTCGTCCGCCCGTTCGACTCGCTTCGAGCGACACCACGGGCCGTCGATGTCGCGATGAAATAGGCAATAACCGGACGCTTCGCAACGGCGGTTACAAGGGCGCGCGACTTCCGTCGAGTCATCGGGAACGGCACCGAGTAGATCCAGTATGGACGGTCGCACGGGGGGACTTGCTCCTTTGCGCAGGCGCGCACCTCGAATGGCGGTCTTAGCTGGAACCGCGCCCGTTAAACGTAAGAGCGCGGCCCCAGGTGTCGCGTATAACGCGTAAACCGTTTAACTCGCGGCGGCGGATTGCTGCTCGCCGTGCACGGTTGCCGGCGTTGCTGTCTCGGTCAGTTCGGCCGTATGCCCATTGAGCGCGTTGTGGAAGAATTGGCCCCCCTTCATAACGGCGACGATCTTGGAGTGGTCCTGAAGAACGGTAATATCGGTCAGCGGATCGCCGTCGACGACAATGAGGTCAGCGAACTTGCCCGCTTCCAGCGTGCCGACTCGCCCGCCAAAGCCGATCATCTTTCCGGCGTCGCGGGTCGCGGCTAACAGAACCTCGAAGGGCGTGAAGCCGAAGAGTTCAACGAAGTTTTGCAGGTCGCGCGCGTATGTCCCATGCGCGGTCCAAGCGAAGCCGAAATCGCCGCCGGGCAGGACCTTTACGCCCGCGTTGCGCATCTTCCGCACGCTGATTTTTGTTTCTTCGAGTTCCTTGCGATAGCCCATCGCATCCAGTGCGCTTGGGTCAACGCCAAATTTGGGGCCGTTCGTGTAAAGACCGACCTGCCAGTTAACGGCGGGCGTAACGTAGGTTCGATGAGAAGCGCGGCGCAATAAGTCGAGCGCCTCGTCATCGAGGTAGTTCGCGTGTCCGATGATATCGGCGCCGGCTCTTACGCATAGTTTCACCGCTTCGGCGCTTCGCGAATGAGTAACCACGCGCAGGCCGCGTCGATGCGCCTCGTCGCACGCGGCGCTGACCTCCTCCTGGGTGTAGGAGCATTCGCCCGGAAGGCAGTGGGGCGTCATGTTCTCGCCGTCGATGTACAGCTTGACGGTTTCCGCGTATGCCTTTCGGATAGCCCGCACCGCCTGACGGACCTCTTCCGGCCCATTCGCTATGAGCGCTAATCCTTCCATGCCGAGCTTTGCATAGTCCGGGTTCCAGTCGACCATGCCGGCGGTGCCTTGAACGTCGCGTCCGCAAGCCAGGTAGCGTGGTCCGGGTATCAGACCGGCGTTGATCGCGTCACGTAGTTCGACGTCTACGTTGCCCAGAGATCCGAAGCTGCACGCGGCAGTGTAGCCGCTACGCAGCATGACTCGCGCGTTCAACACCGCGCGTATCGCCGTGCGCTCGACCGGCGACTTGATATCCAGGTCTTCCAGTTTTTGTGCGTTCCAGTAGGACAGGTGCGCGTGTGCTTCGATCAAGCCGGGCATCACGAATCGCCCGCCGACATTTATACGCGGGACACTGTCCGGCACGTCCTTGAACTTGTCAATCGGGCCGACCCGGCGAAGCTCATCGCCTTCGACCCAAACGACGCCATCGGGGATTGGTTCGTTGCCCGTGCCGTCGAAGACTCTACCATGCGTAAGCAAAAAGGAACTCGACCCTCCGTTCTGCATCGCTCTAGTCCCCCCTTGTGTTGATTTTCCCAAGCGGTATCCCTCGTTGGAAAAAGCGTTCTTTAAGCGGAAGTGAAATAATGGTGTGGGCTCCGTGAGCCCCAAAGAGAAGGAATTTGTTCGTCCTTAAATCGCGCCGCGTCGCCTGGCGATTTCAACCCGGTCCTGGTCCGAGCGGGGCCAGGCCCAAAGTCCACAACGGTGCGGTTAAAAGCATCGAAAACGGGTCGCTTAAGACCCGCGACGTTCGAATAGAGCATCCGTTCCTTACGGGAACCTGAACCCGTTCGAACGATTCCCCCCGGACAAGCCTATCCTGTACCAAGGGCGTGCTTGTGGCAACACCGCAAAAGCACGGCATGGGCTTTTGACCAAACAGCGGGCCCTGGCACGCCAGCCGGAAGTTTTTTGTTGAGTAAGGGGCTTGGTCCGCCTGCGATCGCTGTTTTGGCCGAGCGAGATGATCGCCTCTGGCAGCGTCGGGACGTCCTTGCGCGCGGGCGCGGGCGTCGTAATCACGTCGACGTGATCGTCGCTGTCACGTCAATGCCGAGGCCACGTGTTTAGGCCTTGCGCGAGCGTAGATACCTGACGCATCCGTCGAGAGTGGCCAGTTGCGGATAGTCGGCTTCGGGTATCTCGATTCCCGTGGCCTCGTTGATCGCAATCATCAGATTCAGAAAGTCCATCGAGTCGAGGTCAACTTGTTCGCGCAGCTCGACCGTGGGATCGATCTGGCTGGGGTAGGTCTCGGGCGCGATCTTACCCAGTTCGCTCAGGACCAATGCTTTGATTTCATCGTCTGTCATAACTTTTCTGGCGTCTGCAAGAGCCGATCGATCTTGGCCAGGAATAGGGCTCCGCGGTGACCGTCGCTGGCCCGGTGATCCGCGGACAACGTCGCCTTTATCACGGGCCTAGCACCGACCATCCCGTTCATCGCCCATGGTTGTTCGATGATTTTTCCGAAGCCGACCAGCGCGACCTGCGGCGGATAGATAATGCCGAACACGGTTTCCACACCTTCTTCTCCGAGACTTGTGATCGTTATTGTCGCGTCCGCGATCTCGGAGCTGCGCAGAACTCCAGCGCGCACGCGCTTGACGAGCGCGCGCAGGCTGTCCATCACCTCCTCCAGGCTCTTGCGGTTCACGTCGTGAATCGCGGGAGCGATAAGCCCGCCCTCGCGCAGAGAAATCGCAACTCCGATATGGACGGCATCGCTGGGCCTGAAGACTCCATCTGTGCAGAACCCGTTCATTTCCGGGAACTCACGTATTGCCAGCGCAACCGCCTTCAGAAGGAGCACGGAGTAAAGCAGTCTATTGGCCACCGGCCGTTTCAAATTTTCGCTCTGAAGCCACCCCATGGCGCGGCTCATATCGATATGAGCCGCGAGATAGTAATGAGGGATCTCGCGCTTCGACCGCGCCATCGCAGCGGCGATCGCGCGTCGCATCATGGCCTGACGCTCTTGCGGCGCAATCGCCGGGCGCACCCGTTCGGCAGGCTTGGGCGCCTCGGCGGCGGCGGGCGCAACCGCCTGCGGCGGTGCCGTCGGAGCCTTGGGTGCCGGCGCCTTCGCGGCGCGCTCGACGTCAGCCCTGGTGATGGCCCCGTCCGGACCGGTTCCTTGCACTTTTGAAACGTCTACCGCGAGTTCCTGCGCAATCCGCTTCGCGAGCGGAGAAATGCGCAGGCGGGGTGCGCCCGCAGGCGGTCGGCCGCGCGGCGGTTTTGGCGCAAGCAGTGGCGGAGGTGGCGGAGCGGTCACGACGGGCGGCTTTGGCGCCGGCACCACCTCAGGTCTCGCCTGCGCGGGAGGTCTTGCTTGCGCGGCCTCTGCCGCAGCGCCTTGAATCAACGCGAGCACCGTTCCAACCGGCACTTTTTCGCCCACCGGAACCAGCACTTGTTCCAGGGTGCCGGTTTCCCAAGCTTCGACCTCTATCGTCGCCTTTTCCGTGTCGACAATTGCGATTATGTCGCCGCGCTTAATCGGGTCGCCCGGCTTGACCAGCCATTCGACCACTGTGCCGGCTTCCATGTCGGCGCCGAGCGACGGCATTCGAAACTCGATCACGACGCCCCCACCATCCGACGCACCGTCTCGGCGATCAGCGGCGATTGCGGCAAGGCGGCGTCTTCCAGATGCTTCGCGTAGGGCATGGGTACTTCAGCGCTGCATACGCGTTCGACGGGCAGGTCGAGTTCGTAAAACGCTCCTTCCATGATGCGCGCGCTGATTTCGGCTGAGATGCTGCCGCTGCGCCAACCCTCGTCAATGATCACGGCGCGATGGGTTCGCGAGACGGAATCCAAGATCGTTGGCGTATCCAGGGGCCTTAGCGTGCGGAGATCGACCACCTCCGCGTCGATTCCGGCTTGCGACAGTTCGTCGGCGGCCTGCATCGCCTTGCCGAGCGTGCCGCCGTAAGTGATTAGGCTTATGTCCGAGCCTGGTCGGCGGATGGCCGCCTTGTCGATCTCCACCGCCCCGGTGTCGGCGGCGAGTTCGCCTTCCATGTTGTAAAGGCCGCCGTGCTCGAAGATCAGCACTGGGTCGGGATCTTCAAGCGCCGTCCAGAGCATCCCTCGCGCGTCTTCAAGAGTTGCAGGGGCGAGTATCTTGATGCCCGGTATGTGGGCATACCATCCCTCAAGGCTGTGCGAATGTTGCGCGGCCAGTTGGCGGCCGGCTCCCGTGGTCAGTCTGATCACCAGCGGAACGTTGAACTGGCCGCCGGACATGTACAGGATCGTCGCGGCGTTGTTAACAATCTGATCCAGCGCCAGCAGGCTGAAGTTGACGGTCATAATTTCGACGATCGGCCGCATCCCGTTCAACGCGGCGCCGATTCCGGCGCCGACGAACGCCGACTCGGAAAGCGGCGTGTCGCGGATACGCTCGGGACCGAACTCCGCCAGCAGATCCTTACTTACGGCGAAGCAGCCGCCGTAACGTCCGACGTCTTCTCCCATCAGGAAAACGCGCGGATCGCGCGAAAGCGCGTCACGAAGCGCCTGGCGCATCGCCTCGCGGTAAGTCATGCGGACGGTCTTATCATCGGTGGTCATGACGGTTTTCGTTCCGAGTAAACGAACCTGCCGATATCCTCAATGGGCTCCCAGGTGCCGGCTTCCGAAAATTCCACCGCGCGGTTGATTTCGGCGGCGACCTCTTCTTCGAGCTGTTTCAGGTCGTCGTCGGTAAGCATCCCCGACTCGCGCATCCGAGCGTCGAACAAGGAAATCGGATCGCGCTGTTTCCACTCCTCGATTTCTTCCTTAGTACGGTAGAGCTGCGGGTCGTACATCGAATGGGCGCGAAACCGATAGGTGCGAAACTCCAAAAAACACGGACCCTCTCCGGAGCGCACGGCAAGGGCGGCGCGGCACGCCGCCCGTTCGCACTCGATGATGTCCATGCCGTCGACGGGCCAGGCCGGTATCTCGTAGCTGGTCGCCTTCAGGCAGAGATCCACCTCCGATTCGGAGCGCTTAAGCGCTGTGCCCATCGCATAGAGATTGTTCTCGCAGCAGAAAAGCACGGGCAGCTTCCACAGAGCGGCAAGGTTCATCGACTCGTGAAACTCTCCTTCGGCGACCGCACCCTCGCCGAAGAAGCAGGCAGTGACTCTGTCGCGGCCTTGCATCTTGTCGCCCAGCGCCAGGCCGACCGCAATCGGCAATCCTCCGCCGACGATCGCGTTGCCGCCGTAAAACCGGGTTCGCGCGTCAAAGATGTGCATCGAGCCGCCCCGACCTCGGCTGCATCCTTCCTGCTTGCCGTACAGTTCGGCCATGATCGACTCCGCCGAGATACCACGAACCAGCGCGTGCCCGTGTTCACGGTACGTCGCGACGATCGCGTCGTCTGGCTGTAGCGCCTGGATAGCTCCCACGGCGACCGCCTCCTCGCCGATATAGAGATGGAGGAAGCCGCGGATTTTAGTGGCGCCATAAAGTTCGGCGCACTTTTCTTCAAAACGCCTGATGCGCAGCATCTGGCGCAGCAAGTGCAGCGAATGTTCGCGCTCAAGCGTCGGTGCCGCTCGATCAGCCTGAAGCGACATCACGCGCCCTCCAACGTGGAAACGTCGCCTTCGGGCAGACCGAGTTCGCGCGCTTTTAGCAGGCGGCGCATGATTTTGCCGCTGCGCGTCTTGGGCACGTTCGCGACGAAATCGATCTCCTTGGGCGCGACCGCCGCCCCAAGGCGCTTTCGGGTGAATCCGAGAAGGTCGCGCCGTAGTTGCTCATCGGGCGAGAAGGAAGACTTGAGCGAGACGAACGCCTTCACAACTTCGCCAGCTACTTCGTCGGGCTTGCCGATCACGCCCGCTTCGGCCACCGCCGGATGCTCGAGCAAAATGCTCTCGACCTCGAACGGGCCGATCAGATGCCCCGACGACTTGATTACATCGTCAGCCCGCCCTACGAACCAGAAATAGCCGTCCGCGTCACAGCGGGCGAGGTCGCCCGTCAAGTACCACCCGCCGGCGAAGCACTTGCGATAACGAGCCTCCTCGTGCAGGTAGCCGCGAAACATCGAGGGCCAGCCCGGCTTGAGCGCCAGCTCACCCTCGACTCCCGAATCCGTGACTACCTCGACCGCGCCTGCTTTTTGACGCACGATTGCGGCTTCGATTCCCGGCAGCGGACGCCCCATTGAGCCCGGACGAATATCCATCGAGGCATAATTCGCAATCATTATTCCGCCGGTCTCGGTCTGCCACCAATTGTCGTGAATCGGAAGCCCGAAGGCCTTTTGTCCCCACACCACCGCTTCGGGGTTGAGTGGCTCGCCGACGCTGGCGATGAAGCGCAGACGAGAAAGATCGTATTTGGCTATCACTTCCGTTCCGACCTTCATCATCATGCGCACGGCGGTCGGCGCCGTGTACCAGACCGTTACTTTTTGGTCTTGCAGGATGCCGTACCAGCGTTCTGCGTCGAAATCGGATTCGTCGATGATACTGGTGATTCCGTGGGTGAGCGGCGCGATGATTCCATACGACGTTCCAGTTATCCAACCCGGATCTGCCGTGCACCAGAAAACGTCGTCGGGATGGAAGTCGAGCGCGTAGTATCCGGTCATGTGATGGGCGACCACCGCCTGATGGACGTGCATCGCTCCTTTCGGCGTTCCCGTGGTTCCGCTGGTAAAATGAAGAAGCGCGAGATCTTCTGGGTCGGTCGGGGCAATCTCAAAACGGCTGTCCGCCTCGTTCATTAGCTGGCCGAAGTCATGCGCGTCGGGAATTTCGCGAATCTGCTGCTCGCTCCCAATCAACAACACGTGTCGAAGGCTTGGGAGAGAGGCGCGCAACTCCGCGACTTTGCGCTTGTAAAGCGCGACCGTCGTCACGAGGACTCGGCCGTCGCCGATTCCGATTCGTTGGCGAATAGGCTCGGGGCCGAAGGCCGAGAAGAGCGGACAGAAGACACTACCGTTTTTTATCGCGCCGATCGCGCTGACGTACAGTTCCGGAATGCGTCCCGCCAGAAGAAATACCCGCTCGCCCTTGCCGACGCCCAGTTTCCTTAGCACGTTGGCGAACCGGTTGGTAAGCAGGTGCAGATCAGCATAGGAGAAGTCGCGCACTTCCCCATGCCTGCCGAGCCATCGCAGCGCGAGATGGCCACGGCGAGCGCCTGCGGCATGGCGGTCGATCGCTTCGTGCGCGATGTTGAGACCACGGCGGCCTGGGAGGCCGTCGAGTTGCGCTCTCGCCTTGTCCCAGGAAAACTCCGCATAGGCCTTTGCGTAATCGGGCATGTTGGGCGCAACGTTGCGAATCTGCCGCGGTTTCGTAATCGGTTCCCAGCGCATGTTTGTTTTTGACCCCCGAAGCCAACACCGCATCTGGCGGTCGTAGTTAATCGCGACACCGTTCAACCCGCACAGACGAGCTCGTTGTCGCGCACGAGGTCAACGGTCGCATTCGTAATTCGCACGGCGTGCAGGCACGTGCAACGATTCTGCGGCTTATCATCGCACCAGCCTCCGTGTTCGCACCAGGACGAGGCATATCAGGAAGCCGCAGCCCGAGCCGTGCCCATTTCGGCGGCTGCGACGTGTTGCTTGACGCGTATGAAGCTGTCCGGACTCACCGACATCGAGTCGATTCCCGCGTGAACCAAAAAGCGCGCGAATTCGGGATGATCGCTGGGCGCTTGCCCGCAAAGTCCGACCTTGCGCCCGAACCTATGCGCGGATTGAATGACCTCCGCTATGAGCGTCGTCACGGCTTCGTTCTGCTCATCGAAAAGCGGCGCGAGACGCTCCGAGTCTCGATCAACTCCAAGCGTGAGTTGAGTGAGGTCGTTGCTTCCGATTGAAAAGCCGTCGAACCGTTCGGCGAACTTTTCGGCAAGAATTACATTGGACGGAATCTCGCACATCACGTAGACCTCGAGACCGTTTTCTCCACGGCGCAAGCCGTTGGCCGCCATCGCATCGAGGGTCTTGTCCGCCTCGCTAAGCGTTCGACAGAACGGAATCATCACGATCACGTTGCGCAAACCTATCTCTTCGCGCACCTTGCGGATCGCCTGGCACTCTAGAGCAAAGCCCTCGCGGTAACCGTCGCTGTAGTAGCGACTTGCGCCGCGCCATCCGAGCATCGGGTTTTCTTCCCTCGGTTCGAACTGCCGACCGCCGATTAGTTCCGCGTACTCGTTGGTCTTGAAGTCGCTCATGCGCACAATCACTGGGTTCGGGTAACGTGAAGCGGCGATTGTGGCGATTCCATGCGCCAGCGTCTCGACGAAATATCGGGTTTTGTCCTCGTAGCCCGCGGTGAGCTTGAGGATTTTTCGAACTGCAGCGGCGTCGTTGAGTTGGTCAAACCGCACGAGCGCCATCGGGTGAATCTTGATCAAGTTGCTTACGATAAACTCCATGCGGGCGAGGCCGACTCCGTCCGCAGGCAACCGCCACCATCTCATCGCCGCGGCTGGATTGGCCATGTTAAGCATCACCTTCGTTCGAGTGTGTGGAACGTTGCCAAGCGTCAAGTCTTCCACTCTGAACTCGACGGCGCCGGAATAAACGTAGCCTTGCTCGCCTTCGGCGCAAGAGACCGTGATCTGCTGGCCGGTTTTTAACGTCGCGGTAGCGTGCCCGGTCCCGACAATCGCTGGTAACCCGAACTCACGGCTGACGATCGCCGCGTGCGAAGTCCTCCCGCCATGGTCCGTGATGACGGCAGCGGCGCGCCTCATGATCGGCACCCAGTCCGGGTCCGTGACTCCCGTCACGAGAATCGCGCCGTCGCGAAACTTGGCGATTTCCGAAGGGCTTTTGAGCTTGCAGACCGTTCCGGTGACCACAGCGTCACCGATCGCAAGACCGGTTAGCAACGGCTCGCCTTTGTGCTTGAGCGTGTAGCTCTTGAGGGATCCGGCTTCACGACGGGACTGCACGGTTTCGGGGCGCGCCTGAACGATGAAAAGGTCTCCCGTTTCACCGTCCTTGGCCCACTCGATATCCATAGGACGGCGGTAATGGCTCTCGATAGCGACGGCCCAACGCGCGAGCCTCACGATCTCACGGTCGCTCAGAGCAAAGGCGTCTTGCTCGGCGGCCGTCGCGGCGACCGTTCGAGTCGGAGCGCGTCGGGCATCGCCGTAGACGATCTTGCGTGTTTTGCGTCCCAGGGTCTTCTGTATTACGGGCATCAGTTGTTCTTGCCGGAGAAGCGGTTTGAAGACGACGTATTGGTCAGGATCAACGCGTCCCTGAACAACTGCCTCGCCCAATCCCCAGCTCGCATTTATCAGCACCGCATCCGGGAATCCCGTTTCGGTGTCGAGCGAGAACATCACGCCGGCGGATCCCTTGTCGGAGCGAACCATCCGCTGTACACCAACCGAGATCGCGACGCGCATGTGTTCGAAGCCGTGGCTCTCGCGGTAGACAATCGCACGATCGGTGAACAGCGACGCGAAGCATTTACGCACGGCGTGAAGCAGTTTGCTTTCGCCGCGGATATTTAGAAAGCTCTCCTGTTGGCCGGCGAAGCTCGCTTCCGGCAGGTCCTCCGCTGTTGCGCTACTCCGTACCGCCACGTCGAGGTCTGGTCGGCCGGCCTTTTCGCACAGCCGCCGATAGGCTTGGGAGATCGCGTCGCGGAGGTCTGCTGGATAGGGCGCCGACGCGATCATTTTCCGAATCTGCAGGGCCGCAAGCGGGAGCGTCGCCTCTTTCTTTTTCAGTTTTTCCAGGACCTCGACGATGGCGGGCCGCAGTTTGTTCGCGTCCAGAAACTGCCAGTATGCGACTGCTGTCACCCCGAAACCGTCGGGCACGGGAACTCCCGCGACTCGCATGGTCCGCGTCATCTCCCCGAGCGAGGCATTCTTTCCCCCGAGCTGCCTGACATCGGAGGAGCCTTCGTCAGAGAACCAGATGATTCGCCGTGGCGTAGCGTCTGGATACATACCCCGGATTAGTGCATTAACGGTGCCATTTATTCGGACGCTACTTTGGGAGAGTTAGAAGGGCCATCCGTACGCGGATACTTGAATTAAAGGTGCGTAAGGCGAGGCCGAAACGGTTGCCCAGTAAAGCGCAGCTTCGTCTGCGCCGAGTCAAAACCACTCGAAAGCCTGTGTCTAGGCGCCTCACGCCTGGAGTCTGATGTTTCCAACGGAAACAAGGGATGGTTGACAAAATCGAGCCAGAAGTCTCGGATATCCCATGGAGCGCCCGAGCACAAAGCCGAAGCGACTCTTCATCATTGCAAGGGAGACGCAGCAGATTTCGAGGGGTTGACCCAAAACCCAAAAAAGTATGCCGGCGATAAGTTGAGAGAAGGCTTGCGTGACCTGCCCCGTGAGATGCCCCGCGAAAGCGTACCAGATCGAAGTAGAGAAAACGGCCTGCGTGATCCGGTTAAGGCCGGCCTGGCCGGCGTTTTTAAGACTCAACAGA
>JAJYYI010000138.1 GCA_021801125.1 Deltaproteobacteria bacterium | reverse complement strand
CTTGCCGCCGAACATGAGCTGCCGGTTATGGAAGATCTCGGGTCCGGCGCACTTATCGACTTGAGCGCGTACGGCATAACTCGCGAGCCGCTCGTCGAGGAACGCATTAAGGCCGGGGCCAGCTTAGTCACGTTTTCCGGCGACAAGCTCTTGGGCGGTCCTCAAGCTGGTTTAATCGTGGGGAAGAGCGATTTGATCGACCGGCTCAAGGCCAACGCACTCAAGCGCGCGCTGCGATGCGACAAGCTAACGCTCGCGGCATTGAGCGCGACGCTGCGGCTCTATCTGCGCAGCCCAAGCCTCGGCGCCGAGCTTCCGACGCTGCGGATGCTGGGGCGCAGCGCCGCCGAGCTTCGCCAGTCGGCCAAGCGGGTCGTCCGTGCCCTCGTCAAACGCTTGGGCGATGGCTTTCAGATCGAAGCGGTCCCCACAACCGCGCAGGTAGGCTCAGGCGCTATGCCCGCCGAGGAGCTGGCAAGCTGGGGCGTGGCCGTATCGCACAACGAACTTTCGCCCGAGGAGGTCGCCGCCGCATTCAGGCGAGGCCGGCCGCCGATCATCGGACGGATCGAGCGCGACCGCTTCATCCTCGATCTGAGAAGCGTCAACGAACCGAAAGAACTGCTCGACGCGCAGTTCCCCATTTTGATTCAAGACCCCACTAAAGACTAGGAACGAGCGAGTCGGGCTGTCTTTCGACCCGATCCTTGCGCGCTCACAATGGCTCATCCGATGGCCCGGTATCGAATGAGCGCTGCCGGTTCTATCGCAAATTTCCGTCGCGATCACGCTTAGGACTGCAAAGGCGTGATTATATCGGAATGAAAAATCTTCTTCGGGCTGACCTGGGAGCGCTCCTTTTTTCAGATAATCCGCTCGCCACACCGCCGCGCCTCTTGCACAGGCGTGGAGAGCCGGCCGCTGAGTGCGTCGTTCAAGGCGCGGTGTTGAACTCGTTCAAGATCAACACCGACATGAAGGGCAACTCGGTGCTGTGGTCCACGGGCGAGGCACCCGAAGTCGCGCCCATGCTGAAATAGTCAACCGCCAGGCCTCCGGCCACAAGAAAATTGTTGTTGTTCACCAGGATTTCCTTATAGGGGCCCGCGGCATTGTGCTGGATGAAGTAAGCGTAAGCGACGTCGCTGTTCTTGCGAGTGACCACCGAAACCTTCTGCAACGAGGCCAAGGTGATCGAGATGGCCGGCGTGAAGAGATAGGTGTCTGCGCTCACCACTTGCTGGTAGAGCGGATTGCTGGAGTCGCGGTTTTGTAAGGCACTCGCGTAGGCCGCGGTCAGCAGCGGGGTAACCGCATTGTTGTCCAAGGACCAGCCGGTGTTGGCGGCCAGGGCGTAAGTGAGAAACGCCACCTTCTGACTGTAGCCGGTGCTTTGCGTCACGGTGGCGATCCCCAGCGCGTTCTTGCCGATTGGATTGGCCGCCAGGTTGAAGTTGCCGAACTGTGCGGTATTCAGATTGTTTTCATTGGTCGTGCAATCCTGTTGGCTCAAGCTCTGGCAGATAACACCGGTATAAAAGTTGTCCAGGCCGGAAGTGCTCCCCGACGTCAGCGTCGGATAGGTGGCTACGGTTTGCGCGTCCACCAGCCCACCTTCATTCTTTTTTTCAGCATCGAAGGGCGGGGCGGAGCCGGCGGCGAACTGCTATTGCCGCATCCGGCCGCCAGCAAGGCCACTAGACAGAGCCAACCCAGCGTCCGCCAAGCGCACGCGGGCGTCCGCCCAAGGCGTTTTTTACTCATCGCGACCTCGCCTCCGATGCAGTATTTAGTTGGAATTCCCCTTTCTAACAGGGAAGGTGTCGATTGTGGCCGCCATCGCTCACGACCGAGCCGCCAAGATATCGCCGGCTGGGTCGGCGACGGGCCATGGTCGTGCCAACCGGATGGGCCGGAACGATCGTCGGAAACAGCGAGGCGTCACCTACGGCAACGCTGCTCGTGTCGCGCACGATGAGCGATCGTGGATCGACACCGTCGAAACTATCGCTCAGCGCGGCGCGATTTAACGGGCTGACATCGTCGGACCCGGACAGTTCGTCGAACAGCGCGCGGAAGCCGGCAGCCAAGCCCCCAGTCGCCGGTCGACGCACGAATTCACGGCGGGTAATGGTAGGCACTTGAGTTGGCCTCGGCGAGCCGCGAGTTCGGCGCGCCGAGGCTCCGGTCAATTCACTTTATAACGTGCCGCAGAAGTCAGGCGTCATCGGCGCTTTGTAACATTCTCCGGCAAGCCCTTGATCGGCCTCTACCGGGGTAAAGTTCCAGGGCAAATCTTTCGGGAAGCAAGTCGTGAGCCCGGACATTGGCAGATTCTGCTTCAGACTCTGGTCCTCTGCCAGGAAGGTAGTGGGCAGGGTGAAGGTGAAGCCGACGCAGCCGCCCGTCGGGCAATCCACGTCCTTGCCGGCGTAACTGCAGGTAAGATTCCGCTCCTCAGGCGTCAAAGGCTCAAAGGGTGCGACGTAAAAGGCGGCTTGCTCCACCCCGGGACCGGCGAAGCGCTCAAGGAACGGGAGAAAAGGCCGGTTCTCCGCGAAGCCGCCAGAGGTTACCGGTTGTGCGACGCAGTGGCCACCCTCTAAGTGGCACACGGTCTGAGGCAGACACAGGCTCGCGCGGGCGCTGTCGAAATCGCCCTTGTAGGCAGCCAGGTTGAGAGTTACCTGCAGGATGTCGTCGTTCTCCGCGCTGGGCTTGCTTTTTTTACAGATTGCGGAAAGCGTTTTTCCGTCAGGGCCCGCGCCGCGGGTGACTATAAATGGAGCATTAACCACATTGACTCGTATTAACTTCACCAGCTCCGGGCTGCATCCCTTTCCGACGTAGATGTCATAGGTTTGTTCGGTATTCTCCGTGGCATAGACGAAGAAAACATCGAAACTCTGCCCGCCCTTGAAGACGTTCTTGGAACTCCCAGCCTTCCACTCGTTCTGCTGTGCCTCGCTAGCGGTAGTGTCAATGTAGTAGTGCCCGTGATTAACTACCATCGTCTCGCGCTGGTAGATGTTCATCCCGCCCATCCTGATGTACTCGGGCAAGGGCGGTTGACGCGGTTGAGTCTTGTTTTCCGACCCGGTCAGGTATTCTCGGTAAAGCGGGACGCCGAAACAGTTCTCGTTGCTGCAGACACTGTCCCAAGGCAGGTCATCACAACTGCCCGAACCTCCCGACTCCGCGCACGCTGGATAGACCACGCTTGTGACATAACCGGTCTCTGGAGTCCCGTATGGGCTGGTCCGGGCAGTGCCGCCTTCGGGCGTCGCGTTATCCGAGGAGCATTGGATTCCGTCAATCGGTGCGGCAAAGAATGAATCTTCGTTGACCGAGATGGTATCCGCATACCCGGTAAGCGAACCGTCATCGTCAGTCAATTCAGTTTGCCGATCCACCGAGCTGAAGTTGTTAAATAATGCGCTGTTCTGGGTGCAGTACCGCGCCGCTGCCTCATCGGGATTAGTTATGTAAGTTCCAGGCATCCATATCGGATCGATCACGTAGTGACGAATGTCGACGTTGTTGAAAAAGAGGTTCCGCGAGTGGAAGGTCGGAGGATAGTAAAAGCCATTCGGCTGCTTCCAGGCAATGGCCGCGTTTTGGATGTAACAATGCCCTTTCGGGACATCGTTGGCGGCCTCTGCGGCCCTAGGGATGCCGTTGACAATTTTGTAAACCGATTGCTTCGCATCCGTGCCGAGGTCGTATCTTTTAATATCGAGATAGGCGTTTGAATCTTCGGTGGCCGGACCGTCATAGATGTTGAACATGTGCTCGCTGTCGGCAAAAGCGGTAAATTCCCCGAGCGTGAAGCCGTTGCTTTTCGAGGTACAGTGGTGGCCCTGCGCCCCGGGGTTGTCGCAGGTAAGCCCGGTATCGCTGTTGAAAGGGCTCAGCGTCGAGGCGTAGGCATGAGCCTTGTCACGAGGTTGAGTCTCACCCACGAAGACGGTCTTTAGCGCCAACTCCCATAGTCCCTTGATGGCCGAGGAGTGCGTGTAGTCGCCGCCCGAGATAAAGGTGAGGCCCGCATTCTGCACGTCGGAAATAAAGCTGTTGCTGATCAGGTGCCAACGGGTGCGCAGCCACACTGCGGCAAAGTTGTACTGGGCGTAATTGAAGCTCGTCGTATAGTCGTTGATCACGGTCGGCACGCAGTTCGTCTCGTCACTCTCCTGGCAGAGTCCGGTGTTGCACTTACCGGTGTCAGGACACTTCGTTGCTTGGTGCGCATTGCCGACGTCGATCCGCGGGTAGTAGTCACTCGGGCAGATAGGGTACGTCTTACCCTGTCCGCATTCGCTGGTGCCGCTAGGAGGAGCGGCGGGATTCTTTACCGGCGACACCTCGCCTGGGATCCCGGGGCAATTTTGCGTATACCCAACGGTCTGGAACGACGTCATCGCCGAGATGCAATAGTTGCCGTCGAATCTCATCAAGGGCGACGCACCGGTAAACGGACCGGGGAGATTGTGAGCATCATCCCAGGCCTGCTCGCCGGCATATGATTCCCACTCTTCACTTCGCGCGGGCCCGCTGATAGCGGCCGGTATTTCCCAGTAACACACGCCGCACATCCCAGCCCCCGCGGCCATGTTGCCCTGAAAATCGTTCCAACCATTAGTGATCCAAAAGACCGCCGGCTGGCTGATGTCACTACCGTATCGAGGGGAACTAGAGTTGTTAGAATCAGCGAGGAGACCGGGTACGTTGCGCGGGTTCTGCGGGTTCTCAATCGCGGCGCGCGCAAAGATTCCCAAGTTAGAGTAGAGCCGATTGTTGGTCTCGACCGCGTCTTCGAGATAAAAGCCGTGGCCGATCGATAAATAGCCCACGTTGCGCGCAAGCGTGACGCCCTGCGTGGCGTGGACCGTGATCCACCGCGTCATCGACTCGTTAATCGAAGAGTCTTTCACGAAGGTGTCCGCCGGCGTCAGGCGGGCCATATGGAAGTGGACGGGATAGTGGCCAAGACGTCCGCCCTGCCCCAACTGGCGAAATTCGACTCCAGAGACCTGGAGCGCTTGGAAGCCTTGGCGTGCAACCACATGGCCGCCAAAGGAATAATTAGGATGCGTCGAGTCGCCTGGCGGGTAGAAGGGGTCTAGATACGTGTCGCCATAGGAGGCGATAAGGATACTGTGCGTGAGCAGGCCGACAGCCGCTCTAACCTCCGCAGCTTTTTTGGCAATGCCCAGGCGGGCGGGAAGCCTGCTAAGCGAAAACTGCTCACCGTTGTGGGTCCACTGAACTCCCGCTTTTTCGCATTTTCCCGTCGCGTAACAGGCCGTTTCGTACGTTATCTCGCCGCTTTCGCTGTCGATGTTCGTGATGATCAACTCCTCGGAGTGGTTAGCGAGATAGTCGGTCGTGGTGACCACGACGTGATCGCCTTTTTGCCAGTTGGCTTTGATGAGGTCCGGCCGGTCAACGTTGAGCTTAAGCGTCGTATCGCCACCGAGCAGTGCCCCGGCAAGCCTGCGCCAACTGCGCGCGGAGTCCTTCGGTTTGAAGGTCTGCTTGAGTTCCTCTTCCGGTGAAACCGCGCCTTTCTTGCCGAAGAGCTGCAGCGTACCTCCGTACGAGACCGCCAGTACCTTGTAGCCGAAGAAGGCGTTGGGGTCATCGCCATCCAAGGAGAGCGGCTTGTACTGGTACCAGTAGTCCGTAACGCCGTTGTCCAGCGTTATCTTCTGGCCGCTTTTGTTCCAGATTCCATCAGGGATGCCGCACGGCGCCGTTTGCTGATCGTTGGTCGGCGTCTTGCACAATACGCCCTTAGCGGTCAGGCCCGTCGGCGGCTTGCCGTAAAGAAATATCCTGACGTAACCTCCATTGTCGCCGATGGGGTGGATGGTCCTACCGTCCTGGTTCACCCCCGCGACCAGCGCGCCCTTGTTCTCGACCACGATATTGGCGGCGTAGAAGTCTATCTTCGTCCCCGGGCTATTATCGAACCAGAGCTTGCCGCCGCCGTAGATGTTGACGTTGGCGAAACGATAAACCCCCGCCCGGACCGTGCAGGTGCCGCCTTGAACAACCAAATCCTCGGGCACCGCCGACGCGGTGAGCGCATTGTTCGTGCAGTCGAGCGCCTCGGACCGCCCAGCGCAAGCGAAGAGCAGAACGACTGTAGCGGCCAGTGCCGCGCCCAGCGCCGAGAGCCTGCGAGGAGCGCGACTGACTAGGCGAAGCGCCACGGGGTCAAACATGACCTTCCTCCTCTTGGGCACAGGCGGGGTTGCCCCGGCCCAATGGTTTTAACCTTGCCGTTCTTCGGTTCTTGCGGGCTCAAGGCTCATCCCCGAGCCTGGGACCGTGTTACCAAGCGGCTGAACGAGTGACAGTTTGCAGGTAGGTAATAGAGCCGAGGCGCGACAGCTGCGAGCTTCGTTTACCCGAAGCCCCAGCTCTCGCCAGGCGAGGACCGATAAATTCCTGGCCGCTGCCAAACGATCTTTTCAATCTGACGTAATCGACTGCGGTTGGTCAGAGACCCGACCAATCGTCAGGCTGCGATAATTTTCTAGACGTTGCACGCCATATTTCACGCAGCCATTTTCATTTCCGGGCAAAACTCATCGGACTCTACGGCCAAAACACTATAGTGTCAAGTGCCGAGCGACCTCGCTTGAGGGCCGCGATTCTTAACCTAATAGCGACGCCGGCGTGGCAAACCAGAGCGAGGTCAGCGCGCCCTCCTTGCCTTAGCGTCGCTGGGCGATCGCTCCGAGAGCCAACAGCCATCGTCGCGGCCGCGTGGTTGAAAATCAGGAATATTGCCCGCGCAAATCGGGAATATTCGGCAATCTCGCGCGATGCGCCGTCATTCGGCGGCTGTTAATTCCTAAAGATGCGTTCGCGCGCACTCTCGGGTTGAGGGCGGGGAAAAGTCTCAGCATGGGATCGGCCGACGATCTCGTTAAGAGCAGGCGCTCGCAACGCAAATCCCGCGATGACGCCGTCATGGACCCGACTTCCGCTATTGCTGGCGCTGATACTTGGGGTCGCCACCTCCCTGGCCGCCCAGGAACGCAAGCCGACCGCCGGCCGACAGACGGTCAAGGGGGTTGTCAGCGACGCACTTAGGCGACCGCTCGAGGGAGTCAAACTGACGCTCAGGCAGGGCGATTCCCATTTAGCCGCGCGCCACACCAAGAGCGGACCCGACGGAGCATTTACCTTTGTGGGCGTAGCCCCCGGCGTCTATGCGATCATCGCCGAAAAGAGCGGTTTTAAGCCAGCAACCGTAATCGTGACGGTGGCGCGGGACGCCGGCACAAAGCCGCTGACGCTATCGCTGGAGTCCCAACAGGCCCTGAGCGTCGGGGTCAAGGCAAACCGCCTCAGCTCCGCACCCAACCGATTGTCGCCGACAGGAAATAGTGCCTACACCTTCACCCAGCAGGATATCGACAATCTGCCGCAGGGCCAGGACACCACCCTGGAGTCGCTGTTGACGCAGATGCCTGGGGTTACGCAGAGTGTGGACGGCCGCGTCCATATCCGCGGCGCGCAAGCAAATTTCCAGTACGTCATCAACGGTGTCGTGCTGCCTTTTGACACTAACGCGGGATTCGGCCAGTTTCTGACGCCGCGCTTTTTCGACAGCGTGAGCCTGCAGACGGGAGTGTTGGCGCCCGAGTACGGTTTTCGCACTCAAGGCGTGGTCGATATCAAAGCCAAAGACGGATGCACACAAGAGGGTGGCAACGTGGAGATGTACGGCGGCCAGCGCGACACCTACATGCCCAACTTCGAGCTCGGCGGATGCCATGGAAAGCTGAGCTATTATCTCACCGGCTTCTTTCAACAGGATAATCTGGCCTTCAGCCAGGCTACACCAGCGCCTAACCCAATTCATAACATGCTGAATCAAGGGCAAGGCTTTGGGTATCTTTCATACACGGTAAGCCCAGCGGTGCACCTGAGCCTTATTGCCGGCACTTGGGTCAGCAACGCTCAGTTTCCCAACTGGCCCGGGCAAAGCCCAGCCTACGAGTTACAGGGCGTCAACCCCGCCGACCATCCGTCGATCGGACTCAACAACTCGCTTTCTCAGCAGGAATATTTCGCCGCCGTATCCATGCAGGGCGCGCTGTCGCCGAACCTCAGCTATACCTTGGCTTATACGACCCACTACGTCACCTTGGGCTTCAGCCCTGATGACGCAGGCGATCTGCTCTACCAGGGGGTCGCCTCCAACGTGTTTCATAGCGATTGGGCCAACACCTTGCAGAGCGACATGACTTATAGAGTCAATGAAGCTCACACCGTTAAGACGGGCTTCTATGTCGGCGAGTATGGTATCGAACTCGATGACACCTCGCTGGTCTTTCCAGCCAACTCGCAGGGCCAACAGACTAGCAATATCCCAATCACCGTGGTCAACAACCTCAATAAGATAAACTGGCTCCTCGGCGTCTATATCCAGGACCTTTGGCAGATTAACAAGCAGCTCACATTAAGCTACGGCCTGCGATGGGACGCGATGGAGTCGTTCGTCAACGAAAGCCAATTCAGCCCGAGGGTCAATCTAGCCTATACATTCGAGGACGGCCTGGTTTTTCACGCCGGTTACGCGCGCTATTTTGCCACACCGACGTTCGAAGCTATCACCACACGCAGCGCTGAGGCATTTGCCGACACCACGCAGGCAATAACCATCCCGACAAATTTCAATATCTACGCCGAGCGTGACCATTACTTTGACGCCGGCGTGGTTAATCAGCCGATCAAGGACCTTACGCTCTCCGAGGATGCCTACTTCATTCTGGCTAGCGACGCGCTGGGCGCGGGCCAGTTCGGCGCTGTCCCGATCATCGCGCCATACAATTATCAAGCCGGGCGCACTTGGGGGGCCGAAAGCAGCGTCAGCTACCGCTTTCACGGGATTTTCCTTAACGCCAACTTCGCCTATTCAATCGCGCAGGCGACCAACCTCATCACGCAGCAGTACAACTTCGCCCCTCCTGAGCAACTCGCCTACGTAGCGAGCCATTGGATCATGCGCAGCCAGGGACAGGTTTTGTCCTCATCAGGGCAAGTGGGCTATCGATGGGGCGATTGGCTGTTCACGGCCGACAGCTTTTACGGCAGCGGCCTTTGGGGCGGGTTTGCTAACACAATG
Organism: Deltaproteobacteria bacterium; assembly: GCA_021801125.1. Lineage (GTDB taxonomy): Bacteria > Desulfobacterota > Binatia > Binatales > Binataceae > JAJYYI01. The sequence goes on along the minus strand of JAJYYI010000138.1, from coordinate 3,861 downwards.
GGGTTCCCCGCGACGTGGCAGGTGAATACCGCGGTCGCGCACAGCCTGATGCTGCCCGGGGTCGGCCAGTCAGTCGCGCGCCTGATGTTCGTGAATGTGTTCGATCGTACCAACCTTTTGCAAAACGGCACCGGACTCGGGGTCTTTGCCCCGGCTTACTTGCCAAGGCGCGCGGTTTACCTGGCGCTTCGGGTGCCTCTCCCATTCGGCAATCGCGGCACGCCGCTTGCCCCTTGATAGCCCTCCCTGAGCAGCGATTTTCGCTATCCTGAGGCTGCGATCCCTCCCATCCGGCGCCGGATTCGATTCTCGCGCGCCGCGCCTCCTTGTTCCGTGTTATAAAGACGACCGACGGATGCGATAATTGGATGTTGATAGTTCAAAGCCTCGCACTTTGATCAATCAACACAGACAACCGTAGGTCGTGGATTGAACGAACACCAAGGCGAGGCCTGCGACGGAGGTTAGTGAGTGATGGAACTCCTTTGGAAGTCAGCGAGCGATCTCGCCGATATGGTCGCGCGGCGTGAGATTAAGGCGAGCGAATTGATGACGGCGACAATCGCGAGAATCGAACTTCTCAACCCCAAGCTCAACGCGTTCTGCGCTCTACGCTTCGAGCAAGCCATGGATGACGCAAAGGCGCTCGACCAGCGCTTGGCGCGCGGCGAAAAGCCGGGATCGCTCGCCGGGCTTCCATTGGGCGTCAAAGATTTAGAGGATGTGGCTGGGATGGTGACGACGTACGGGTCCGTCCCCTTCAAAGACAACGTCGCCAGCGCCGACTCTACCCAAGTCGCGCGCCTCAAGGCCGCCGGCGCTATCGTGGTCGGCAAAACCAACACTCCAGAGTTCGGCCACATCGGGTTTACCAAGAACCTGCTCTTTGGAACCACCCGCAACCCCTGGAATCCGGAGCGCACCCCGGGCGGCTCGTCCGGAGGAAGCTCTGCGGCGATCGCCTCGGGAATGGTCCCTTTGACAACCGCCTCGGACGGCGGCGGTTCCATACGGATCCCTGCCTGTTATACCGGCAGCTTCGGGCTCAAGCCTTCCCAGGGACGCATCCCGACCAAGCCTTGGTTCGGTGAACTTGATTGGACCGATATCGCCGTGGTGGGACCGATCACCAGAACGGTCAAGGACGCCACGCTATATTTAGACGCGACTGCGGGCTATCATCCGGCCGATCCATCTTCGCTGCCTCGCCCGGGGTTTTCCTATCGCGAGGCGCTCGACCGTCCCTTGGGCAAACTGCGTATCGCTTATCATCCTGACTTTGGACGCGCTGAACTCCAACCCGACGTACGCCGGGAAGTCGAGCGGGCGGTTCAGGTCTTTCAGGAGCTCGGCCACGAGGTCGAAGTACTCAACGAAGCGCCGCCCGAGACCGGGCTTGAATGGGTCCGGCTGTTCTTCGTCCGGCGCCGGGTGCTGCTGCGGGATTGGATCGAAAACGACAAGTATCGTTCCCAGTTCAATCGCACCTTCCTCGCCGCGCTTGAGATGGGAGACCGGCTTGGCTGGGAAGACGTGGTTGCCGCGCAGCGCAAGCGTGCCGACCTGAGCCGCTGGTTGCAAGGGGTGTTTGCGCGCTGCGATCTTTTGCTGACGCCCACCTTACCCACCGAGGCCTTCGCCGCCGAGGGACCGCGGGTCTCGACGCAGGGACGAGCGATCGAAGACGTCATGATGCAGTCGCTGGCCGGGATCGTGTTTACCTACCCGTTCAACTTCAGCGGCCACCCGGCCGCGTCGGTGCGAGCCGGCCTGACCGACAGCGGGATGCCTTGCGGGCTGCAGATCGTCGCCGAGCGCCATCGCGACGACCTCGTGCTCCAAGCCTCGCACGCTTACGAGCAGGCGCGGCCCTGGAACGACCGCTGGCCCTTGCTCTAAGGCGCTGCGCAACGCCGCGCGAGGAACGTACACCACGGCGCGGGTCGCTTTGGGCGTCGCATTGCGCGCCGCGTTTCCAAGGAAATGTCGCCGCGGCGGATTTCGCGCGGCCGCGGTTTAGCCGCGAGCGCTAAAAGGCGAGCAGCTCCTTTACGGCCTGGTCGATAACCTTCACGTCCTCGGGATTAGTGCCAGGCCCGCCGGCGAAATGCCCCCAGATCGAATCAATCGGGCGCAGTTGGGCGTTGGGCATATGGCGCACCTCGTACTCGCTGTCCTCGGGCGGGAAATAGAGATCCGTCTTGCCTGGCATGACGATCGCTTTGCAGGTTATGGCTTTCAGCGCCTTCTCGAAATTGCCGTTGTACTTCGCGTTGGCGCTGATATCCCCGTGCTGCCACGTCCATAGCATCGTCAACAGGTTGTTGGCATCGCGGTTATAAAAAATCCCTTCCCAGAAGCCGACCAAAAAGTCTTCCAGCGACGCGTATCCCATTTTTTTAAGGTCGAGCTTTTCACGATAGAACGCTTGCGAGAAACCCCATCCCGCGTAAACCCGGCCCATCGCGCGCAGGCCCTTGTACGGTGGCCTTTCGTACCATCCGCCGGCGAACGCGTCGTCCGCGGTCAAAGCGGCCTTGACGCCCTCCAGAAACACGATGTTATGGCGCGAGGTTTTGGCCGAGCCGCAGAACGGCAGGATTCGCTCAACCATCTCGGGATAAAGCGCGCCCCATTGGAACGTCTGCTGCGCGCCCATCGACCAGCCCAGCACCAGCGCCACCTTTTTTATCTGCAGTCTTTCGGTCACCAGCCGATACTGCTGAGTAACGTTGTCGTACAAGGTGACGTGAGGAAATCGCGCCTGATTGAACGGCGCCGGCGTGTTGCTCGGAGAACTCGACAGGCCGTTCCCGAACATGTTCGGTATAATGATGAAGTACTTATCCGGATCGAGGCCCATGCCCGGACCGATAAGCCATTCGTTCTCGTAATGCTGCCCGGAGTACCATGTGGGATATACGATCGCGTTGGTCTTGTCGCGGTTGAGCTTTCCAAAGGTCTTGTACGCGAGCTTGGCATTGCGCAGCGTCTGACCGCATTGCAGGACGACGTCACCGAGATCGAAAATTTCGTAGTCAGCCATCGTATTCAGGCCTCCCGCCGGCGCCGACCGTTGAGCGGAAAGAGACAAAGCTCACGGGCGCCCTCTGACCTCGAATTATCCCATAGCCCGCCTCGATCCGCCAAGAAAACGTTCCGGTTGCGGCTTTTCCGTCCGGCGTGAAGCAAGCCTTAATCAAGGTGGGCAATGGCTTTCGGCATACCGCCGCCTCGCATCGGCTTGCTACGTGGGCTTGCACCGTGCCCTTGCTCGCGTGCCATCATAACTTCCCGGAGGGGGTGGATGCGCTGCGGGTTAGGGGCATGAGGACCAAGCTTTAGCGGGACGTCCGGACGCGACGAGGAAAAAATCACGTGACGTTGGACGTCGAAAGAAGGTGTTGATGGAGGCAAGCACTTCGCCGAAGGATGCGGCGGCGCGAGCGAAGCCGGTGCTGTGCGTTGACATGGACGGAACCCTGCTCGCAACCGACAGCGCGTGGGAACTCACGCTGTCACTGATTAAGCGCGCGCCGCTGACCGCATTGTTGCTACCGCTATGGCTTTTGCAGGGCCGGGCCGCCTTCAAGCAGCGTCTTGCGCAATTGTCGACGCTCGATGTCGCCCGCCTGCCCTTCCGCTCCGAGGTCCTGTCGCTGCTCCGCCAGGAGCGAGCGCGCCAGCGCCGCTTGGTGCTGACCACCGGCGCCGACCAGACAATCGCGCGCGAGATTGCCTCCCACGTGGGCCTGTTTGACGAAGTGTTGGCCAGCGACGGCAAGTACAATCTCAGCGGCGAGGCAAAGGCGCGAAGGTTATGCCAGCAGTTCGGCGCGCATGGCTTCGATTATATCGGCA
>JAJYYI010000045.1 GCA_021801125.1 Deltaproteobacteria bacterium | reverse complement strand
CGATTCAGGCAGCATCTGAAGCATCGCCAGAGCTTGCCGATAGCCTTCCAGGGCCTCCTTGAATGCCCGCCGTGCGTTGGCTGCGTCACCGGCACTTTGCCACGCCGCCACCGCCAACTCCGCCTCGCCCGCCTCCGTCCAGTGGCGCGCCAACGCCTCAGGCTGGGTCTCGGCAAGCCCAGCAAATTTGTCAACTATAGTTTGCGCCACCCGCCGATGCAGCTCTTTGCGCCGAGCCTTGAGCAGCCCTTGATACGCAGCATCCTGGATTAACGCGTGCTTGAACTGATAGACCGCCTCGGGCGCGATGCCCCGCGTGTAGATAAGCTCGGCATCCACCAGCTTGCCCAATGCCGACTCCAACTCCTCGTCGGGCAGCGGCAAGACCGCCGCCAACAGCTCGTAGCTAAACTCACGCCCAATCACCGCAGCAACCTGCGCCACCTGCTTGGCCCCGCCCAGCCGGTCAAGCCGCGCCGCAAGCGAGTCCTGCAGCGTCACCGGTATCTCGCGCAGCGCCGTGCGAGCGTCCCCCTCCAGCATCAGCCGCGTCAGCTCCTCGGCAAACAGCGGCACCCCGTCGGTGCGCTTGACCACCGTGTCCACCACCTCTTTGCTCAAAGCAAAGCGCGCCGCAAGCCCAGCCACCATCTCCCGCGTGCGACGCTCGTCCAGACGATTAAGCGTGACCTGCGCGTGATGCGCACGCAGCGGCCACGGCACCCGAAACTCCGGCCGCGCCGTGTATAGCAGCATCAGCGCCGCCGTCGCCCCCTGCTCAACCAAAAGCTGCTGCAGCTCCAGCGTCGAAGGGTCCACCCAGTGCAGGTCTTCCATCGCGATCACCACCGGCTGCGCCCGCGCGTCGTTGAGCACCCAGTTCGCAAGCGTCGCCATCAGCCGGCGGCGCTTCTGCTCCGGCGCCAACATCAGCGGCGCATACCTGTCCGGCACCGGCAGACCCAGCAGCTCCGCTACCAGCGGCAGCGCCTCGTTAAGCTTTAGCCCCGCCATCCCCAGCGTGCGCTCCAGCACCTCGACCCGCTCCTGCTTGCTCTCATCCCCGCGCCAGCCCAACCCCTGGTTGAGCATCTGAGCAACTACATAAAACGGCGTGCTCGCGAAAAACTGCTCGCCCGCGCACTCCACCCACAGATGGCGCTCCTGGCTGATGCGCCCGCGAAACTCCTCCACCAGACGCGACTTGCCGATCCCAGGCTCGCCCACTATAACCACCGTCTGCCCCTCGCCCTCGCGCGCCCGCTGCCAGCGGCTTAACAGCAACTGCAGCTCCCCCTCCCGCCCCACAAACGGCGCCATCCCGTGCGCCGCATACCGGCGCACACGCCGGCGCGCCACACTGGGCCGCTCCACCCGAAAAAGCGCAAGCGGATGCGCCACGCCCTTGAGCTGATGCTCCCCGCACTCCTCCACCACGAACAGACCGGAGATAAGCTGATGCACCGCGCCGGTAATCATCACCGTGCCCGGCAACGCCGCAGCCTGCACCCGCGCAGCGATATTCGGCGCCTGACCAAAGACGTCAACCTCGCCCCCGCCACCCCGGCCCACCACCACCGCGCCCGTATCAATCCCCACCCGCACCTTAAGCTCGGCCGCGCTATGCTCGGCCGCCAGCCGACCGTTGAGCGCCGCGGTCGCCTCGATTATCCCCAACCCAGCACGCACCGCTCGCTCCGCGTCGTCCTCGTGCGCCTCGGGATAGCCAAAGTAAACCATCAGCCCGTCGCCCAGGTACTTCGCCACGTGGCCGCCCAAGCGCGTCGCCGCCTCGGCCGCCGCACGCTGGTATTCGGCCGCTATATCGCGCCACTCCTCGGGATCAAGCCGCGCCGCTATCTCGGTCGAGTTAACCAAATCGCAGAACAACACCGTCAGATGGCGCCGCTCACCCTCAGCCACCTGACCAGCCGCCAAGACCCCAGCCGCAGGCGCCACCGACGCCGCTTGCTCGCGGCGCGGCAAAGAAGCGCTCGCCTCAGGCGCGCTCGCCTGCGCGGGCGCAACCGCCGCCCCGCACTCCCCGCAAAAGCGCGCCCCAGCGCTGTTCTCGGACCCGCACTGCGCGCAGCGCCACCTAAGCGGCGCCCCGCACTGCCCGCAGAACTTACGCCCCTCGGAATTGCTCGCCCCGCAGTTCAGGCACTGCATGAAACTCGTCTCCTCGCCAACTATGGTCTCCGGAATTTCCGCATTGACGCCTCGTATTTGGCGCGTTCGTAATATGCCGACGCGCTAAACGCAAACAACTGCATCTTTGCGGCGATCCCGGTCGACGCCGGGCCACGCAAGCGGACGATTCTGCGGTTCCGGGTGCTTGAAAAGGCGGCTGCGGCATGCCCTTGCCCGCGCCGCCGGTCAACCGCAGTTTTTGCCCCTTGGGCTAAACCCCGGTCGCCGCGAGGCGTCCGCCGTCTGAGAGGGGAAGCGGAAAATGGATGCGCTCGGTGGCGACGCTCAGGAGTTCGACCTTGGCACCGGCGCGCTTAAAGGCGTCGATGATCTCCTCGACCAGCCATTCGGGCGACGAAGCACTAGCCGTCAGACCAAGCGTGTGGACACTTTCGATCATCTCAGGCTTGATGTCGCGGATCGAATCGACGAGGTAGGAGCGTGTTCCGTGCGCCCGCGCCACCTCCACCAGGCGGCTGGCGTTCGAACTCTGCGGCGACCCGACGACCAGGATCGTGTCGGCAACCTGAGCCAATTCCTTGACCGCATTCTGGCGGTTTTGAGTGGCGTAACAGATGTCGTCGCTCTTGGGCGTCGTCAACTCGGGAAAACGCCGCTTAAGCGCGTCGATAATGTGGCGCGTGTCGTCGATGCTCAACGTGGTTTGCGTCACCGCGGCGACGCGGGTCGCATCGGGAACTTCGACCGCCAAGGCCTCTTGTTCGCTGCCGACCAGCAGCACCTGACCAGGCGCAACGCCCAGCGTTCCTTTGACTTCCTCGTGACCTGCATGCCCCACGAGAATCACCGTCTGGCCCTCGCGTGCGTAGCGCTCGACCTCCAGATGCACTTTTGTCACCAGCGGGCAGGTCGCGTCGATCACTTTGAGCGAACGCTCTTTGGCGCGCTCCCACTCGCTGGGGGCAACGCCGTGGGCGCTGAAGATCACGCGCTGACCGCTCGGCACTTCGTCGAGGTTTTCGACAAAAATCGCGCCTTCGGCTTCCAGGGCTTCAAGGACGAAGCGGTTGTGAACAATCTGATGGCGCACATAGAGCGGCCTTCCATAGAGCCGCAACGCCGATCTCACCGCTTGAACGGCCCGCTCCACTCCGGCACAGAAGCCGCGCGGCTGTGCCAGCACAACCTTCTCGACCCTGTGGCCGCTGAAAGGGGTCACGGCCTGGGAGCCAGGAGCTGCTTGCTCGGCTGATAGGAATTTTCCGCCTGAGTTGGTTTGCTTCATCCTAAACGCTGCCTCCGGCCTCGAACCACCACCGCCCGCATTCACCGCGCGCCGTGAATGACGTATTCGCTGTACAGTCCTCGTGCTCGATTCCTCGATTCGTCAGGGGCGACCCGTCTGCGCCTTAAGTACCACCGGCGCGGCGCAGGCGCGGCGGCTGCGAGGTCTGACATCCGACCCAAAGCTCGCCGCCTTCGAAGTATTCTTTCTTCCAGATCGGCGCGACCTCTTTGACGCGATCGATGGCAAAACGACACGCCTCGAAGGCTTGAGCGCGATGCGCCGCCGACACGGCGATTGCGACCGATGTCTCGCCAAGCTCGACCAAGCCAACGCGATGGTGCATCGCGATCTTGACGATCCTAAAGCGATGGCCCGCCTCGGCGGCTATCTTGCGCAACTCCCGCAGCGCCATCGGCAGGTAGGCGTCGTACTCCAGCCGAAGGACGCGTCGGCCCGCGTTCTCCTCGCGCGTACTCCCGACAAAGGTCACCACGGCGCCCGCCGCAGGGGAACTCACCTCGCGCGCGAGCGCGCCAACGTCGATCGGCTCCTCGCCGATCGCCACCGTGCCTATCCATCGCTCGCTATTCTCTGCACCGCCGCTTACCGGCGGTATAAACGCGACTTCGTCACCCTGGCGCGGCTTAAAATCGGGCGTTACGTATTCATAATTGACCGCGCACGAGACCGTATCGCGCATCTGCGCCAGCGCGGGAAACTCATCGCCAAGCCGCCGCCAGATCTCGCCGACCGTCACGCCGTCGGGAAAATCGCGTTCGAGTTCGCCCGCTTTGGCGCGCTCGCGCAGCACGGCGAAGAGCTTCACCGTAACCCGCATCATAGGTTCAAAAGGTACGCGATATGGCCTAACTCGGGCAAGAGCAGCTTTTCCATCGCCAAGCGGCAGGCTTTGGGCGAACCCGGCAGAGAGACGACAAGCTTACCAGCGCTAATTCCGGCGGTCGCGCGGCTCAGAAAAGCCGCAGGTCCGATTTCCTGGTACGACAACATTCGGAACAACTCGCCGAATCCTTCCAGCTCCTTGTCGAGTAGGCGCTTAACAGCCTCGAAGGAGGTGTCGCGTGCGGCGATCCCGGTGCCACCGTTGACGATGATTCCGTCCAGGGCCGGCAACTGCGCGCGAACAGTGTTAGCGATCCGTTCAGGGTCATCAGGAACGATTTCGTAGAACCCGGTTTGATGACCTGCTCGGGCCAACAAATCAGCGATGAGCCGGCCGCTCTCGTCAGTAGCGGACGTTCGCGTGTCGCTCGCCGTTATCACGCCGAGCTTAAGCGCGCGCTTAGCGGAAAGATGATGATGGTCGGGAGTCGCCATGAAATAAAGGCCTAAGCATCCGCACACGCCACGGCGCCGATTAGCGGCCGGCGCTGCCGACGAAATCCGGAGCCCGTCGCGCTCCTGAGCAGGCAGGGTCAACGCAAGCGCAGGTTGAACGCCTGACGGCCCTTTTCACCCGATTTTACGTCAAACTGAACCTCGCTTCCTTCGCGCAGGTCCTCAAAGTAGAGCTTAGGCGAAAGGCGCGAGCGATGAAAAAAGACTTCTTCGCCGCCATCGTCAGGGATTATAAAGCCGAAACCCTTTTCCTTGACGATTTTTTTTATCGTGCCGTACATCGCACTCTCCCCATAACCCACGCTAGCGTGGGCCGGGCCACTCGAGCTGTCCTAAGTATCCCAGAGCGGCGCTGTTGCCTTCAAGTGAGCCGATTGGAAGATTAGTTCACATGGGCGTGAAACTCGTTCGAGAGAAGCTAGACGGCGCAACGACGGTCTCAGGCCGGCGAGGCTTGTCCTTCGCGGAAGGGCGCGCCACGCGCCGGGCAGGAGCCGCACCTGGCCGTATGTGGACCTCGCTCTCGCATCCGCCGAAGCTGCGACGACACCACCAAACAAACAGGTCGAGATGAAACGATGACGCGCGTGACGCTCAAAGAAATCGAGCGTATTCTAGAGATTACCGACGCACTCGGTCTTTCGCGCGAGGCGCTAACGATCCCTTTGCGGACGCGCCACCCGGGCGGTGTTCGCAAACTTCCCAACGGCACGTACGAGATCGTGGTCGACGCCAAGGCAGACTTTGAGCAATGGCTTAGCTGGCTGCGCTCTCGGCTCTCGGAGCTTGGGGCAGCGGGCTGAGTTCGATCAGAACGCTGCCGGCCTCGACTTGCGCTCCCGCGCCGGCGCGCACGCTCACGACCGTCGCCGGAAATTCGGCGCTGAGAACCGTTTCCATCTTCATCGCTTCGAGCACGACCAGCGGTTGGCCGCTTTGCACGGTGGCACCTTCCTCGACCAGAACCTTAACGACCCGCCCCGGCATCGGCGCCACGACCTCGGGCTCGATAGCGCGCGCGCCGCGCCGTCTCACCGCGTCGGTTTGATCTTCGGTGAAGGCGAAACTACACGGCCCGACGGCGACGAAGATAACCTTGCCCACTCGCCGGGCGAAAGCTCGATAGCGTCCGTCGCCCCGGCCAAGCAACATTGAACCGTCGGCAAGTTGCGTGAGTTGAACTTCGAGCATCTTGTCGCCGACGCGGGCGCGGACAGTCCCCTCCGCTACGTGTTCGACGTCAACTTCCAGCCCGTCTTTTTTTCCGCGCTGCGTTAGCTTCATCGCACCTTTCGCCCTCGGCGCGTACGCTTCATCGCCGCCCGCCTCGCGGCATCCGGTCGACGCTTATCTGTTCCACAGGGAAAATCCCCCAAGTTCTCGCCACGGAGAACGGTCCGGCTTGGCGGCCGAATCCGGCGCTCCCGAAAGATCGTCCGAGGGCGCGCCGTGGCGCGTCAAGGCGCCCGCCAGCATCGCAAGCTCCGTCGACTCAGGCGCGGGACGCCATGCACCAAAATGGTCCGCGATAAAGCGCGTCGAGAGTTCCGCGCGCGCGAATGGCGCGCTGCGCACAACGTCGCGCAGGAACTCGGCGGTATGCGGCACGCCGGCCAACACAAATTCCCCCAGCGCATGCGCCATGCGCGCGCGTGCCTGGTTGCGGTCGTCGCCGTAGGTTATCACCTTGGCGAGCAACCCGTCGTAAAAACTCGTGACCTGGCTTCCGCTCGTCAGCCACGAATCGACGCGCACGCCCGGTCCGGCAGGTTGATGGAAGTACAACACCTCGCCCGCCACCGGCCGGAAGTCGGCGCTCGCGTCTTCGGCGTACACGCGACATTCGATCGCATGGCCACGGCCTTCCCAGCGTTCCTCGACCCGCTCACCCATCGCGAGCTTTAGCTGTTCGGCCACCAAGTCGCAGCCGAATCGCCACTCGGTCACCGGATGCTCCACCTGGAGGCGCGCGTTCACTTCCAGGAAGTAAAATTGGTCGCCGTCGACGAGAAACTCGACAGTTCCCGCGTTCACGTAGTTCGCGCGCGCGGCAAGCTTGAGCGCCGCGTCGATCATTCGGCGCCTCAAATCGGCGCCAAGGCCAGGGCTTGGCGACTCCTCGATGAGCTTCTGATGGCGGCGCTGGATCGAGCATTCTCGCTCGCCCAGCGCGATCACGTGGCCGTGCCGGTCGGCGAGAATCTGCACTTCAACATGACGAGGACGAGCGAGGTACTTTTCCAGATAGACGCGACCGTCGCCAAAGGCGGCTCCGGCTTCTCGCTCCCCAGCTTCGAGCGCCTGGCCGAGTTCCGACTCGTCGCGCACGACACGCATGCCGCGTCCGCCGCCGCCGGCCGCCGCTTTCACCAGTAGGGGATAGCCGAGAGCGGCGGCGAGTTTGCTCGCCTCGCCACGGTTCCCAAAAGCGGCGCCCGGCACGACCGGCACTCCCGCCTCAAGCGCGATCGTGCGAGCCTGGAGCTTGTCGCCGACCACGGCCAACACGGACGCCGGCGGCCCGACGAAATTCAAGCCGGCATCAGCCACGGCGCGCGCGAACCGCGCCTGCTCGGAGAGGAAACCGTAGCCGGGATGAATCGCGTCGGCGCGGGAACGCTGCGCCGCCGTCAGAATCGCCTCCACGTTCAAGTAACTTCGCGCGGCTTCGGCCGGCCCGATCAGGTAGGCTTCATCCGCGGCGGCGACATGGGCGGCGTCAACGTCGGCCTCGGAATAAACCGCGATGGCCCTGAGGCCCATCACCCTCGCCGTCGCTATTATGCGCAGGGCGATCTCGCCTCGGTTCGCGATTAGCAGCCGCGTGATGTGTCTCATGGTTTCACACGGCGCGACACTTTGCGCGAGGCGGCTGGATGACCCATCCGGCGACAGTAAGCCGCGCTCGAGAAGACGCCGTTGGCGCTAAGTGCGTCGAAGTTGTGCCTAAGACTCGTCGCGCGGGCTGAGCGCGCATTGGGCAGCCGCGAAACGAATAAATTTTTTCGCTCCAGCGTCGAAAAAGCATTGATCGAGATTTCAAATTCACTATCTTGAAACGCAAAGAGGCAGCCCGTCTTGAGCGGGCATAACCGGGGCAATTTAATCGCGAAGGTATTTCCTGCATGAGGGAGCTCTAAGATTGAGATGACGCACAACGGAACCGTGCTTCGCACCGTCTATGATTTCCCGGTCGCTGCCCATATCTGCAGCGACGGCACCGTTCGTTACACCCGGCTGGTCCGGCGCGCTGGCTGCGAACCGCAAGGTGTCTGTCCCGCCTGTAATATTACCTTCCAGTACAGAAAGCCTAAACCTTCGCGCGTCCGGCATCCGAGCAGCCAGGGCGCGTCTCACTTCTAAATCGTTCGGCTCGTCTTCTGGGCGCCAGCCGAAGAGTTCCTGCTCACAAGGTTCGCTCAACTGACGCCGCTTGCGGCGGGCGTTGGAGTGTGCGGGTCTTGGCGAATTGCGCCCCGCGCGCGAAACTGCTCGGGAAAAGGCGCAGAGCCGCGGGCGCTAATTCACGCGGAGACGAGCGCCGCGAACTCTTGCGGCGACATCGGTGAACGAGCCGCCGTTTCAAGGTTCTCGCGGACGTGAGCCGCTGACTTCATGCCGACTAGCGCGACGTTCACGCCAGGGGTCGAGCGAACAAATTGGATCGCGCGCTGAGCGTCGGACTTCATTCCTGGGAAAGCTGCCCTCAGGCCCACCGGAAGTCCCTGCGTCAGTCGTCCTTGTAAGACTGTCGCGCTGACGCACACTTTCACCTCCAACTCCCGCGCCGCCTGCAGCACCGCGAGCGCACGGCCACCGACCGGTTGGTTAGCAAACTGCAGCGCCTCGGCCATCGCCAAGTTGTACGGCAACTGAATCACCTTGAAATGATGGCTCGAACCGCCGACTTCACGCGCCAGCCGCACCATCTCCTCCAGCGACAGGTAATCCGGGCTCTGCGGCGCCACGCGATAGGCGTTCCAGGTCGCGGTCCCATAGACGCCGATTCGGCCGTCGGCCACTTTGCCTTCGAGCAACTCGAACGCGGAACGCATGCGGCAAATAAACTCCGGACGCTCAATCGCCGCAAGCTGCATCTCCGGGTTGTGCAGGTAATAAACGTCGATTGTTTCGAGGCCTAAGTTTTGGCGGCTCGCCTCGATCATAGCGTCGAGAAAGGCTGGCGCGATACAGTGGCAGGATTCCACCAAGTCGTCAGGCGCTATTAAGCGCGCGCGGATGAAGCGCGCCTCCATCTCGCCGAACGGATCGCGTTCAAAGGGAACAAATCCACCTTTGGTGGCAATAAGCACCTGAGCGCGTGCGATGCTTGAGTTGTCGACAAGGCGCGCCAGCACCTTTCCGATGACCCGCTCGCTGCGCTGAAAACGGTAGTTGATCGCGGTGTCGATTACGTTGATCCCGCCGAGCAACGCGGCTTCGAGCGCTTGCGCGTAAGCCTCGTCGTCGCGGTCATCGTGGTTTCCAAGATAAGTTCCAAGTCCGATGGAAGACGCCGGGATCCCCAGCATCGGGCGGAAATGCTCGAGAAGCGCGGGAAAGCGCTGGGCGTAGTCCGCGGCAGCTTGCGCGGTAGCGTGACCTTTTATCACGGGGCTTGCTCCCTCGGCCGCAAGGCCGTTCGATCCGTAAGCGCAGCGCAGAGGTCGACCAGAACCGCGCCGCCGTTTAGACGAGCCTACCTAAAAACCGACCGCGATATTTCATCATATCCCATAGCACCGGGCCTTGCTTCCCGATTGCAACCGCGCAACGCCAGTCGGCTCAAGTCCGAAGTGCGCGGGCCGAGCCTACTTGGTCGAACCCGCGTTTGATCACGCTGAAGCACCCTTTACAGTCCACGTGCGGGCCAGCCGTGACTACCTGCTCACCAGAAACGGCGGGTTGACACCTCAATTTGTAGCCGATTAAATTAAAACAGCTTTTCACGCTGAGCGGCCGTTTCGCTACCAGCCGCGTTGAAGCGACGCAAGCATAGGCCGGCGGCTCAAGGAATACAACTATGGTAAGGCGAGAAAAGGCCAACTACCTCATCCAGTCCGTAGCACACGCGCTCGACGTCTTAGAACAGTTTTTCGGCGAGCAAGACGAACTCGGAGTGACCGAGCTTTCAAAGCGTTTAAAACTTCACAAGAACAATGTTTTTCGGTTGCTGGCAACCCTGGAAGCGCGCGGATACATCGAGCAAAACAAGGCCACGGAGAACTACCGGCTTGGGATGCGCTGTCTGCACTTGGGCTGCAGCTACGTCAAGCAGATGGGTCTGGTTCGGCAAGCGCGCCCGATCTTGGCGGAGCTTGCCCGCAAGTCGCGCGAGAGTGCCTTTGTCGCCGTGGCTCGGCGCGAGGGAGTGGTCGCGCTCGAAGCGGCGGAGCCAAAGGATCGGGTGGTCAAAATTACTCCGCCCGTCGGCGAGGTCTTGCCGCTTCACTGCACGGCGGCCGGCAAGGTGCATCTGGCGTTCGAGGCAGAAGAGCAGCTCAACGCCGAACTCGCGCACGATCTTCAGCGCTTCACGGAGCGTACGGTTATAAGCCGCGCGACGCTTATCGAGCAGCTTCGCGGCGCGGCGCGGGCGGGTTACGCGACCGACACCGGAGAATTCATGGAAGATGTCGCCTCGATCGCCACACCGATTCGCGATTACACTCGTTCAGTGGTCGCCTCGCTCGCTCTCGCCGGGCCGGCTTACCGCATTTCCCCTGAACGCATCCGAGGGGAACTGGCGCCGCTAGTGATGGAAGCGGGACGCGAGCTTTCCGAAAAACTGGGCTACTACCCCTGACCTGAAGATGGCTGCTACCCTGAGTCTAAGACTGAGCGAGCGCCTTTACGGCCCCAAAGGAATCGAGTGATGAAGATACTAGTTCCGACCAAGCGCGTGCCCGATCCCGCGACGAACATTCAGGTTCTGCCAGACGGGTCTGGAATCGCCACCGAGAATATCAAGTGGGTAATCAATCCGTTCGACGAGATAGCGATCGAGGAGGCCCTCCGAGTCAAGGAGCGCCTAGGAAGCGGCGAGGTTGTCCTGGCTGCCATTGGGCAGCAAAGCTGGCAAGAGCAACTACGTACGGGCCTGGCGATGGGCGCCGACCGTGCCATTCTCGTGCTCAGCGAGAGTGCGCTCGACAGTCTCGGGATTGCCAGTGTTCTTGCAAAAATCGCCGCGGATGAACAGCCCGATCTCGTCATCATGGGCAAGCAGGCTATCGACGACGACTCCAATCAGGTGGGGCAGATGCTCGCCGAGATGCTAGGCTGGCCGCAGGCGACGTTTGCCTCCAAAGTGGAGATCAAAGAGCGGCGATGCACGGTGGTGCGCGAGGTGGACGGCGGCTTGGAGACGCTCGCCTTCACGCTGCCGGGCGTCATCACTACGGACCTGCGCCTCAACGAGCCGCGCTACGCCTCTTTGCCCGGCATCATGAAGGCGCGCAAGAAAGAGTTGAAAGAAGTGCCGGCCGAGAGCCTGGGGGTGGACCTTACGCCGCTGCTCAAAGTGAAAGAACTGAGGGCGCCGTCCAAGCGGCAGGCCGGACGCAAGGTCGCTTCAGCCGCCGAGTTGGTGAGCGTGCTGCACAGCGAGGCCAAGCTGATCTGACGGCGCTTTCTTCAGGCGCGCGCGTCAGCGGGTAGATTTGGGCGAGGCGCCGAAGACTGACCCCTTTTTCGCGTGAAAATTTACGGAGCAAATTACCGATGAGCGAGGTTTTGGTTTTCGCCGAGCATAAGAACGGGCATCTGCCCAAAACCACGCTGGTGGCCCTTGGCGCCGGCCTGGAGTTAGCCGCCAAGTATGGGACCAAGTGCGTCGCCGTTGTCGCCGGTGACGGCATCGAGGAAGTTGCGACTCGCGTCGCCGGTTACGGCGTGGCGGCCGTGGTGATGCTGGAACATCCGGCGCTCAAGAACTACGTGGCCGACGCGCACGCTCAGGCCCTCGCGGCGCTGGTCAAGGAGCTCGGTGTGCAATTCGTCCTGGCGAGCGCCACCGCCGTGGGCAAGGACCTGATGCCTCGGCTGGCCGCGCGCCTTGGCGCGCCGATGGCCTCGGAGGTCGTAGCGTTCGGCGACGAGGGGACGCTGATCCGCCCAACCTACGCCGGCAACGCGCTCGCCACCGTGGAGCTCAGCGGACCGGTAAAGGTCATTACCGTGCGCTCCACCGCGTTCGAGGTCGCGGCCCCCAGCGAAAACGCGGCGCCGGTTCGAAAGGTTGACGCAGCCATCGACCCAAGCGCGCTCAAGACGGAATTAGTATCCTTTGAGGAAACTAAGAGTGAACGCCCGCAGCTCACTGAAGCAAGAATCGTGGTTTCCGGCGGGCGCGGGCTCAAATCGGGAGAAAACTTTAAGACCGTCCTCGAGCCGCTGGTCGACGCGATGGGAGCCGCGATGGGAGCCAGCCGAGCCGCCGTCGACGCTGGCTTCGTGCCAAACGATCTTCAGGTGGGACAGACGGGCAAGGTCGTGGCTCCCGAGCTTTACGTGGCGGTCGGCATCTCAGGCGCGATTCAGCATCTGGCCGGCATGAAGGACTCCAAGGTCATCGTTGCGATTAACAAGGACGAGGAGGCACCGATTTTCAGCGTCGCTGATTTCGGCCTTGTCGCCGATCTTTTCAAGGCGGTGCCGGAGATGGTTGAGGAGGTAAAAAAGCTCAAGCAGTCGTAAATTCCAGCGAAAACCGACTGCGGCATCCACACCGCGAACACGGGATGTGGCGCCTAGCTTTCAAAGGCGCCGTTCACGGCGAGACGTGAACGGCGCCTTTTCGCAGTATCCGTTTTAGAGGCAAAAGGATTCGGCTGCGCGGAGTCAGGGTGCCCAGAGTATTTGCGGAGCTTCGAGAAAGCTCACCATTTCAGGGTGGTAAGGAACCACGCGCGCCGCGTAGGTGCTCGCCGGCTCTGTCGCGGGAATGGCGGCTCGGTATAGATAGCCGCCCGCCGTGCCCTCAAGCTTCTCTCCGCGATCCATCGGCACGCGAACCGGCGTCTTCTCCTCGAGCGTCTCGGCGCACAACTCCACGCGCACGGCGTCGGGCTCAATCGCCCCTAGATACACCTCAACTTCGATCACGTGGAAGGTGTCTCCGCCTTTTATATCGAGTCTGCCGAAGGACATTTCGCGCCAGCGCTCTCTTAGCGAGGCGCTCCACTTTTCCAGGTCGGCCGCGAGCGCGCCGTTGCCGGCGGCGCGGCGCTTAAAGGACGCCTCGGCCGGCAGGTAGTAACGCTCGACGTATTCGCGCATCATGCGCCAGCTTGAAACCCACGGCGCCAGCCGCATCATGCTCTCTCTCATCCTGGCGACCCACTCCGTCGCAATCCCGCGTTGGT
>JAJYYI010000013.1 GCA_021801125.1 Deltaproteobacteria bacterium | reverse complement strand
GGCGATCGCCTGCTGGCTGGCACACTGGAACGAAAATGCCCGACCGTTTCGCTGGACCAAATCGGCCGCTAAGATTAAACGCCGCATCCGCAATGCTGCACTTATTTACGAGACGCGACACTAGGAGGCCTAACGACCCCTGGCCGGCTTACCTTCGGCCATTATTACCTTTATATCGCTGCTAACGCGTTGCCATTGATGGCCGCGGCCGTATGCTATGCGGTTGGCAGGGTTGAGGAAAGCACGGCTATGCAGCGTTATGGGAAACTGCTTTTCATGGCAAGCCTATTGATCCGCGTCACTTTAGGCAGCCGAAGCTCTGTCCTGGGTGTGGGGCTCGCTTGGTGGGCCTGTAGTCATTACCTAAAGAGCAAGACACCGCGCCTCGTCAGGCCCGAGAGGATCTTCTCCGCACTAGCCCTCGCTGCTATATGCTGCCTGATGGCGTACGTTGCAACAGCACTCCGATCTAGCGAGGGTCTAGGTAGGTCTTCCGGCGCCGGTATGTATGACGCGCTCACGTCCGTAGGGCAGACCGTCGGCGCCGCGGAGGCTGCGAAGCTGTTGTTTCGCCGGTTTGACATGGTCGAAAATTTCGCTGCGACGTTGGAGAAAACGGGGAGAACCGTTGAGCCACAATATGGCGCCACGTTCTTGGACGCGGTCACGATGCTGGTGCCCAGAGCGTTTTGGCCCGGCAAACCGACGGTTACAGCTCATCGCTTCGGTGTAGTATTTCTCGACGACCCCGCAGCCCTGTTTGAATATTCCGCGCCAGCTCCGTCCTGGCCGGGCGAATTATACTGGAACTTCTACGGTTTCGGCATCGTGTTTGGCTTTTTACTTACGGGCTTTTTCTGTCGATTGCTGTACGAGTTCCTTAGGAATAACCAGGACGCAACTGGCGTTTTAATCTACGTTGCGATGATGCCGTAT
The DNA here is from genome assembly GCA_021801125.1 of Deltaproteobacteria bacterium. GTDB lineage: Bacteria > Desulfobacterota > Binatia > Binatales > Binataceae > JAJYYI01. The sequence goes on along the minus strand of JAJYYI010000013.1, from coordinate 12,237 downwards.
ATGCAGGCGTTTGCCGAGGGCGGGATCGGCGGCTTCAGCGTGATAGTTGCTGGCAACGTCCTCCCGGTGATCCTAGCGTACGTCGTATGTGTGCGTTTTAAGCGAGATTTTAAAGGGACCGGCGGGGCGGCCCTGGCCTTACATTTGCGCAGGAAATAGCAGGGCCTTGTCGCGAGCCGAGGCAGCAAAAAATGCTCTGGGCGTCCATGTGCGCAAGGTCCTGCACAGACTGCATAATCGGCGATTCGTGAGAAGCGCAATGCCGACGGGGAAACAAAAGGTCCTCATATTCCGGCCGGGTAGCCTCGGCGACACCGTCATCGCGCTGCCGTGCTTTCACCTAATCGCGCGAGTTTTTCCCGCGAGCGAGCGCAGGATCCTGACTCATTCGCCGGTGCACGGCAACTATGTTTCTCTGGAATCTGTCTTGGGCTGTAGCGGCCTAGTTCACGGGTATTTTGAGGTGGGGTATCGCGCGGTCCGCCGCAGCCTAAAACAGCAAATCCGACTCGCGCGGCGCCTACGAGAATGGAAGCCAGACATCGCGATTTACCTGACGCTCCCGCGAAACCCCGCCAGGGCGGTGACCGAATGGGCGTTTTTCAAATTCTCCGGAATTCGTAGGATCATCGGCGTCCCGTTTCGCCAGGCCTTGCGCACGTATGCGTTCGATCCAGCGACTGGGCTCTATGAATCCGAGGCCAGCCGGTTGGCTCGGTGCATCGCTGACTTGGGTGACGCAGCCCCCGCTGACCCAAAAAGCTGGGATCTTCGACTTTCGAAGGAAGAGCGGGAATTCGCAGGTCGCCAACTGGGCGTAATCGGCAATGACGGCGGGTTCGTATCGATGAGCGTGGGTGCCGGCATGGACGCGAACGATTGGAGCGAGTCGAACTGGGCGACCTTGGTCGCGAAAATGGGCGTACGTTACGCCGAGCTTCCTTTGGTTATGGTGGGCGGCGCGGCGGATTTTGCGCCTAGCGAGCGCGTGTCTCGTCATTGGCCGGGGGTGAAACTGAACCTCTGCGGAAAAATAAATCCGCGCGAGACGGCAGCCGTGCTCGAACGCGCGGCTGTCTACGTGGGACATGACAGCGGGCCAATACACCTAGCTGCGGCCGTCGGGACACCGTGCGTGGGGATCTACGCCGCTAGAGAGAAACCCGGCGTTTGGTTCCCATTCGGTAGACAACACAAAATCATCTACCACCAAACGGAATGCTCAGGCTGTGGTCTCAAGACCTGTGTTGTAAACGAGAAAAAATGCATTCACAGAATAACATCGAGTGAGGTTCTAGGCGCGCTGCGCGAAGTGAAGTGGCGAAGTCAGGCCTGAAACCGCGAACCTCTGGAGCTGACAAGCCCAGCGCACGCGCCTGGGCCACATGCACGCGATTCGTCGCGCCTACCCCTTGGCGCGTATCACCCTCGTGACGTGGCCGGAGGAAATGGGTCGAGCAGAAACGGGCAAGCTTCTGGAAGGCGCGGAATGGCTCGATGAAATCCTGATATACCGAAAGGCCGAACTCGCCGGTCTGCGGGGAAAGCTCGCTATGCTGCGCGACTTGCGTCGGCGGCGCTTCGACGTGTGGTTTGGGATTCCCGCCTCTCATTGGTCGTTGGGCAAGCTTCTGGTGACCATGCTTTTGGCGCGACTCGCGCACGCTAAATGGGCCTACGGGTGGCGCCTTTCGCGCGTTGGTTCCTTCGCCCAGGCTCAATCCGAGTGGCTCGACCGACCAACTCAGGTAGAACGGCTGCTCGCGATCGTTCGGAAGGCTGGCCTCCAGTGCGAGGGGCTCCCGCGATGGCCGCTGCCGATAAAGGACGCGCACCGCCAGCGCGTCTGCGCCCTGTTGAATGAGATCGGGTGGCGCTCCCAGCCATTGGTTGCGATCGCGCCCTGCGCGGGCCACGCGAATCGGCGTTGGCCTATAGAACGCTTCGGCGCTGCAGCCAGGGCGCTGGCGGAGGATGGCTGGCGGGTCGTGATAGTTGGGGGCCCGGCGGACGCCGCTACGTGCGAGGCCGTAGCGTACGATGCGGGAGGAAAGACCATTAGCTTAGCGGGGCGGCTCTCACTTCTGGAGAGCTGCGCGCTCTTGGAACGATGCCGGTTGCTCATCGGGCTGGATTCCGGTCCCCAACACCTCGCCTCGGCGGTAGGGACGCCGTGCATCTCGCTGTTTTCCTTCGCTGAGCTGCGCGGCGAATGGGTACCGTGGGGCCGCTCGAAATGGGTCATCCAGAACTGGGTTGACTGCCACACTTGCCTGCGGGAAGAATGCCCGTTCGATAATCGCTGTATGGAGCTTACCTCGGTTGAGCTGGTGGTCGCGTTAGCGCGGCGGGTCTTGAACGGCGAAGACTCTGCCCCGCCTTTTCCGGCTGAACCTGGGACAACGGGACTCGTGCTGCGACGGGCGAATGCACGCTACACGGATCAGAGGACGCGAGCTCAAGAAGGCTGTGCGGAGCGATGAGGATCCTTTTTGTTTCGTCGCGGTTTCCGTACCCGCCGCTGCAGGGCGACCGCGTGCGGGCGTACCATCAGCTTCGCGTGTTGTCGCGCCGCCATCGGATCACGCTGGTTACCCCGGCCGGCAGGCAGGACGCAAGCCTCGACGCCGTGAGGCCATTCTGCGAGCGAGTCGAAGCCGTGACCGTTCCCGCATGGCGCCGCGCGCTCAACCTTGCCAAGGCGCCTGCCAGCCGGCTGCCTTGGCAGACCGTTTACTGGTTCACGTCAGCGCTGGCGCGCGCGGTTCGCAGAGTCGCCGCGCAAGATAGATTTGATCTCGCCCACGTACAACTGGTGCGGATGGCGCCCGCCGGGCTCTGCCTCAACGGAACACCCAAAGTTCTCGACATGATCGACGCGCTGTCGCTGAACTTTGCGCGGCGCGCTAAAAGAGAGGCCGGGCTGCGAGCGCTCGCTCTCGCCCGTGAAGCCAAGCGGCTGAGAGACTATGAAAGACATCTACTCGGCCTTTTTGAGCGAATATTGATCAGCTCGGATGTGGACGGAAAGTTTATTGGCGGCGGCGAGCGTATCCATGTTATCGCCAACGGCGTCGATATCGAGAGTTTCCCGTTTCACGCCGCGGAGCGCGACCCCGACACGGTTATCTTTACCGGACGGATGGGTTATTTTCCCAACGCTGACGGTGCGATCTGGTTCGCCACGCAGGTATTCCCGAAGATTCGATGCGCGTTGCCGAGGGCACGCTTCGCGATTGTCGGGGCTGATCCGCCCGCCCGGGTGCGAGCGCTGGCGTGCATCCCGGGCGTCGAAGTCACCGGCTATGTCCCCGGCCTGTCACAGGCCTTGCGCCGCGCATCTGTCGCGGTAGCGCCACTGCTCGCAGGCTCCGGCATACAGAATAAGGTGCTCGAAGCGATGGCGAGCGGAACGCCGGTGGTGGCGACGCCGTATTCGCTGGGCGGTCTTAAAGCGCAGCACGAAAAGCATTTGTTGCTCGCCTCGACGGCCGCAGGCTTCGCCGCGGCGGTGACGCGGCTGATGAGAGATCGTGCGCTTGGCGCGGAGTTGGCGCGCAACGCGCGCGAGATGGTCGAGTCGCGCTACACCTGGGAGCATTCGGTCGCCGCGCTGCAGGCCGTTTACGATCTCGCCGTTGAACAGCGCAGGCGGGCTGGATCTCCGTTGCTCGCCGCGTCAGGAAGAGTTGCGTAGCGGCAGGCGCCGAACGGCTCGGTACAGGGTTTCGGGATTCGGGACCTTCCTTCGCCGCTCGATCCTCAGCGGGACGAGCGAAATTTCCGGCGCGGTTGCGCTTGACAGCGCATCGCTGCACTTCGAACATCTCAGAACATCGGGAGCGATACGCGCCTCGCGCTTTGACCCGTTTGCAAAGCCGCCAGTTGAAGCTCCACAATCTTAGGGATCGTGTGTAAGGCAAAACTCCCAAGGCAACGGTACTAAGACAATACAGGCGGAGCTGTTGACTGCGGTGAAGCAAGCGAACAAACCTGATTTATCCCATTGCCTGCTGAGAGAGATTGAGGGACGCCACGGAGCGGCGTCCGGCGAGCTTAGCGGACTGACCTATGTCGCGAAGGACTTGTTCGACGTCGCCGGTATTCCGACCACCGCCGGCAACCCCGAATTCGCCGAATGGCGCGGCGTGCCGACTGAAGACGCCTGGGCGATCAAGGCGCTGGGGCAGGCGGGAGCCACGCTGGTGGGCAAGGCTAATCTGCATGAGCTTGCCTATGGCATAACGGGGATCAATCCACACTTCGGCACGCCGAAAAATCCTCGCGATCCTCAGCGGATTCCCGGCGGGTCGAGTTCCGGGTCAGCGGCTGCCGTGGCCGGCGGCCTGGTCCCATTTTCACTCGGCACCGATACAGGAGGCTCGGTTCGGGTGCCCGCTTCATTTTGCGGCATCTACGGTCTGCGCCCGACTCATGATCACATTCCGGTCGACGGCGTGGTGCCGCTGGCGGCGTCTTTCGACACCGTAGGCGTCTTCGCTGAAAGCGCCGCGCTGCTGGAGAGGGTCAGTAAAGTGCTGCTCCGTCCGCCGACCAAACCGCCGACTTACCTGCTTGAACGCGCATTGCTTGAGACCGAGGCGCTGGAGTTGGCCGAGCCCCTGGCGCAGACGGCCGTCAGCCGCGTGCGACGCGCGCTCGAAGAGATCGGCGTCCAGGCCAGTGAGACCCGCACTAGCCTCCTGCAGGCCGCCTTCGACTCGCAACAAGTCATACAGGCCGTTGAAGTATGGGGTGTTCATGAACGATGGGTTGCCGAGCGCGCCCCGCGCCTGGGAGCGGATGTCGCCAGGTTGTTGCAGAAGGGCAGCGAGATAAAGGCCGGCGATATCGGGAGAGCTTCGGCTGCTCGCAACGCGATAGTCCGGCAGGTTGAAGTGTTGCTCGCAGACCATTCGTTCCTCCTGCTTCCCGCCGCACCTGGTCCGGCGCCGAAGTTTAGCGATTTCGAGAATCAGCAGGCGAGTTTCGAGGCGCGCGGTAAGATACTCCGGCTGACGAATCTGGCGGGTCTTTGCGGCCTGCCCGTCGTGGTCGTGCCTGCTGCTAAGGGCGACGAACCGCCCGTCGGTGTGGCCCTCGCGGGTCCGAAAGGCAGCGACCTGGTGCTGCTCGACCTGGCGAAGCGTCTGGATCAGCGCTTGCGCGCCGCCGTCGAATAGCATCATTGGTTCCCAAAGCCCGGCTTAGGACGGCGAACTCGTCTGTAAAACGGGCTTGAGATTCAGGCTAGGGTGGGACGCCCCCGCCGACCACCGGCCGGTTCGCGAGACTTTGCCAGACAGGCCATCAGACGTTGACGTCCTTCGGGCGCCAGGTCCGCCCATCGCGGCATCTGCTTATCCAGCGGACCGGTGGCGCGGGCGAAAACCCTCGGCCATTTCCTCGAGCGTGCACAATCTCGCGCCCGGATAGGCACCGGCCATCGACGTACCAGTTGGCGCAAGACTCGACCAAGTCGACGGTCCGACCGCGGTCGAAGGCAAGCCTTGCGAAAGCGGCTCGCTTCCGCGCGCGATACAGTGTGGAGGGCTATGAGCGAGGCCGCTTGGAGGGCGCGTGATGTGAACGCGTCATTTATGCGAGAGTCCGCCTCTGATAAGTTTATGTTTACGCCCAAGCAGCATGAAGCCGACTAACCAGGCAGAGCTAAAGCTCGCTCGCATTCGCGACGAGCTCAACCAAACCTTCATGGAGCGCGCCGAGTTGATCGACGGCGCGCTATGCGCTCTGCTTTCCGCGAACCACGTCCTTATAATCGGTCCGCCGGGGACAGCGAAGTCAATGCTGGCGGAGGAGTTGTGCCAACGTATCGAAGGCGCGAACTACTTCCAGTGGTTGCTAACTAAGTACAGCACCCCTGAAGAGGTTTTCGGCGCGGTCAGCCTCAAGGGGCTGGAGAACGACGATTATCGGCGAGTTACCACCGGCAAGCTACCCGAGGCGCATATTGCCTTTCTGGACGAGATCTTCAAGTCCAACTCGTCGATCCTCAATGCGCTGCTTACGCTGATCAATGAACGGTTGTTTCACAACGGGCGCGAGCGCGTAACGGTGCCGCTGATTTGCCTATTCGGCGCCTCGAACGAACTTCCCGACGAGGAGGAGCTGACGGCGCTCTATGACCGCTTCATGCTGCGTTTCGTGGTGGACTATATCGTCGAAGATTTTCGTTTTCTGAAGATGTTGCAGGGTGCGAGTTCCTCGAGCCGCACGCGGCTGACCTGGGACGAGCTCGACGAGCTGCGCCGCAAGGCCGAGGCAGTGGTGGTGCCGGGCAGCGTCTTAAAGCTGATCACCGAGGCGCGCCGCGAGCTTGCGCGCCAGGAGGTGATCGTCTCCGACCGGCGTTGGCGAGGCGCGCTCGGTGTGCTCAAGGCGCACGCCCTTTTGGCTGGCAGAGAAGCGGTCGGTGAGGATGACCTTCCGTTTATCGAGCATCTGTTGTGGAAAGACCCTGAAGAGCGGCCCAAAGTGCGCGACGCGCTCCATCGTTTGGTCAGGGGTTTCGAAGAGCAGGCGCGCCAGTTTCTGATTCAAGGTCAGGAGCTATGCCAGGACTATCGGACGCGCCAGTGGGAAAGCAGTGAGATGAAAAGTCGCGCGCTCGTCGAACTGCATGCCAAGCTCGCCAAAATTCTGGAAAAGCTCGACACGCTAGTGCGCGAAGCCAATGAAAACGGGCGGCCTGCCCGGTCGGTGGAAGATATGCGCGCGCAGGTCAAGGAACTGCAGCTCTCGATGATGCGAGGGTTGTGACGGTTGGCCTATGGCGGTCGAGGAACGCGCGGCGGCGATCGTTCTGCGCGCGAACGACTATGGCGACGCGGATCGAATCGTATCCGCGTTGACCCGTGAGTGCGGCAAACTCGGCGGCATCGCGCGCGGTTTGAAAAAATCGCGCGGTCGCTTCGAACGACGCCTGGAGCCGTTCTCTCACGTGATGCTCTATTTCAGGCGCCGACCGCACGGCGAACTCGTCTTTATCACGCGGGCTGAATCCTCGGGACTCGAAGCTTTTGAACCCGGCGACGACCTCGCCAAGTTCGCTCTGGGGGCGTATATGCTGGAGCTGAGCGAGGCGCTGATTCGCGAGGGAATTGACTGCGCCGCCGCCTATGATCTTCTTTCCGCGGCGCTCGGCGAGCTATGCCGCAACGGTGCGTCAACCGCGCTGCGCCAGGCCTTCGAGCTGAAACTGCTGCGTTGGGCCGGCTACGGTCTGGACTTCAATGGTTGCAGGAGATGCGCCGCCAAAGGCGAAGCGGACGGGGTGCGCTTCGCCTTTGTAGTCGCCGAAGGTGGCCTTTTATGCGACCGTTGCCGGCGCGGAAGCTTAAGCGGAGGCCTTACGCTCAGCGCGTTTAGCCTTGAGCAGCTTCGACGGCTGGCCATCCTTCCGATTCAGAGTGCCGGCGCTCAAGCGGCGGCTTCAGCCGACGCGGTCGGGGCGATTGACCGCTTCATCGCTTATACGGTTGAACGCAAATTGCGCTCACTTGCTTTCCTGCAGAGCATGCTCCCCGCGTAAACGCGCGGCTAGCAGCGCGCGGGAGATCTCGTTGAGGAAGCGCTTGAGGACGCGGGCGCTCTTGTTCTTGGCGCCGCGCCGACGTGTGCACGGCGCTGTGCCTTCCAGCGCGACTCGGCGCCTGCCGAAGGCGCTGGAACCGCAATGGCGGTTTTGCCGCCGATACTAGGACGCGTGCCTTTCTGCCGCGCGGCCTTCCCCGGCCTCGCCCCCGTGCTCAATCTCGCTAAGGAGCAGGTCGCGCAGGCGCGACTCGATGGCGTTGCCGCTTAGGGTGCCTTCTTGCCGGCGCCAGGCTTGCAGCGGTATCACGGCCTTGGCCATATTGCGATGGCCTCCGGCGCGTCCGATATGCCCGAACAAACGGCGAACGACTTCACCGGCGCTGCGGCCGGTACCGTGATTACGAACCGCGATCACCAAGTCGTTGCCGAGCTTGCCGACCGACGCGACCCATTCAACGCCTTCGAAGCAAAGGCAAAGCTCAGCCATCTGGACGATTACGTCGTCGCGCTCCACTGCGCCAAAATAAAGCAGAAGCAAGCCACGGTCGACGCGTAGCCGCTTGATGGCGCGTGCCATCGCCGGAGCAAAACTCAGCGGCAGCTCAGGACGTTCGATCCGGCGCAGAAGGCTGTAGTTTGCCAAACGGGCGAGGAACGCGAACGCTTCGAAGTCCTCTTCCGTAGCGCGGCGCGACAGCGCCAAAGTATCGGATTTGATTCCGTACACCAAGGCGGTGGCCAGCCGTTCGCTGATTCGCTCCTGCCCCGTCATCAGGTATTCCGTCATGATCGTGGAGGTGGCGCCGTAGCGAACTCGGACGTCTTCAAAAGGAGCCACGCCGGAAGGGTAACCAGGATGGTGATCGATCACGACGTCGGCGCGGGGTAGCCGGCCGTTAAAGTAAGCGGGTTGGACGTCGAGCGTTGCTATCCTGTCGAAGGCCCTCAATTCTTCGGTGTTGGCGTGGGCGACGTCGATTTCCAGCAACCGCACCATGTTGTGATTTTCGGGCCTCGTGACTTCTTTGAAGGCGAAAATCGGCGTGGTTTGCTTGTTGCGCCCCAGTATTGCCCGCAGCGCGATCGCGCTGCCCAGAGCGTCTGGGTCGGGGTCATCCTGAAGCAGGATTGCCACGCGATGTTCGGGCCGGACGAGTTCTCGCAATTCCTTCAATTTAAGGGAGGTCAGTGCTTGGTCCATATACCTTTAAAGCGTCGTGTCGGGTACCTAACGACACGTCGTCGCCTCAGGCGGTGGAAGCGGGAAACCAGATCTGCCGAACGCCTTCGAACGTTTGTCCTTAGGGTTGGTGGTCCGTTGCTGTGCGGTCCTAGTGTAGAAGTTAGAGCAACCCCCGTGCAAGCCCGCCGCTACTGTCTTTGGACCTGGACAGTTTCTAACCGCGTGACCTAACAATATCATGGCGGCTCGCGCGCCGGCAACGTCGCAGCTATGATTGATGAGTGGGCGGAAGCGACGTCCGCAACGCTCTTAAGCCACGTTTACGAGGCTGCGGGAAGTCAGCATATGTATGGACCAACGGCGGTGTCAAATATGCGAACGGTTAATCGACGAGTGGTTCTTGCGCATCTTAATTGAGGACCGCGGCGGCTGTCGTGAACAGGCTTTGATTTGCGCCAATTGCGGAGTCAAGCTTCGCCTTTCTTCGCAGAAACTGCGCGTCCTGCAAATCGACCCTTGGGTGCATGAGGCTGTTGCGCGAGTGCTCCAAGGCAAGGGCCTAGACAAAGATTAAAAAATTCAAGACGACGTGAACAGTTCAGGCCCGAACAATTGTAGACTCTGGCCTTATGAAGAGGCGCGCCGCCTGCTCGAGCGAGACGGCGACGGCGCGCGCGAGATCGTGTTTGAAGGCGGGTTTGGGCCCTCTGGTCTGCCGCATTTGGGCACGATGGCCGAGGTGTTGCGCCCGTCCTTCGTGCGCCATGCGGTGCGCCTGATCGCGCCGCAACGGAGATCGCGGCTAATCGTCTTTATCGACGACATGGATGGCCTGCGCAAGGTGCCGGAGAACGTTCCCGAGCGGGAGCGCGTCGAGCGCTATCTGGGCCAGCCGGTCTCGCGAATACCTGACCCGTTCGGCTGCTGCGAAAGCTTTTCCGGCCATATGGTCAAGCTTCTGCGGGAATTGCTGAGACCCCTCCACCTCGAGCACGAACTGATTCTGTCGAGCGAGATGTACGCCAACGGGCGCTTCGACCCGATCCTGCGGCTGGTCTTGGAAAAATACCAGGAGATCATCGACCTTATGGTTCCGACGCTACGGGACGAAAATCGCGCTGCCTGGTCGCCGTTTCTGCCGATATGTCCAAGCTGCGAGCAGGTCAACTCGACGCGGGTGATCGCGCATCATCCCGAGCGGGGCACGGTTGAGTTTTCATGCGAGCGGACCTTCGGCGGTTCGCGCCCATGCGGCTTTTCCGGTGAACGGAGCGTGCTCGGCGGGCAGGCGAAGGTTCAGTGGAAGGTCGATTGGGCGATGCGCTGGCGTCTGTTCGGCGTGGATTACGAGCTGTACGGCAAGGACCTAATCGACTCGGCGCGCCTGTCGGGCCAGATTGTGCGCTTGCTTGGCGGGACGCCTCCGCTGGGATTTCCCTTCGAGATGTTCCTGGACGAAGAGGGACGCAAGGTTTCGAAGTCCGTCGGTAGAGGCGTGACCGTCGAGCAGTGGCAGCGATACGCTCCAATCGAAGCATTGAAGTACTTTCTGTTCGTCAATCCTCGACGCGCGCGCAAGCTCTTCTTGGCGGCGATTCCCCAGTACGTCGATGAGTACCTGGAGGAACTGCGGGCCTACGCCGCGGCCAAGGACGAAGAGAAACCGCTGGATTCCCCTCTGGAGTTCGTGTTAGCGCCCGATAGCCCCCGCCGTTTCAACTCTGACCTGAGCTTCAGCCTGGTGATGAACGTCGCGGCGGCTCTGGGCGTTTCCGACCGCGAATTGATGTGGAACTATCTGACGCGATACGACCCGGCGATTCTGGCCGACGAGGATACGCGACGAATGGCCGAGGCCCTGCTCGCTTGCGCGCTCAATTTCCGACGCGATTATCTAGAGCCGGCCCTCTTGCCTTACGAGCCCCAGGTGCAGGACCGCTTGATCGCGCAAAAGCTAATCGATTTCCTCACCACCTCGCCTGAGGCGAGCGCCCGTGAAATCGAGACGGCCATTTACGACATCGGCCGCGCGCTCTTCCCGGAAAAGCCGGGCAAAGTCTTTCAGCCGCTGTATCGCATGATAATGCAACAGGATCGGGGCCCGCGCCTGGGGGCCTTTATCCGACTCGCGACGCCACAGCGTGTGATCGGAATCCTGGAACGCCGTCTCGCGAATTGAGCGTCGGGCCGCCGCCGGCCACGCCGACGGTATTAGGCGCAAGGTGCTCGTTTTCTCTGAGAGTTTGCCGGGCGGGCGAGTTGCGTAACTTGCCGTTCTCTCGGCGGCGCTCCCGCAGCGCTAGACAAACTCAGCAGCGACCGCGTCAGCCAGCTCGAGACCGCGTTCGGTTAAACGCAGCCGTCCGTTGTCGCGGACGAGCAAACCGCCGGCAAGAAGCTGCGCCGGGATCGGTCCAAAGTAGTCGTCAAAGCGGCGCCCGAACCTTTGCGCGAATTCGTCGAGCGCAAAGCCTTCACGCAAACGCAGATTTAAGAAAACGAATTCGCCCGCCGAAGTGCGCTCGTTCAGCTCTTCACACCCGCTTTGCGCTTCGCCCGCGCCGAGAGCCCGCTCCATGTATAACGCCGGCACCCGCTCGTTCCACCATCGTCGGCCGCCACGGCCCAAGCTCGCGTAGCTATGCGCCCCCGCGCCGATTCCGAGGAAGTTCTGCGCACGCCAGTAAGTCAAATTGTGCCGGCATCTCCCGCCCGCGCGCGCGTAGTTGGAGACCTCGTACATCGCATAACCCAACTCAGCCAGCCGCCTGCGCGCGAGCGCGTACATTCGCACCTCAACGCTCTCCGGCAGCGGTCGAATTCGCCCTCGCTTGAGCGCCGCGAAAAATGGCGTGCCTTCTTCGAAGGTGAGGTTGTAACACGAGATGTGGTCGGACTGGAGCGCCGCCGCCTGATCCAGGTCGCACAGCAAATCTTCAACCGTCTGCCCGGGCACCGCGAAGATTAAATCCAGGTTCAGGTGCTCGAATCCGGCCTCCAGCGCAAGCCGCGCGGACCGTCGCGTCTGCTCGGCGTCGTGGATTCGTCCGAGAAACTTAAGCGTTTCGTCCTTGAAGGACTGCGCACCCAAGCTGATACGGTTAATGCCCGCGCGGCGCAAGCCGCGCAGCTTCTCGGCGTCGAGCGTGCCGGGGTTGGCTTCAAGCGTCAGTTCGGCGTCCGCTTCGATCCCGCAGAACTTCTCGCAGGCGTCGAGCACCCGCGCGATTGAAGACGCGGCAAAAAGCGACGGCGTGCCGCCGCCGAAAAATATCGTTGACAAGCAGTCGCCCGACCAAGGCCGCTCGCGCGAGCGCGCCTCGAGTTCCGCAATCAGGGCTCGCGTATAGTCGTCTTCAGGCCAGGTGGCTGCGGCGTGCGAGTTGAAATCGCAGTACGGACACTTCGAACGGCAATATGGGATATGTACGTACAGTGAGAACGCCACCGATAAACCGTTAGCGCGCTATCGCCTCGCCCGCTTCGCCGGCGCCATT
>JAJYYI010000135.1 GCA_021801125.1 Deltaproteobacteria bacterium | reverse complement strand
GCCCTGATTCCGATCGCCAGCATCCCGATAGCCCTGATCGCGTCGTTCATACCCATGTATTACTTGCACGTAACTTCGAACATCATGTCGCTGGGCGGGTTCGTGCTGGCGATCGGCGTTCTTATCGACGCGTCGATCGTAATGGTCGAGAACGCGTACCGTCATCTTGCCGAGCGAACCCGACAAGGCCGCGGCATCGGCTCGGACGAACACAAGCGCGTCGTGCTCAGCGCGGCGAAGCAGGTCGGCCGCCCGCTCTTCTACTCGCTTGTGATCATCGTCGTCTCGTTTCTTCCGGTCTTTCTGCTCGAGGCGCAGGAGGGCAGGATGTTCAAGCCGCTGGCTTACACAAAGACCTTCGCGGTCACGTTCTCGTCGCTGCTTGCGGTCACGATCGTGCCAATCCTGATGTTGCTGCTGGTGCGGGCGAGGCGCTATCGCCTGGAGAGCGAGAATCCAGTGGCGCATTTCTTTCAACTGCTATACATGCCGATCCTCCGTTTCTGTCTGCGTCACCGGATTGTGACGATCACGGCCGGTCTGCTTTTCCTCGTCGTTACCTTTCCACTCGCCTTCCGGATCGGCAGCCAATTTATGCCGCCGCTGTTCGAAGGGTCGATACTGTATATGCCGACCGCGCTGCCGGGCATCTCGATTACGTCTGCATCCCATCTTCTCCAGGAACAGGATCAAATCCTTAAGTCGTTCCCGGAGGTCGAGAGCGTATTCGGCACCGTCGGGCGCTCGGACAGTGCTACCGATAATGCGCCGCTCGACATGTACGACACCACGGTGATGCTCAAGCCGCGCAGCCGGTGGCGTCGCGGAATGACCTACGACCGACTGGTCCAGGAAATGGATTCGAAACTGCGATTCCCGGGCCTGTCGAATACATGGACGATGCCGGTCGAGAACCGGCTCGATATGGAACTGACTGGAATCAAGACGCCGATCGGCCTCAAGGTTCAGGGCGCCGATATTGATGAACTTCAGAAGATCGGATCCCAGATCGAGGAGATTTTGCAGAGCGTGCCGGGCACGCGCGGCGTCTTCGCCGAGCGCGTTGCACAAGGGTACTACGTGAACATCGAGGTCAACCGCGCGCAAGCGGCGCGATATGGTCTTACCGTAGGCAACGTGCAGCGGCTGGTCACTTCAGGAATGGGTGGCGAAAACATCGCCGTGACCATCCAGGGACGCGATCGGTTCCCGATCAGTGTGCGCTATCTTAGCGACTACCGGGATAACCTCGAAGCGCTCAAGCAGATGCTGGTGATGACGCCCGGCGGCGCGCAGATCCCGCTCGGCGAAGTCGCCAGGCTCACGCTGAGCCCGGGGCCGTCGATGGTGCGGGATGAGGACGGACAGCTCACGGCCTACGTTTTCGTCGATTTGACAACTTCCGACTATGGCGGCTACGTGGCTCGCGCGCAAAAGGCGCTCGACGCCCGGCTTCACATGCCGCCCGGCTACAGCCTGAAATGGTCCGGTGAGTATGAGTTTGAGATGCGGGCAAAAAAGCGTTTGACGTTAATTTTGCCTGTCGTGTTCGCGACGATTTTTATACTGCTGTACATGCTGTTCAACTCGATCGCGGAAACCCTGATTCTTCTCTTCCCGTGCGCGTTCGCGCTCACCGGCGGACTGCTCCTTCAGTACCTGATGGGGTTCAACTTCAGTGTCGCCGTGGCGGTCGGCTACATTGACCTGTTCGGGATCGCGGTCGAAACCGGCGTCGTGATGATCATATTTCTCGATGAGGCGCTGAATCTGCGGCTCGCCGGAGGGCCCGTCGGCCATCTCGACATCGAAGCAGCAACAATAGAAGGCGCGGTGCATCGGTTGCGGCCCAAGCTGATGACGGTGTTTGTCGTGATACTGAGCCTCGTGCCGATTTTTCTCGAGCATGGTATCGGCAACGACGTGATGGAGCCGATCGCGGTGCCGATAGTGGGCGGGATGGTCACCTCTTCAATCGCCGTGTTGATCCTCCTGCCGGTGCTCTTCGCCATGAGCAAGGAACGCCTATTGCGCAAAGGTACTCTGAAGCCGTCGGCGGTGGGCTCTATCGAAGGGAACCTCGAGCCCGCGTAACTCCCGAGATTGCTCGCCGCTGGTGGGAGGCGATGGTCTAATGGTTTGAAAAACGGAGACGAGCGAAGCTCAGCGAATTGTGTGGTTGATCGGCATGAGAGCTGGGGCAGCTCGGAATCGCAGGATGACGCCTCGGAATTGTTCGAAAACGTGAGCTGGCTGAGGCCGATCATCGCCAGAAAGGCGATCTCGATGCCTTACCGCGCACAGGAGCGACATCAACATGAAGCTATTCACGTACGCGACCAGTCCGTATGCTCGCAAGGTCAGAATGGCGCTCGACTACAAGGGCGTCCGTTACGAGCCGTGGGAACGATGCTACTCGCTCGACCGCAAGGAAGACCTGCGATGCGCGAGCGTTCGCGCGGAAGTGCCGACACTGGTTCTCGACGACGGTCGTGCGATCTCGGATTCCACGATCATTTCCGAGTACATCGAAGACGTCTATCCCGAGCCGCCGCTGTATCCTAAAGATCCCTACGAGCGGGCGCGGATGCGCCTGATAGAGGACCTCTGCGACCGCGGCTTCGACGCAGCCGGGTTTGGCTTTTGGCTTGCGGTCTTGCGTGAACAGGCGCCGGAATCAGCGGCCATGAAGCGGGCGGCGGCGCAGGAGCTCCAGGGCCTTCTGGCCGTGTTGGAACGCGAGTTGGGCGAGCGGAATTTCTTCTGCGAGGAAATGAGCTTGGCGGACATAGCGGCGATTTGCTACGTGCCGGGCGCCAGGACCATGGGAGTGAACGTGGCTGATTTCCCCCGGTTGCAGTCCTGGGTGGAACGTATGCTCCGCGTCCCAGTGGTGGAAGCTGACCACGAGCGTGTAAAACAGGCGATGGACGAGTTGCGCAGCATCGCAGACGAACTTGAAGGCCCGGACGGCCGTGTGCATTGGCGCGACAGCCGTCTGGAATGGCCGGTCCGTCACGGATTCGTCGATTTTCTCGCGCGGGAGTTCCACGCCGGCAGGATGATGTTTCCGCCCGACGCGTCTTGAGGGCCCGAAGCACGACCGCGCCGATGCCGCCCTGCGCGCTATTTCGCCGTCGCCGGTTTCCTCGCCCGAAAAGCAGCACCCGAGGTGAAACGCGAGGTAGCCACGCCGGTTCGTCCGGCGTACTCGATGTCCGTGAACCCGGTGTCCGCCATTATGCGCAGGAGATCCCGAACCGGGATCGCGCCGCCTATTCAATCGGACCAGGCGTCGAGGTTATTGGTCATCTCCGCCGGCAAATCTTCATTAAGAACAATGTCGGCAAGCTGGAGGCGTCCGGCCGGCTTGAGGACGCGGAAGATCTCGCGCAGGCTCTGTTCCTTGAGCGGCGAGAGATTAAGCACGCCGTTGGAGATCACAACGTCGAATGTGTTGTCCTCGTAGGGGATGGCTTCGGAGCCGGCGACGACCGCGACGGCGTTACCGGCTTGCGCCCGGAT
This sequence comes from Deltaproteobacteria bacterium, assembly GCA_021801125.1. Taxonomy (GTDB): domain Bacteria; phylum Desulfobacterota; class Binatia; order Binatales; family Binataceae; genus JAJYYI01. The sequence goes on along the minus strand of JAJYYI010000135.1, from coordinate 9,682 downwards.
AAGGTTTGCCGCCGCCTTCCCGACCATCTCTGGAGTAAGGTCGATTCCGCAAACCCGGCCGGCCGGACCAACAAGCCGGCTCGCCAGAATCATGTCGAGCCCTGTGCCACAGCCGACGTCGAGAATCTTTTCACCAGCTTGAATCGCTTCCAGGGCGAACGGGTTTCCCACGCCGCAGAACGCGTCGAGCACCTCATCGGGCAAGTCTGACAGCATCGACAGGTCATAGCCGCGCGCGGCTGCCCCCGCCTTGCCAGTCGGGTAGCGGAACCTTCCCGCCGTCGAACAGGAGACCTCGCTGTATTTTTTTCGTACCGCTTGCTGGATCTCTTCAATGCTTTTGTCAGTCATGGCCGCAATCCCCCCGCGGGCGGATTAGTCCGAAAGCAGGCGCTTTTTCTCCTCGAACTCATTCTTGTCGATCTCGCCCCTGGCAAAGCGCTCTTCCAGGATCTCCAGCGCGCGCTTTCGGGTCCCAAAGGACGGAAACCGGCCAACAGGGCCGCCTTGGAGCCATCGGATTATCGCCGCCGCAAGGACGATTACGACGACGAGCCAGATGATCATCATGATTGGACCGAAGATCATTCCGTACCAGGGCATCATTTCCCACTGCTGCATTGGCATTCACTCCGAATCGACTGCGCCCCGTCAGGCGCTGGCTGACGGGCACTCAACCGGCAGGCCCGCGGCCTTCCACTCTGGATATCCATCTTCCAGCCGGAGGGCCTTGAAACCGCGTTTGCGGAGTTCCGCAACCGCCTCGTAGGACAACACGCAGTATGGTCCGCGGCAGTATGCGACGATTTCCTGGTCGCGGGGTAGTTTACGTAACCGGCGGCGAAGTTCGCCCAGCGGCACATTGATCGCGCCTTGAATATGTCCGGCCGCGAATTCCTCGCGTGGGCGGGCGTCGATCACGGTCACCAGGCCGTCGCGCATACGGCGCAGCAGTTCGCGGCGGGATATTGGGTCAAGTTCGTCCCGGCTGCGGAAGTAGGTCCTGATGACCCGCTCCATTTCGGCGATGCGGAGTTCGGCGACCTCATTTAAGCTTGCCAGCAGCCTCACCGCCCCATCGTCGGCAAGCCGGTAGAGCACCCGTTTGCCAGTCTTGCGCGCCGTCAACAAGCCGGCCTGACGAAGCTGCTTCAAGTGCTGGGAGGCGTTGTTGAATCCGAGTTCGGCCAGAGCGGCGAGCTCTTCGACGCTGCGCTCGCGCTGAGCGACGAGTTCCAGCAGCTCGATGCGCCGCGGATGGGCCATGGCCTTGGCTACGGTCGCCAGGTGCTCGAACGCGAGGCGCTTGGGATGCTCGTTCGACATTCTTTTTTAGAACCGTGCTCCTTGATCACAGAGAATAATGGAATGAGCTCGGAGCCGCAAACCGACTGTCACGCCGGGTCATCAGCGCGTGTCCTGACGCAGTTCGCTCGGTCTTCTGCTGGAACGCACTACCTTGGCGCTCGCCCTTCATGCTTGACCTCCGCGTTGGAGTGTTTCATCATCACAGTGATTGATGTGACGTAGAACTATGCCGCTAATGAGCGAAGCAGCGATAAGATTTGGCGCCTTTGCCGTCGTCTTTACCGCAATGGCCATGTGGGAGGCGGCGGCGCCGCGCCGGCAGAGGTCCTATTCGAGGTTTCAACGCTGGCCGAGCATTCTGACGATCGTGGCGCTGAATACTGCGCTGGTGCGGATCCTGTTTCCCACCGCCGCGGTGGGCTTGGCGCTGATGGCGGGAAAGCGCGGCTGGGGCCTGCTCAACAACTTGCCAATTCCGCCGTGGGCGGCTGTGGTGACGTCGGTAGTTCTGCTCGATCTCGCCATCTACTTGCAGCACGTGATGTTTCACGCGGTGCCGGCGCTGTGGCGGGTGCATCGGATGCATCACGCCGATCTCGATTTCGATGTGACCACCGGGGCGCGCTTTCATCCGATCGAGATTGTACTCTCGATGCTGATCAAATTGGCTGCGGTGGCGGCGCTGGGAGCGCCGGCGCTGGGCGTGCTCGTCTTCGAGGTTCTCCTTAATGCCACCTCGATGTTCAATCACAGCAACGTTCGCATCCCCGTTCGCCTGGATCGCTATCTTCGATGGTTCGTGGTCACGCCCGACATGCATCGTGTCCATCACTCGATCGAGGTCGGCGAAACCAACAGCAACTTCGGCTTCAACCTGCCGTGGTGGGATCGTCTGCTCGGAACCTATCGCGACCAACCCGCCGCGGGCCATGACGGAATGACGATTGGCATCGAGCAGTTCCGCGCCGCGCGCGAACTGTGGCTCGACCGGATGCTCTTGCAGCCGTTCCGCGGTCCCGCGGGTGGGTACGCGATCACCTGGAGAAGCGCCGCATGAACCGGCACGGGCTTGTCGGCCGTCTGCTTCTAGCTACGGCACTGCTCGCGGCAATCGTTTATCTCGCGCTTCATCCGGGTTTTGTTTTCGCGCCCTCCGCGCTGGAACGCGGGCTGGAGCGTTTCGGCCGATTCGCTCCCGTCATGTTCGTTTTCGTCTATGTCCTAGCAACAATCCTGTTCGTGCCCGGGTCAGTGCTGACGCTAGCGGGCGGCGTTCTCTTCGGTCCCTTGTGGGGAACTTTGTGGAACCTTACAGGCGCGACTTTGGGGGCCACGCTTGCCTTCTTGGTCGCGCGATATCTGGCTTCGGATTGGGTTTCCAGGCGCACCAGCAGAAGATTGGCCTCTCTGGTGCGGGGCGTGGAGGATGAAGGCTGGCGCTTTGTCGCGTTCGTCCGGTTGGTTCCGCTGTTTCCATTCAATCTGGTCAATTATGCTTTTGGGCTTACGCGAATCCGTCTTGCAGAGTACGTTCTCGCCTCTTTCGTGTGCATGGCTCCGGGCGCGATCGCTTATACCTACCTTGGCTACGCCGGCCGTGAGGCCGCCGCCGAAAACGCGGGCGCAATCCGCAGCGGTTTCATCGCGCTCGGTTTACTCGCGGCGATCGCCTTCCTGCCGCGAATGGTCCGCCGGCTGAGGAAACAGCGTGAGTTCATCGATACGGCGGAGCTCAGGCGCCGGCTTGAGGGCACGCACCAAACCGTGGTCATCGACGTACGCGGAGGCAACGAATTCGTGGGTCCGCTCGGTCATATTCCCGGCGCGCGCAACATCGTGCTTTCCGAGCTTCCCGCCAAACTGCAGGCTCTTTCGACTTTGAGAGAAACGCCTCTTGTGATCGTGTGCAAGGCCGACAAACGCTCGGAGAAGGCCGCTCAGCTCCTGAGGGACGCCGGATTCCAGCAGGTGTTGGTGTTAAGCGGCGGAATGGAACAGTGGAATAAGGAAGGGCTTCCTATTGAACGCTCCCAACTGACCGTTTCCGCAGGTAGATGAAGCCATCCCCCAAGAGAATTGTAATCGCCGGCGGCTCCTTCGGCGGAGTCAACGCCGCGTACGCCTTGCGCCGTGCGTTGGGCGCGGAAGTGGACCTGACGGTTGTCTCGAAGGACGCGGAGTTCACCTTTTTCCCCTCACTCCCATGGGTGATCCTCGGGTGGCGTGACGCGGCGCGGCTTAAAATCCCGCTGGACAAACCCCTGGCGCGGCGCGGGATCCGCTTCGTCAGCGGCGAGGTCCGAGAGTTGGACCCTGAAGCGTCCGAAGTGAGAACCGAGGACGCCCGCTTTCCCTACGATGTGCTGGTCATCGCTTCAGGTGCCGAGCTGGACTATGCGGCCGTGCCCGGCTTGGGTCCTCAGCCCGGCTACACGCATTCAACCTTTACGACCGACGATGCGGTGCGCGCTCGTGACGCATTGGCGCGCGTGCTTAGCCAAGGGCAAGGACGCATCGTCATCGGGGCGGCGCCGGGCGCAAGCTGCATCGGCCCGGCCTACGAAATCGTGATGATGATCGACACCGTGCTGCGAAGTGCGCGAAAACGCCATCGCTTTAGTGTCGCGTTCCTGACTCCGGAACCGTTCCTCGGCCATTTCGGCATCGGCGGCGTTGGCATGTTTCCCCGCCTGATGGCGGACGAATTCGCCGAACGCGACATTGAATCCATGACCAACGCAAAAATCGTCGAAGCACGGCCCGACCGGTTGATCCTGAGCGACGGTTCGGAATGGCGGTTCGACTTCTCGCTCGTCATTCCGGCGTTTCTGGGCAGCCCATTTGTTCGCGCGTGTGATGGTCTTGCCAATCCGAAGGGGTTTGTGACGGTGACGCCGCATCTCAACAGCACAAGGTACGACAACGTGTACGCGGTAGGTGTCGCCGTGGCAATTCCCCCGGTGGGGCCGACACCGGTTCCGGTAGCGGTACCCAAGACCGGCCACCTGACGGAACAGATGGCTCGGGCGGCCGCACATAACATCGTGGTCGAGCTCAAGGGCGGTACTAAGGTTGATGGCCTGAATCTGTCCGGGACGTGCATCGCCGACGGCGGGGATACCGCCTTTTATTTCTCAGCAGAGCCATTTTTGCCGCCGCGGAATAAAATCGTTCATAAGAAGGGCAAATGGGCGAGATATCTGAAACTCGCATTCGAAAAATACTACCTCGCCCACATCCGGTATGATTTGCCCGTGCTGCATTTCGGATGGTAGCGCGAAATCTCGTGGAGGATCATTGGCTATGAAGTACCCACTCATTGAACCGCCTCCAGGAACGCCGGCCACGCCATCTCCCTCAAGGCGTGGATTCTTGAAGCATATTCAGGTTCTCCTGCCCCTGGCCGCGGGCTTCCTGTGGCTCTCCGTCGCAGGCGCTGCCGATACCTCCTCGGGGAAGGCACCCAAGGACCGCGTCCATTACCGGCTCGTAGGTTGCAACGGCCGGGCCAATTGCTGCATGAACTGCCGGTTCTTCAAACCGGCGGAGCGTGGGATGTGCATGGGAATGATGGAAGCGCGGTGCCAGGTGGTCGCCGGCTCGGTCAGCCCGATGGGTTACTGTGATCTGTTCGTTCCAATTCGTCCGGCTGCTTGAGATTGCGCCATGAAGTATCTGTTCATTCTTAACGACCCGCCTTACGGAACGGAACGTAGCTACAACGGGCTGCGTCTTGCCGCTTCGCTCGCGAAGACCGGGACCGATACCGTTACGATCTTTCTGATAGGCGACGCCGCAAGCTGTGCCGTTGCCGGACAGACAACCCCGAACGGTTACTACAACCTAGAGCGGATGCTTAAGGGCCTCGCCGCAAAGGGCGCCCAAATCGGTGTCTGCGGAACTTGCATGGATGCCCGCGGGATCAAACCTGAATCCCTCGTTCAAGGCGCAAAACGCAGCTCAATGGACGAACTCGCGGGATGGACGCGAGAGGCGGACAAGGTGCTGGTCTTCTGAATCGCTGCCTCGAACAACATCCACGTCGGGAAAGGAGAAAATGACCGGAACATCGAAACAGGGGAGATATCAAAAGAAGAAATGTACCCGCCGCGCCAAGAAGGGCTGCGGCCCGAGATAGGTCCGATGAGCGCCGGCATGTTCAGCTAATCCGGCTATGGAGCTATTGTTCGATTTGTGGCCTTGGTCGAAACCGGCGTTGACGGCCACTGGGGAGCATCCTGCCGATGGTGCTTTATCTTACAGCATCCGGTATCGCGGGCCCAAAGAATGAGACGACCGGCGAAGACCCACCGCCAGCCGGACATTATCTCTTCTACAGAAGCTCCGGCGATCAGGCTCGGGAAGAGCCGTTGGCGCCTCCCTACGTGGCCTCCGCTTGGCGTCCGTCGTTTGGACGGCCGTGGCCGGCAGGAGCGTCCGACTCGAGGGACAGACTCAGATTTCTTTTCAGGTATCTTGTCCATTACCTGCGCCTGTTCGCGAACCGCGAGTGCGGCGCGATCTGCGTTTACTTTGACAACCGGCTTGTTCATTACTCCGGGTTCACACCCAGGTATTGGCGCTTCCCGTTTATGGGCGATGACGACATCCAGATCGGAAACACCTGGACGGACCCTGTGCATCGTGGCAAAGGGCTCGCCTTCTTCGCGCTGGAAAAGATTCTGGTAATGAAGCGGAAGCCTGGCCGGTATTTCTGGTATTGCGTCGAGGCTATCAATCGCCCGTCGATCCGGGTCGCGACGCGAGCCGGTTTCGAGCTGGCAGCCGAAGGGACTTGGAAGAAACCCTTCGGTATCAAGCTGATCGGCTCTTACGTCATCACTTCAAAGAAGCAGCATGATGGCGCGGCGCTGAGCCATGCGGGAGGAACTTCCGAATAGGGCCCTTCTGTCACGTTCAGTTCCGAGCTTGAATAGTCAGTGGCGCGCAAGGCGTCACGAGAGAATCATGCTGTTCGCCAACTTCGCCCGCTGAGCCGCATCTCGGGTTCATTACGGAGGTTCGGGATGGCAGACCATAACGCCGGTCAGGTTCAAACCGCCGCGCAATCCGTCACCGATCCCGTGTGCGGGATGAAAGTGCAGGTCGCGCCGGATACACGATTGGCCGAGCACCGCGGCCATCGCTACTACTTCTGCAGCCAGAAATGCCTCGACAAGTTCAAACAAGATCCCGCGAGCTACGCGAGCATCTCAGAACCGTCGGCTCAAAAGCCCACCGCACCGGAACGAAAAGGGCCGGCTCAAGGCGGCGTCGAATACACCTGTCCGATGCATCCGGAGATCGTGCGCAACGCTCCCGGAAGCTGCCCGATCTGCGGGATGGCGCTCGAGCCGCGCGCGCCCGCAGCGGATCAAGAGAACGCCGAGTTGCGCGACATGACGCGCAGATTCTGGGTCGGCGTCGTCCTTAGTATTCCGATCGTTCTACTCGACATGCTCCCGGAGCGGTTGTGGGCTCCGATTCTCCCGGTCAGAGCCGGATACCTGGTCGAACTCGTACTCGCAACACCGGTCGTGCTGTGGGCGGGCTGGCCGTTCTTCGAACGCGGCTACCGTTCGATTCGGAACCTTCACCTCAACATGTTCACCCTTATCTCGATCGGCATCGGGGTCGCCTACATTTATAGTCTGATCGCCTTCGCGTCCCCCGGGATCTTTCCGGCGTCGGAACGCGGGCCAAACGGACTGGTCCCGGTCTATTTCGAGGCCGCGGCCGTAATCACGGTGCTGGTTCTGCTCGGCCAGGTGCTGGAACTCCGCGCCCGAAGCCAAACCAGCGGGGCAATTCGCGCCCTGCTCAATCTCGCGCCTCGGACGGCTCGCCTGATTATGCCCGACGGCTCGGACCGCGACGTCCCTCTCGACCAGGTGAAGCCGGGTGAGAAGCTGCGCGTGCGGCCCGGCGAAAAAGTGCCGGTTGACGGCGTCGTCCTGGAGGGCAGTAGCAGCGTTGACGAATCGATGATCACAGGCGAGTCGATTCCGGTCGAGAAGAGAGCCGGCGACAAGGTTATCGGAGCAACCGTAAACGGCGCCGGTGGCTTCACGATGCAAGCGGGCAAGGTCGGCGCGGATTCTCTGCTCGCCCAGATCGTGCGGATGGTGAGCGAAGCGCAGCGCAGCCGCGCCCCAATCCAGCGCCTCGCCGATGTCGTCTCCGCCTGGTTCGTGCCCGCCGTCCTTGCGAGCGCGGTGGTGACGTTTGTGGTCTGGTACCTCGTCGGACCGAGCCTTGGCGAAGCGATCGTCAACGGTGTCTCGGTGGTGATTATCGCCTGCCCGTGCGCTCTCGGACTTGCCACACCGATGGCGATCATGGTCGGAACCGGCCGTGGCGCGACCGAAGGCGTGCTGGTCAAGAACGCCGAAGCGCTCGAAATCATGGAAAAGGTTGATACGCTCGTCGCCGACAAGACCGGCACGCTGACCGAGGGCAAGCCGCGGCTCGCCTCGATCGCCGCTTCGGCGCCGTGGGAGGAGGAATCGATCCTGCGGATGGCGGCCACGCTCGAGCGCGGCAGCGAGCATCCATTGGCGTCGGCAATCGTCGCGGGCGCCGAACAGCGTGGTCTCAAATTGGCCGAGGCTTCGGATTTCGAGTCGATTTCCGGCAAGGGAGTAGTCGGCAAAGTGAACGGTCACGAGGTCGCCCTGGGCAACGTCCGGCTCTTCGAGGATTTGCAGGTCGCCCCCGGTGATCTGGCGACAAAGGCCGAGCATATGAGGTCCGAGGGCGAGACCGCGATGCTGCTTGCGGTCGATCGCAAACCGGCCGGTGTTATCGGAGTTGCCGATCCCCTCAAACAATCGAGCGCCGAAGCGGTGCGCCTGTTGAAAGAGAGCGGCGTCAGAATCGTGATGCTCACCGGCGACAGCAGGACCACTGCGGAAGCCGTGGCACGCAAGCTCGGACTCGACGAAGTGCGGGCCGAAGTGCTGCCCCAGGACAAGGCGAGCGAGGTCAAGCGGCTTCAGGAGCAGGGGCGGATCGTCGCGATGGCGGGCGATGGCATCAACGACGCGCCGGCGCTCGCGCAGGCCGACGTCGGCGTCGCGATGGGCACGGGTACCGACGTCGCGATGCAGAGCGCGGGTATCACACTGGTCAAGGGCGATTTGCGCGGTATCGCGAAGGCGCGGCTTCTGAGTCACGCGACGATGCGCAATATCCGCCAGAATCTGTTCTTTGCTTTTGTGTATAATGCGCTGGGCGTACCTATCGCGGCGGGTGTCTTGTATCCGTGGTTTGGAATCCTGCTCAGTCCGATCATCGCCAGCGCCGCGATGGCTATGAGCTCGGTATCCGTCGTCAGCAACGCGCTCAGATTGCGCCGGGTCAGGATGTAGCGTCACGAGCTCGAAACGAGATCCGTCGCGCCACTGACAATGTATCCGCCGATCCGCCGACCGCGCCAAACCCAGAGTGCCGGCCAAGGACTGCAGACGCGCTGCTGACGCGTTCGTCCTCCGATGGACATGAGGTCCACCAAGACCTTCGAGAGGTCTGCGCCGTCGCGGGACGGTTGACTTATTGGCCCGTATTCTCGGCGGCCTTTTTGGCCATCTCGCGATGGGCCGCGGCGAGCGCCTTGTCTTCCTTGGCGGCGCGGCGGAAATCTCTCGCGAGGTTATTGCAGTGCAGCGTCATGCCGGGTTTTGCATAGATGTTCGCATCGTCGCGATGAATCTTCGCCATCTCCTCGTTCGCAGCGGCTTCTTTGTCATAGAATGCCGCGATCGCCTCGTGCTCGGCTGGCGTTTTGGCGTTCTTGATCATTTCCGTCAGGTTGCTTGCGGTGACGAGCGGTTGTTGAGCAATCGCCCATGTAGCAGGCAACATAGCGGCGGCGAGCAGTACAAAACCTAAAAAAAGCGTGGTTACCTTCTTCATGTCGCTCCTCCACGCGCCCACAGCGCAAGTTTCGTTCCCGGCCGCCGCGCCGCCCCTCGGCCCGACTTTTTCTAATCAGCAGCGCGACGTCTTTCCGAGCGCTTCTTCGCTTGCCTTCGGGACCGTCTGAGCCAAAACGTTTCGAGTCGGCGATTTCACCCCCGCGTGCGCGGGGACAACGATGGCGAACTCGACCCGCTGTAGGTCGTTCACGGTTCACCCCCGCGTGCGCGGGGACTGGACTTGCCCCGGCTTGCTGGACACTCCGAAAAGCGCGAAAGTGCGCGCGATAGGAGTGGAGGATGGCGAAGGAGCAGAGGCGGAAGCGGCGGAAGTTCTCAGACGAGTACAAGGCCGAGACGGTGCGGCTGATCCAGAGCAGCGGCAAGAGCGTGGGGCAGATGGCGCTGGAGCTGGATATCGGCGAGACAACGCTGCGGCGTTGGATGGCTCAGGCCGA
>JAJYYI010000051.1 GCA_021801125.1 Deltaproteobacteria bacterium | reverse complement strand
ACGAGCGGGGCGTTATAATCGAAAGCTCGCGCGGCAGGCGAAAAGAGACCACACTGACAAAGCTCCCCACGCAGGCACCGAAGATAAAAGCTAGACCCGCCAAAACCAGTTCTGGCATATCGCTCATGAGCGGACGGCGCGTTTAAGCGCGATGTCTTTTCTATCAACTATCCGCCACGCTGTCGAACAGCGCTCGCGCAAAGCGCCCTTTAATGCGCGAGCGTCGCAACTTCGCTTTCACACGCTCCGCACCGGCGGCTTTAGAAGCGACCTGAACGGAGCTACTCCTGGCACCGCGGGCAATAAAAGCTTGAACGCTGGCCGAGGACGCGAGTGCGGATCAGAGTGGAGCATACGTAGCAACGCTCCCCCGCGCGCCCGTACACCATCAGACGGGAGCTAAAGCGGCCCGGCCGTCCGCGGGCGTCGAGGTAGTTGCGAAAGCTCGTGCCGCCGGCGCCGATCGCGTCCTTAAGCAAATCGGCCGTGGCGCCGACGATTCGGCATATCTCGCTGCGCTTAAGCCCCGCGGCGCGCCGGCCGGGACGCACGCCGGCGCGAAACAACGCCTCGGCCGCGTAGATGTTGCCGAGTCCGGCGACGACCCGCTGATCCATCAACAGGTTCTTTATCGCGACGCGCCGACCGCGCGCTTTGACAGTCAGGTAGGCTTCGTTGAACTTTTCGTCGAGCGCGTCCGGTCCTAGTTCTTTAAGCTCGTCGGCCGCGTTAGCTTCGGCACGAGGCAAAAGCTTGATCAGACCGAAGCGGCGCGGGTCGTTGTACACCAGCTCGCTGGAGTCGTCGAGCACAAACCTGACGTGATCATGGCGCGGATCGAGCCGAGCGGCGATTGAGTCATGACCGCCGCCGGCCGGCTCGGCGTCGCTGAAGGCCCTTGGCGCCTTGCGATGAGTCAAGCTGCCGCTCATCCCCAGATGGATCAGCAACACGACTTCTCCCAGGTCAAACAACAGGTACTTTGCGCGCCGCTCGATCCCGCGTATCGAGCGCCCGCTTAGAGCCTTTGACAACTGGAGATCGATCAGCCTGCGCAAGCGAGGTTCGCGAATCTCGACTCTGTCAATGACGCGCCCCGCGACGGCGAGGTTGAGCAGCAGGCGCAAAGACTCGACCTCGGGCAACTCAGGCATCGGCGGGCAGCCCTTTCAATTCCACGCCATGCAGCGCGCACGCCAGGCGCCCGAAATCTTCAAGGGCGAGCTGAGCGGGGCGCGCCGTGGGTTCGATCCGCGCCTGCTCAAGGCGCGCTTGCGCCAGCGAGCGGGGAATCTTCAGCGTCATGGAAAGGCCGCTGCGAAGCGTCTTGCGCGGGTTTAAGAAGCATGCGCGGATCACTTCGCTCATAGCCTGCGCCTGCTCGGGTTCCATCGGTCGACTCACCGGCGCAAGAACCAGAACCTCGGCGTCAACTTTGGGCCGTGGAAAGAAATTACCCGCTGGCACGCGAAAATGTTCTTCCACGTTCCAGTTGAGCGCGGTAAGCGCGCTCAGCGCGCAGTACGGCGGCGTGGCGGGCCGGGCGCGAATTCGCTCGGCCACTTCGCGCTGGAACATAAGCACCATGCGCACGATCAAAGAACGCCAGTGGCTCAGGCGCTCAAGGATTGCGGTAGCGGAATTAAAAGGCAGATTACTGACGACCTTAACCGGCGGCCGGCCGATGATTTCTTCGCGACGAAGCGCGAGAAAGTCCCCATGTATCACCGTCACGCGGTCGTCATCGGCAAAGCGCGCCTTTAGCGCGCCAGCCAGGCGCAGGTCGATTTCCACCAGCACCAGGCGCCGCGCCACGGCGCGCGCGAGATACTCCGTGAGAGCGCCGCGGCCCGGACCGATCTCGATCACTTCGTCATCGGGTCCAAGAAGGGCGCGCTCGACGATGCGCGAGGCGATATGCGGCTGCACCAGGAAATGCTGGCCGTGCGCCCGGTTCGGCGCCTGATCGGTCCGGCGGCGATGAATCGGGCGGCTCATCGCAGTTGACACCATCACGCGCCTAGGCCGACGCGACCGCCGCCGGCGCAGCCGCTGTCCGGCTTCGCCTGTCCGGCGCGACTCGATCAGTCATCAGAGGGCGAGTGCGGCCTCGGCGTCGAGATCAAGCGAGTCGCGCTCGGCGCGCAGTAACCGGTGGCTTGCGGCGAGCGCGATCATCGCGGCGTTGTCGGTACAGTACTTAAGCGAGGGGGCAACGACCGCAAAGCCCGCGTTCCGCGCTTCGGAAGAGAGCCGCTCGCGCAAGCGTGAGTTGGCAGCAACACCACCTGTCAAAGCGATCGTCTCGACGTCGTGTTCCTGAGCAGCGGCCAAGGTCGGTCTGAGCAGCATGTCAACGACCGCCTCCTGAAAGCTCGCCGCCATGTCATGATCGGCACCATTGACGCCGGCGGCTTGACGCAGCGCGAGCGCGACCGCCGTCTTGATGCCGCTGAAGCTTAAATCGAAGCGCGCGCCACGCACGCGTGCGCGCGGCAGCTTGAACTTGCCGCGGTCGCCTCGGCGCGCCATCTCGTCGATGACCTTGCCGCCGGGGTAGCCCAGCCCCATGAGCTTAGCGACCTTGTCGAAAGCCTCGCCGGCCGCGTCGTCGCGCGTTCCACCCAGTCTTCGGTAGCGGCCGAATTCCTCGACCAAGAACAGCGCCGTATGGCCGCCGGAAACCACCAGCGCCAGATAGGGCATCGTCACCCGATGCTCCAGTAACGGTGCAAGCAAGTGGCCCTCGATATGGTTCACGCCGACCAACGGCCGCCCAAGGGTCTGGGCCAGCCCCTTCGCGCACATCAAGCCCACCAGTAGCGAGCCGACCAGACCCGGGCCGCGAGTCGCGGCGATTGCGTTGATATCCTGCAGCCGACATCCCGCGGTCTCCAGCGCCTCTTCAATCACGGGCAGGATCGTCCGCACGTGGCATCGCGAGGCCAGTTCCGGCACGACACCGCCGTAACGCTTGTGGATCGTCTCCTGGGTGGCAACGACGCTCGAACGCACGACGGCCTCGCCCGGCGCGATCGTTTCGAGCACGGCTGCGGCGGCGTCGTCGCAAGACGACTCGATTCCCAAAATCAGCATCGTGTCAGTTCCTTTCGGAGTTCGAGGCAGGCGCCTGCCCCGGTTCGTTTCCGGTCGAGGGGTTTTCTTGGGGATCCGGCGACGCCGGCTCCGCGTTGGAATCGTTGCCGCTCGTTCCTGGTTCCTCGGGCGGCGCGGCGGGATCGTCCGCAACGTTGGCATCACCGGCCTGCGTAGCGGCGCCACCGGCGCGCGCGGCGGGATCGCCGGAGGTCTGGCCCTGGCCTGTGGCTTCGGGCTCGTTTGCGGGTGGCTCAGGAGCGGTAGCGGAGGAGCCGGTCTCGGGCGTTGGGCCACCGGCGCCAACAGGGCCGGCGGGCGCACCCGGCGCCGTTTGCGCGTCATAGCGAGCGACGCGCGCGTAGCCGACTTGGGCAAGGTAGTTGTCGGAGGCCGCGTCCAGCGCATTGTGATACGCTTCCTGCGCCTTCTGATCATCGCCGGTAAGCTCGTAAGCGCAGCCTTCGAATGCCCTAGTCTCAGCGAGCCATTGCGGATTGTCGCCGAAGCCGATCTCCGCGCGGCGCAGGAAGGTGAGCGCCTGCGCGGCGTTTCGCTTCGCGAGGTATGCCCGCCCCAAATAGAAATAGGCATACGGGTTGCTCGGATCGATCGAGATAGCCTGCGACAAGAGCGCAAGCGCCGAGGTCGAGTCTTTCGCTTGAATCTGCTCTCGCGCCTGTTCCACCGTGCGCATCGAAGCCGCGCGCGCCGCCGGCAAAGAATCGTTGATAAGCGGGTTGAGCGAATGGTTGCTCACGTCAGTAACGGTGGTGAAGTCCGAGATTTCGGAGGCCAGCGCGGAGTTATCGCGCGCCGCAGGCGGCGCTCCATTGCCGACCGGCGCCCCGCCAGGGACCGGCACTCCGCCAGGCGCAGCCGCCGGCGCTGTCGCAGTACCGGGTGGCACGGCGGCAAGCGCTGTTGTTCCGCCCGGGGACGCTTGCGATGGCGTCGAAGGCGTAGCCACGCCGGTGTTTGGAGCCCCTGCTTGCCCTGTCTCTTGAGCCGCACCCTGGCCGGCAGCATTGGCCATAGACGCCCCAGGAGCCGGAGGCGACGCGGGCGGGACAACATTTTGCTCTTCGAATTGCGGTGGTGTCGCTGCCGGTTCCGACCCGGCCGTCTCAGTTGGCGTGACGGGCGCGTCCGCCGCCGAGGCCGCCGCCGCATGAGCAGGCGACGCCAAGGGTGGCAAGGGCTTTACAACAGACTGGGAGAAACAACCGCCCAGCCCGACTAGAACAGGTAGCGACAAGACTCGCGTTGCAAACCCGAATGAACGCATAACAGACCGGACCATCAGCCGACTTCAACTACTGCTAATATATTAGCTCGGGCGGTGCGCGGCGTCCAAAATAGCACTATTTGCCTTTGTGCTACGAACGATCGCTCGCCCGACGGCGATTCGGCCGCGGGCGCTCTGAGGAAAAACGTTAAGCGCGGGCCATCACAATGCCCTTTTACGGTGCCGCGCGAGGCGCGTATAGCTCGCTGCTTGTCAGGTTTACCTAACGATTAACTTGCCCGACTCGATGGGGCCTTGCAGGGCTAAAGGCCTCTTTTACCTGAAAGGCCACGGCTCTGAAGCTGAGAGCGAAAAGCGGCCTAGAGCCGCCCACGCGAGGGCGGCGGCTGCGAGGCCGCCTGAGGACTGGGAGAAGAGGACACCGGATGGTTGTAGTTGAGCAGCGGTTCGCCACCCCCCGCGGGACAGGTCTGCGCGGGCTCCATTCCCTTTACGAATACCCCTGGAATGGCGTTCCCGCATCCCGGACCGGCAAGGCCGCCGCCGACAGGATCCACCTGAGCGAGCAGAATATCGGGTGGCGGCACAAAGTCCAGGGACGGTTGTGAAGCGGTCGCCGCTATCATAAAGGCCGTCCAGATGGGCAAAGCCGCCTGAGCCCCGGTCAGACCGAGGTCCTCCTTCTTGTCGAAGCCGGTCCAGACCACGGCTAGCAGGTTGGGCGTAAAGCCCGCAAACCAGGCGTCCTTGGAGTCGTTGGTAGTTCCGGTCTTGCCCCCGGCGGGTCGCCGAAAGCCTGCTTTGCGCGCGCCGACTCCAGTGCCGTGATCGAGCACCTGCTTCAGCATGAAGATCATTTCATACGCGAGCGCGGGCGAAAGCACCTGTTCCGCCTTGAGTTCGTGTCCTTCGATCACTTTGTTGTTGGAGTCCACCACCGCGGTGACCGCAAACGGGCGCAGCTTGAGTCCGCCATTTGCGATCGTCGAGTAAGCGCTTGCGATCTGCAATGGAGAGGCCTCGATTCCGCCCAGGACCACGGAGGGGTAAGGCGGGAGATCGCTAAAACCCAGCTTGCGGGCCATCTCTAAAACGCGATCGAGGCCAACCTCGTAGGCCAAGCGCGAGGTCGCCGCGTTGAGCGACTCCGCGAGCGCGAACTCGAGCGTTACCTCTCCGAAATAGCGATCCTTGTAATTGTTAGGAGTCCAACTCTGATCGCCGTACTCCCAGGTAAACGGAGCGTCATCGATCCGACTGGTGGGAAACATCCGCAGCGCACCGCCGGACAAGGTCTCGTTCAGCGCAGCCAGATAAGTGATAGGTTTGAAGATTGAGCCCGGCTGGCGCTTGGACTGGGTTACGCGATTGAACTGGCTCTCGCGATAATTGCGTCCCCCGACCATCGCCCGAATCTTCCCGCTCTGCGGCTCCAGCGCGATGAGGCAACCCTCCAGGCGGTCGTTGGTCTCCTTTCGAGCCAGGCGCGGATGCTGCTTTTCGAGCGCATCGAGCCCCCGCGCCAGGGCTTGTTCGGCGATCCGCTGGGTGCGCATGTCCAGCGTGGTGAATATGCGCAACCCCTCGCCGGTAAGCACAGACGGCGGGTAGCGTTCGGCCAGCTCGCGTTTAACGAAGTCAATGAAGTAAGGCGCGTCAGTTCCCTCGGGAAACACTTCTCTGGGCCGAAGCTTCTCGGCGGTGGCCGCAGCGTACGCCGCTTCGCTGATATATCCGTCGTTGAGCATCAGCCTCAATACCTCGTTGCGGCGCGCGGCCGCGGCCTCGGGGTGGCGCAGGGGGCTCAGCCGGTTGGGCGAGCTAATCATGCCGGCGATCGTCGCCATCTCGGAGATTGTGAGGTCGCGCGGCTCCTTAGAGAAATAGAACTCCGAGGCTTCCCAAACTCCGTAGATACCCTCTTGTCCGCGCTGGCCGAGGTAGATGTCGTTGACGTAGTTTTCCAGGATCTCGTCCTTGGTGAAGCGGCGTTCGGCGATATACGCCATCAAGGCCTCCTTGACCTTGCGCCGCCAGTCGCGCTTCGGGCTCAGGAAAAAATTCTTCATGAGCTGCTGTGTGAGAGTCGATCCTCCTTGCCGCAGACGATGGGACGTCAGGTCAACCCACGCGGCCTTAACGGTGCGCGCCAGGTCGACCCCGCGATGCGCGTAAAAGCGATGGTCCTCGGCGGCAAGAATGGCGTCGATAAACAGCGGCGGCACTTCCGACAGGCGCACCAGACGCCGCTGCTCCCAGGTTCCGCTGTAGATGCCGCTGAGCAGTTCCGGCTCCAGTTGGATTGAGTAAACCGGTTTACCCTGCCCCAGATCACGCATCCACTCGATCGTGCCGTCGTGCGAAAGGTGCAGTTCGACCAAGGCGCCGTCGAAGTCATGGAACGGGTAGCTGAAGCCGTGCAGAAAGATAACCAGCTCGCCCCGCGCCGGCTGGTAGCGATATTCACCGCGTATCCGAGGACCGGGTGGTCCGACCGGATGATAATTGAGCCGCGCCAAGCGCTCGAAAAAACCCAGATCGCTGAGCTTTTGCCCTGGGTAGGCGCTCAATCCATCGGAGTAAATTCGCGAGGGAATGTTCCAACGCCGCCCTGAAAAGCGCTCGACCAGTTGGCCCTCAAGCGTTCGGTAATAGCTAAAGAAAAGGTAGAGCGGGACCGGAAGAGCGATCAGCAGCAGTGTTATGACGCTCAGTAGCGCCAGGCTGAACAGACGTCTAAATGACATGACGAAAGGCCGTCCGGCATACTGGTCGCGCTATTGCGCCGTGCAAGCGCGCCCTAGCTCGCACGGGGCTGAGCCCGCCGGCGAAGAAAGCCCCGCTGCACCCACCCAAGGCCCGACAATCAATAGGGCACCACGCATCATAGGTTACCATCGATCGCAGCCGGCCCGGGACCGTTCGCCGCGTCATCCACGCGACAAAGGGCGACCTAAGGCCGGCCGGCCTGTCAGGCCGCTCGAACAGAAACCTCGCGCCAGCCCGCAGATCTCCGCGACTTCTTTGCGCGACCCTTTTACCGCAAGGCCGTGTCACGCGCCGGCTTCGCGCTTGCCGAGATTAAAGCGCAAGGGCGGACGGCGTTCGACGTTCAAGTTTGGTCGGCATCCGGCGTTATTCAATTTCCCGGACTAATTCACGCAGGGCAAAGCGCTACGAAGATCGGTCGTTCGCCTAAAGCCTACTTGCTTAACGCAACGTAGCGCATGCGCAGGTCGAACAGAATTGATTCCAGCAAGCGCTCTTCTTCGGCGGTCAGGTTGCCCCGACTTTTTTCCTGCAGCATGCCCAAGATGTCGATTAACTGGGAGGCGCCGGTCAAATCTCGCTTCTGCTGGTTAGTCATCGGGTCCGGCATTTCCCCCAAGTGCACCAGCGCTTGCGTGGAAAGACCGATAATGAACGCGGAAAAATTAATCTCAGACGGCTCGGCCCGTTGAGCCTTCGGCTCCGTTTCCAGCCTGGGCCCACTTTGCTCCCTCCCCGAAGCGCGAGCGCTATCTTCTTCCGGCTGGTCGCGAAACTCCGGCTTGACCTCGCCTTCCGAGGAGAAGCGGCGCCGATCCTCTACCTTGAAGCCCCGGCTTTTTTCTTCTTCCATCTGCCCTCAAGCTCTCACCAACGTTTAGCGCGCCGCCATGCGCTCTAAACGCCGGATCCGCTCCTCCAGCGGCGGATGAGTGGAAAACAGTCTCATCAGACCTTCGCCACTTAGGGGATTCACGATAAACAGATGCGCGGTAGCGGGGCCCGCGTCTAACGGCATGCGCTGATTGGCAACCTCAAGCTTCCGCAGCGCGTCGGCCAGATAGAGCGGATTATGGGTAAGGCGCGCGCCGGAGGCGTCAGCCTGATATTCGCGCGTGCGGGAAATGGCAAGCTGGATCAACGTAGCAGCCAGAGGGGCAAGAATCGCCATTATCAGCAGCCCGACCATTCCGCCTCCACCCTCCTCATCTTCGCTGCGGCCGCCGAAACCGCCGAAGATCGCTGCCCAGCGCACCCATGTCCCGAGCATCATGACGGCACCCGCCAACGTGGCCGCGATCGAGCTGGTCAGAATATCACGGTTGAGCACGTGCGATAGTTCATGCCCTAGGACACCCTTTAGCTCGTTACGATCACAGATACTCAGGATCCCGCGAGTAACGGCAACCGCGGCATGCTTGGGATTACGTCCGGTGGCGAACGCGTTTGGCGTGTCAGTCTCGATAAGGTAAAGGCGCGGAGTCGGAATTTTGGCCGCCTCGGCCAACTCGTTCACAATTTTATGAAGTTCCGGGGCCTGTTCGGGTGTCAACTCCTTTGCCCCGTAGGCGCTCAAAACCAAGCGGTCTGAGAACCAGTAGCTAAAGAAATTCATCCCTGCAGCGAAAAGAAAAGCTAGGACTACGCCACGCTCGCCGCCAAGAGCCCCGCCAATCAGCATGATTAGGCCGGTCAGCAAACCCAAAAGGAAAGTCGTTTTGACGAAATTACTCATAAAAACTTCTTGTCGCGCGGTTTCAGTTTCTCCGGCTGGTAGCGCCAACCAAGACGCGGTATCGCGAGGGCCACGTCGCCATTGACCGCTGCTGCGTATATTGTGACACGCGAGATGTCGGGAAAATGCGAGCCGTAACAGGCTTAAACCACGGACCTGTGGTCGGTCTCAGGAATCTCATCAAACCAGAGTCGCTCCCATCACCTCGCAAAAAAATCTAACCACGAATCGCCGTTCGCCAAACCGTATATAACCGTCAGCCTAGGCCTCACGGCAAAGCCGACCCGATTCAATTAGACGCTACGTCAGGGTGAACGGCCAGTCAACGTGAAACGTCGCCGAGAGCCCCATGGCGCTGGATCACCTTATTCAGGACCGCGCCAACTTCGGGAAAATCCAGCTCTGCCAGTCGGG
Source organism: Deltaproteobacteria bacterium (assembly GCA_021801125.1). Classification (GTDB taxonomy): domain Bacteria; phylum Desulfobacterota; class Binatia; order Binatales; family Binataceae; genus JAJYYI01. The sequence goes on along the minus strand of JAJYYI010000051.1, from coordinate 49,049 downwards.
GGCGCGCTATGACTGTCACGTTCCCCAGCGGAGCCCATCGAACTGGGTCGGTCGGCCCAAACACCACCACGCCTGGTACGCCCATGGCAGCCGCCAGATGGGAGACGCCCGAATCGTTGCCCACAAATGCCAGCGCGCCGGCGATTAGCGCGGCCGCGACAGGCAGCTCGACGTCCGCAATCAACGCAAGACGCTGCTTTTCCCAAAGCGACCTCGTTTCGTGTTCAGCCGGTCCCAGTAGCACCGCAACCGGCAGGCGTTCGGAGACCATTTGGGCTAAAGCGGAAAACTTCTCCCGCGGCCAGTTCTTATGACGCCCGCCGCTCCCCGGCATCAGCAGCACGAACCGACCACGCGCAAGCCCAAGGCTAGCCGCGAGCCGTTCGGCTGCCGCAAGGTCTTCAGGTGTAAAAACGATGCGCCGAGGAGTCGAAGCGCCACTGGCCAGAGGCGTCCCCGACGCGCTCACCGACGACGGTCGGCCGCCAAGTTCAGGAACAAGACCCAGTTCGGCCAGATAGCCCGCGCTGACATGCCCCGAATGGTCAGGGCGAAACCGATGAAAGCTTGCCGCGCCGGCGCACGCCAAGGTCAAGCGTTGCCGGTAGGTCGCGTTATCGCTGGCGAAAAAGGAATAGATATGATGGAACCGGCTGAACAGAGAACGCACTTTCGCCAGGTCGGCGTCTTCGTTGGCGAACAGCGCGGCCATTGCGGCGCTGTCTATCGAGTGCGCGACCTCGAACACCGAGCGGCGGGCGAAAAAGCGCGCCAACCACGGGGCGGCCATCAGCTCAAACCGCGCCTCAGAATCGCGCTGAGCCAACGCCTCGATGGCCGGCAACAGGCAGACAATATCTCCAAGGGCTCCAGGAAAAATTACCAGCACCGACCGGTCGCCAGCCGCACGCCTGCAAGTGCTCATGATTCCCCGAGCCGAAAACGGGAATTTGATCTGCTATTCACCGGTGTCGCGTGCCGACATGAGCGCGACCGTCTTTTTCGAGGCGTCTCGAAAGCGGTCGGCGCCGCCCTGGCTGGCCCCGCTCAGAGCCGACGCCCCTAACGGCCTTTGGCGCATGTTTCCGCTACCCGTCAGGCCCGCAAATTCCGGTTTGAATGGCTGCTCGGCACTTGGCCCCGACCTAACCGTTCAGCGTGTCGATTACGGTCAGAACTTCAAAGAGCGACCGAGCGCAAGCGACAGCACCGTTAGGCTGTCCCTGACGCCTGCCGCTGCGGTCGATTAACAACCCTGGTATTCCCGCCGCGAGCGCCCCGCCTACGTCCAGCGCGAGCGAGTCGCCGACGTGCAACGCCTCGTTCGGCTGAAACCCGTGCTTTTCAAGCGCCGCGCAGAAGATTTCCGGCGCGGGTTTGGCGTAACCCACCTCCGAAGAAATCGTAACCGAATCCACGCAAGTCATCAGACCTGACGCCTCGAGCACGCCGTAAAGCCGCCAGTCGAAGTTCGAGATCACTCCCAGGCTAAGCTTGCGCTCCTTGACCGCCTCGAGCACGCTCATCGCTTGCGGATCGGTGCGCCAGGTCCGCGGGTCGGCGAAATGGGCGAACAACGCCTCGAAGAAGGCGTCGAAATCTTCAAAACGGCCAAGCTCGGCGAAAGTCGCCCATACCAGGTTGCGCCACCATTGCTTTTCCAAGCGCCGCAACTCCTCGGGTGCATGGCCGGGACCGAAGGCCAACCCAGGCGTTGTTCGAAAGGCGCGCCGAAACGCGGCGCCGACAGCCTCGTCGGGCGCGTCAAGGCCGAAGCGCCGGGCAAGCCCGGCGTAGATTGAACCAACCGGCTCTCGCGTATCGAAGAGCGTCCCGGCTGCGTCGAAAAAAACCACTTTTATCATTTGTTCTATACCTTAAGTTCATGAAATTAGTTGCTATCGATTTGCAAGGTCATCTCGCGGCGGCTGTCCACCTTTGCAACATCCGGCCTGCGGCCTCCTTTCGACCCCGCTCGCCGTCCTTTTGAAGCCAGACACGATCGCTTACCATCCGCGAACGCTCGAGCGCGACGGACGCCATCCGGATTCAACTCAAGCGGCGACCTGCAACAGGGCTCATACGCTTTAGGAGCGCCGGCAGATGGCGCAGAATAAGCGGCCATCCCCTTTGGATCTTTTGCGCATATACTTTTAGCGACTGGCGCACCCGCGAGCGTATCGGGATTTCAAAGAAACTGGAGACTCGCCTTGACGCCATTGTCTTGCGGTTCGATCACGACATAGCCTCCGCCCTTAAACGGTCCGGCGTTGAAAACCAGCGTCGCGTTCATCCGGTCTTCCCCTGGCGATTCATGAATATGGCCGCAGACGCAGACGTCCGGCTGGACTTCTTCTATAAAACGCCGCGCGGCTGTGCTCCCCACCGGCCTTCCGTTACGCAAACGGTCGCATTTGGTGTCATAAGGCGGCGTATGGCAGATCATAATCAGCGGCCTGTAGCCTTGCACCTCCCGATAGCCCCTCATCAGCGTGTCGTAGATCTCGTCCTCCGAAAGCTCGAACGGGGTGTTGAAAGGCGTGACGTTCGAGCCGCCACAGCCGAAAATAGCTAAGCCGTCGATTATTAAGCCTCGCCCGTGCAGGGCAACCTCTTCATGCTCCAGGAAGGGGACCACCTCGCGCCGATCCAGGTTTCCGGGAACGGCGAGGATACGCCGGCAGACCCCGCGCACGGCGGCCAGCACCTTGCTGGCGTCGCGCTCGCCACCGAAATTGGTGAGGTCGCCCGAGACGATCACCAGGTCGTCGGCGCCGATTATCCCGCGCATCCGCTCCAGGTTTTCGGTCGCCATATGCACGTCGCCAAAGCTAATAATCTTCATGGCCTGCCTGTCCTCGCGCCAGCAGCTAACACGATCCTACTAGGTTGTGCGAAACGGGCGTCTGAATTTCCCTTCCGCGCCTTGACTTAACGGCTTCGCGGAAAAGCGAGCCATCCGGCGCCCTCGCGTGTCGTTATCAAGCGACTGCCGCAACAGCGCACGGCGGGCTCGAGACCTCGACGCCGCGTTGCGCTTCCAAAAGTACATTATCAATTCGACAAAATGCGTGGAAAGTCGTGGCAGACGCAGGCTTTGAGGCCATCCGAGCGATCCCATCGCGCCAAGCACGGCAGCCGGCGACAATTCCCTAGGTCAACGCCGTCCGGCCCAATTCGTAGTTGAAATACGCATAGACTGCCCGGTCGATCAAGCAACATGCGAGCGCGCTATTAGCGAATGAAGCCGGTGCGCCGGCCCTGCTCATTCACGCAAGGCGGGCTCGCGCAAGAGCCATAACACCGCCAGCGTCAGCAATTGGGCCGTGAAGACGCTTCGATGGGTGCTCTCGACTCTGTAGGCGAGGAAGACCTCGTCGGCGAGCATAAACGCCATCCAAAGGCCCAAGCTTGCGGCAAACGCCTGGATAAACCCAAGCGTCTCCAGGTCGCCGCGTGAGCTGCTAAATGCGGCGCGAAAGTACAAAGTCGCGACCAGGGCCTGCCAAATGATGATTCCGCCAAAAAGCGACGCCGCTAGCCAGGACGGGGTTTGATAGACCGCTATCGTGTTTCTCAGCAGAGCATAGTTTCCCGACGAGAAGGACCACGAGTTGGGTAGAACTCCCAGCGCTTTCAGCGCGTCCGTGAGATTGGTTGCCAATACGATCGTGGTCCATATCGCCCAGAAGCCCAGCAAGCCGCGCCGGACGATGCGCATTCTCCGCGCTTTGGCATCGACCGCGGCGATTGGTGTCTTGGTAGAGCGCTCGGCCAATTTTAAGCTCGCCTCGGACTCTTCTATAACACAACAGCTTCGGCGGGCCACGATGAGCGGAAACGGCCGACGACGCGATTCCGTGTCGCAGGTGCGGCGGGTATCGCCGCGAGCCGCGGTCCGAGAGTGGCGAGGCCACGTCCCCAGTCACGCGGCTCGCCGAGCGCGAGGCCTGACCGTGGGTCATCGCCCCGACTTAATCGCGCGTGCTTTATGCGGTCTGCGAGGATGCGACGCCCGAGCGGGTGGCGAAGAAAGCGCGCCGCGGAAAACGCTATGATATTTCCCGTGCGGAGGGTGGCACACACGAACAGCGCCTCGTTCCAAGAGCGGCTCGACAGGTTCTCGTTTGTCTTGGTTCGGCCCAAGGTGGCGGAGAACGTCGGCGCTGCCGCGCGCGCGCTCAAGAACATGGGGTTCAGCGACCTCCGCCTGGTCGCACCGCAGAGTTATTCGCGAAGCGCGGCGGCGACCCTTGCCGTACACGCCGGGGACGTTCTGCGGGGCGCGTCGGTCTATCCTGATTTGGCCCAAGCGTTGAAGGAGCGCACGCTGACCGTTGGCACGACCTGCAGGCGCGGAGCGTTCCGCGAACACGCGCAGGAGCTGCGACAAAGCGCCATGGCCTTAGCCGAAGCAGTGCGGGGCAACCAGATAGCGGTGATTTTCGGCCCCGAAGATGACGGCCTTTCCAACCAGGAGCTCAAGGTTTGCCAGCAACTCATCGTGATTCCCACGTCCGCGGCCTACCAATCTCTCAACCTTGCACAGGCCGTAATGCTCGTGGCGTACGAGCTGACGATGGCGTTGCGCAACGTTGACGGCAGCGTCGGCGATGAGGCCGCCGCCGAATTGGCGGCGCTGTTAACGCGAGCGCCGGTCGCGGAGGTCGAAGCGATGCTCCGCAGGCTTGAGCAGGCGTTAACCGATATAGGTTTTCTCCCCTCCGACAGCCCTGACCGAATCATGTTCGTTATCCGCAACATCCTCGGCCGCACCGGCTTAACCCGACGCGAGACCGACATTCTGAACGGGATCGCGAGCCAGATTCGATGGTTCGCCGACGAAGGCCATCAGACGCTCGCGGCCAAGCGGCGCGACGGGCGCAAATTCCGTTGAGGCCAAGCCGGCGCATCGCGCCTATTCCGGTCGCCATGCTGACCGGCGCCGAGGCGGAGCGGGGCCGACTTGGACTTGCCTGGCGAAAACGGTTAACTTGGGTTTCGGTCGCCGCCTTAGTCTCGTGCGCACACTAGCGCGGGTTGTTCGCCGAAGGCCGGCCTAAGCGGCGGCTGGCACCGAGACGTCTTCCCGTGATCGAGGCTTGAAGCATACTACGCTCCGATCGCCAAACCCCAGCTTAGCCGTGGCGAGCGGGCAACGGCACGAAGCTAATGGGCGAAATAATTCAGTTGCTGGATATCATCAGTGCGCGGCGGCGTTCGGCCGAGTCCGCCGCCCGTCGCGATTGCCTGGAGCGCGCGCTCGACGTGATGCGGGGGAACGTCATCTCCGTGTTGACGATGCTGAAGCAAGCGCCCGCGCCGGAACGCCTTGAGCTGCTCGAGCGGGCGGAGAAGTTAATTGCGCTCCTACAGTACGGCACTCGCATGCTTGATGAGGAGCCAAACTTCGCCGCTTCAGGTCCCGCGGTACGCCCGCCTTGCTGAGGCTGCAGGATCTTCTGCGGGGGTTCGGGGATTCTGCCTCGCCTTGTTCATTCAGCAACGCTCCGCTCCCCAAAAGTCACCGCGATTCATCAGCCGGATCGCAGGAACCACCCGGATTTCCGGAATATCCCGACGGTGTCGCAACGCCCCGTGGCTCACCGCCTGCGACGAGCCACGGGCCGAGCCGGGCACGAGCGCCTGACCGAACGGTCCGGTTGACAAAGGATGCGTGCTCGGCTACAGATAGGCTTAGCGTCGACAACGCCCCTTATCCAGAGCGGTGGAGGGCCAGGCCCGAGGAAGCCGCAGCAACCGGCCCGCAAAGGGTGCTGGTGCTAATTCCGACGGGACGCTTAGCCAAGCGCGAGCGTTCCGAAAGATAAGGCGAGAGTAAGAAAACTCCCCTCCTTATCAGCGGAATGGGCCGTTAACCGCCGGTCGCCTATATGGCGACCTTACGGCTTGTTCGACACTGTGACAGCGCGACAGGAATCGCATGAGGAAAAAGGCGGTCTTGGTGGTCGGTGCGGGTGGCCTCGGGGCTCCGGCAATTATCGCGCTTGCCGCCAGCGGTAGGTTCACGCTCGGACTCGCCGACCCCGAGCGGGTAGAGCTCTCCAACTTGGCGCGCCAAATAATTTACGGCACGCGCCAAGTGGGGCAGTTCAAGGTCGAAGCCGCAGCCCGTTACGCCCGAGAGACCCTTGGGTTTCGCGACGTAAGACCGATGAACATCGCTCTTAACGCCGCGAACGCACCCGAGTTGGTGGCTCAGTATGATTTCGTCATTGATGCGACCGACGATCCCGCGGTCAAATTCCTGATTAACGATGTTTGCCTGGCGATGGGCCGGCCATTTTGTTACGGCGGCGTGCTCGGTTTTCGTGGGCAGGCGATGACCATCGTGGGGGGCGAAACCGCTTGTCTCAGATGCCTGTTCGAGTTTCCCCCTGACCAGGACGAGGTCGCGACCTGCCGGGAAGCCGGAATCGTCGGCTCAGTTGCGGGACTCGTTGGGTTTGTGCAGGCAAAGGAAGCGCTTTACTGCTTGCGCGGGCTGAGGCCGAGGCTTGCCGGAAAGCTCTTTGCTTACGACGGGGCCGGACGGCGGGCGATTAGAATTCTCCCTGTGCAGCGGCGCGAAGGTTGTGCTTGTGCAAGCGCGTGCTCGGCGAGCGAAGACGTCCGCGCCGGCGCATAGATGGAAGCGACAAGGTAGGAGGCATGAGTTACGTCAACGGGTTGAAGTGTCGGGAGTGCGGCCGAAGCTATCCGGTCGAACCTCTGCACGTATGTGAGAACTGTTTCGGGCCACTCGAAGTAGTCTACGACTATGAGCGAATCAAGGCCTCCGTCTCGCATGGCCTGATTAAATCGCGCCAGCAAAATCTCTGGCGCTATCGGGAGCTGCTTCCAATCGAGGGCGAACCGATCGCGGGACCCTGCTCGGGCTTCACGCCGCTTCTGCGCGCCGAGCGCCTAGGCGCCGAAATCGGGCTAAAGCACCTCTATCTGAAGGACGACTCCGTCAACCATCCGACGCTTTCCTATAAAGACCGCGTCGTCTCGGTTGCGATCACCAAGGCGAACGAGTTCGGCTTCACCACGGTGTCGTGCGCCTCGACCGGCAACCTGGCCACCGCGGTGGCGGCGCACGCGGCGCGGGCCGGACTTAAATGCTACATCTTCATGCCCGAGGCGGTGGAGGCCGGCAAGGTTGTGGGCTCGACGATCTACGGCGCTCACGTCATTACCGTCAAAGGCAACTACGACGACGTTAACCGGCTATGCAGCGAGATCGCGGATAAGTACGGATGGGCCTTCGTCAATATCAACCTGCGCCCCTATTACACCGAAGGCGCCAAGACGTTCGGCTTCGAGATCGCCGAACAGCTTAACTGGCGCTTGCCTCAACATATCGTGGTGCCGACCGCCGGCGGCACGATTTTGCCCAAGGTGGCCAAGGCGTTCCATGAACTGAAGCAGGTGGGTCTGGTGCGCGACGGAGAATTCAAGATTCATTCCGCGCAAGCAGCGGGATCGGCTCCGGTGATTCATGCGCTACACCGCCGCACCGACCTAATCGCGCCGGTCAAGCCCGACACGATCGCCAAGTCGATCGCGATCGGCAATCCGGCCGACGGCTACTACGTGCTGCGCGCCGTGCGCGAGTCGGGCGGATGGGGCGAGTCGGCCACCGACCCCGAGATCATCGACGCGATGAAACTGCTCGCACGAACCGAAGGCGTTTTCGCTGAGCCGGCCGGCGGCACCACCCTAGCGGTCGCGCTTAAGCTGCTCAACCAGGGACGTATCAAGAGCGATGAAAGCGTCGTGATCTCGATTACCGGCAACGGCTACAAGACGCTGGAAGCGGTGATGCAGCAGGTGCAGGCGCCGTTTGTGATCGAGGCGCGCCTCAAGGAGTTCGACGCGCTCTTTGAACAGCTCAAGAACGGACGGCGGGCCGCCGCCGGCGCTGCCTGAGGACCGCCCTCGGCCGGCCACGAGCCCGCGCCATGTTTTATCCCCAGACCCCTCGCTCAGCGATCCGGCGGGCTTTAAAGACAGACGTGACGCCAACAATCGCGATGGTCAGGTCGGCGCCCCAAGTCAGACGAAGGACAAAACCGATTCAGATTCAAATCATGTATTATGATGAGACATTAGCGCGCGGTCGGCACCCGCGCTAAAGGAGGACACGGTAGAAAGCAGATGGCAGTTCAGATCAGAATTCCGACACCGCTCAGGCGATTCACCGGCGGAACCGACGTGGTTTCGGCCAACGGCAGCTCGCTCAAGGAGATAATCGATGATCTCGAGCGCAACCACCCTGGCCTACGCGAGCGGCTATTGGACGAAAACGGCGAGTTGCGTCGTTTCGTCAATGTTTTCATCAACGGCGATGACGTGCGATTTCTAGACCAGCTCAGCTCCAAGGTAAAGGATGGCGACGATATCTCAATCGTTCCCGCAATCGCAGGCGGCCGCTGAACCGGATTTCGTGCCGGTGGCGCGCGCCGCCAGCGTGTTGGAGCTGGTCGGCAATACGCCGCTGCTCGAAGTCACCAAGCTCACCCACGGAGTGCTGCGCCCAGGTGTGCGTCTTTTCGCCAAGCTCGAGGGCTTCAATCCGGGCGGTTCAGTCAAGGACCGCGCCGCGCGCAGGATGCTGCTAGCGGGACTGGAAAGCGGCGCGCTGGGCCCCGGTAAGACGATAATAGACTCCACCTCTGGCAACACCGGGATCGCCCTGGCGATGCTTGGGGCCGCGCTCGGCTACCCGGTTGAGCTCGTTATGGCAGCCAATGCGAGCCGCGAGCGCAAGAAAATAATTCAGGCCTTCGGCGCCAAAGTCATCTACTCCGACCCACTCGAGGGCTCCGACGGCGCGATTCTGTTGTGCCGCGAAATTGTTTCGCGCAACCCGGAGCGCTACTTCAAACCGGATCAATACAGTAACGAAGCCAACCCGCTGGCCCACTTCGAGACTACCGGACCCGAGATTTGGCGCCAGACCGGCGGCGCTGTTACCCATCTGGTTGCCGGAGTTGGAACCGGCGGTACGATTATGGGCTCCGGCCGCTATCTGAAGTCGTGCAATCCGCAGGTTCGAGTTATAGGAGTCGAGCCGGACGATCCGCTGCACGGGCTCGAAGGACTCAAGCACATGGCCTCCTCGCTAGTCCCCGCGATTTACCATGAGGAGGAATTAGACGGGAAAATTCAGGTGAGCACCGAAGACGCCTACGAAATGGTGTACGCTCTCGGACAGATCGAAGGCGTGCTGGTCGGGCAATCTTCGGGAGCTGCCATGATCGCCGCCCTTGGGGTCGCTCGCGAACTCAAAGAAGGATGCGTGGTAACGATTTTCCCCGACTTCGGCGAAAAATATCTTTCGACCAATCTCTGGATCGGATGGAAAGGCTGGAACCGCAGCCGCCTCACCAGACTGTTAGCCAAATGCAGGAAAGAGTCCGCGAACGCTACTATCTGACCTACCCCAGCGCGCTGATAAGAGAGCCGATTCTTTATCGCCTGGTCAAGAAGTTCGACCTCGTGTTCAATATTCGCGGCGCGAGCGTTTCGGACGAGGTCGGACTGGTCGCGGTGGAATTCGAAGGGCCGGCGAATCAAGTCGAAGCTGCGATACAATGGCTGAGGCAGACCGGGGTAGCGGTCGAGCCGATCGAAAAGAACGTCATCGAATAGACGACGCGCGCGGGCCGGCCGCGTGCTCTCGGGGGCGACATCGTTGCCGCGCGCAAGCGGCGGCGCCGCCGCACACCTCGCCCGCCGGTTGGCCGCGCGAAAAACGCAGCACGAGCCGCGGCCCTCGGAAAAGGCTCGCGTTTCGAAAGCTTCGAGAATGCTTTCCGATGCACAGATCGACCGCTACAGCCGCCAGATCGTGATGCGCGAGATTGGCGGCCGCGGGCAGGATCGCCTGCTGCGCTCTCACCTCCTTCTGCTAAGCGGGCCGGGTGAACTCGAGCCAGGACTGGCCTACTTGGTCGGGGCCGGCGTGGGAATGGTGAGTATCCCGCCAGTCCTTCCCGCCCCGCATCAACGGAGGATCGCCGCTCGAATGCGCGATCTTAACCCAGATGCAAGGCTCGTATGGAGCGAGCCCGCCGCTTTCGCGGAGCACGAGAAGCGGCGCACAGCCGACGCGGCGCTGATCCTGAATGCGCGCCAGTCCAGCTCGCCCAGCATGGCAAAGGCGCAAACCGACGAAGGCAGCCGCCACGCGTCGTATGTGCTAGCACGCGCCCTCGCGCAGCCGAATCCACGCGCCGGCAAGGCAACTACCAATATCGCGAGATCCGCCCGTGAGCATCGGCGGATCGAAGAGCACGCGGACGAGAACGAGCGTGTGTCGACGGCCTATTCGAGGCAACGCGGAAACGATGTGGGACCGGACGTGCGCTCGCAATACCTGAAAGTGGCGCCGATTCCTGCGGTTGCCGCCTATCTCGGTCGTCCGCTCGAACTAGCGGTGATTCCCTCGCGCCGACCCTGCCTCGAATGTATCCGCGCGCGCTGCCTCAGGGCGGCCGGTCCACGTGCTGCCGACTGGGAGGTGGTCGTGATGATGGCCGTAACCGAGGTGTTGAAACTGCTGCTCGGGCTCGCCCCGCCAGCGCCTTCTCTTCTGCGATTCCACGGGTTAGTTGCTGAGCCCGTGCCCATCCCGACCGAGACGGCGCACTGCCGAATCTGCGCTCGCTAGGACCGAACGACAAAAAACGCGCGAAGCCCCATCGGCGGTTACTCGCAATCAGCCAGCCACGGCGTAGTGCAATGCCGCGGCGTCAGCCGTGCACGCGAGCAGTCCACGACAAGTTTTGGGCGCCGCGCGGTCGAAGAAGCTTGGTGCTGCACCTGTCACAGCGCGGGCGCCTTTCGCGCACGGCAACGCAGTCATTGAAGCGGCGGCTCGGTCGAACCGGCAATCGCGATCGGCGAGCCGTGATGAACGATCATGTACCATCCGTAGCCGCACCGCTGGTAGACGTTGGTGGCAAGCACCTCCACGCGCATGCTACCGTTAGCTCCCTTCTGCGTCAGGTTCTCCTGCACCACCACGATGGCAAGATCACCGCTGATAAATACCGCCGGCTGCGTCAGTTCAAAGCTCATCTCAAAGGGGGCCTCAAAGATGCGCTCCCAACTCTCCATCACCGGACCCCACCCTACCAGCCGATGCCATCCTGGATGGATGCAAATAATCGTCGGCTCCTTAAGCCAGACCTTTTCCATCTGCTCGATGTCGAGGCTTTCGAAGGCGCGATAGAAAGCCCGATTTGCCTTTAGCACCGCTTCTCGCTCAACCATAGGACAAAATAACCTCGCTTCAGCGCTCGTCGCGACAGGTGCGGTCGTCCCGGCGGCTCCGGTTAGCCAGACGGGCCCGTGCCGTCCAGGGCGTTTATACGCGAAGCGGCGGCTCAGCAAAAGGCTCGCCGGCCTCTGATTCTCAGACACAATCTCTGCCTTCTTTTTTGGCAGCAATAAGACCTCTCTGACCATCGAGGGGGCGTGGCGAGCGGGTCTCGGAATGACTACAATATCGTTCGGTAGATTTCGCATAAGGGGGGCTTGGCGAACATGGCAAAGGGCCTTGAACAAGGAGATAGCGCGCCGAACGAAGCGCACATAGCGGTGCATTGGCGGGAAGAACAGTATATCTATCCCTCCCCCAAATTCGTCGGCCAGGCCTACCTTTCCGATCCGGCGGTTAATGAACGCTTCAGTATGGATAAGTTCCCCGAGTGCTTCAGGGAATACGCTGATCTACTCAGCTGGGACAAGTATTGGCACACGACGCTCGACACCAGCAACGCGCCGTTCTGGAAGTGGTTTGTAGGAGGCAGGCTCAATGCGTCGTACAACTGCGTTGACCGCCACCTGGAGAAGTACAAGAACAAAGCCGCGCTGATCTTCGTGCCCGAGCCCGAGGACGAGCCGATAATCGCGCTGACCTACCAGGAGCTTTACAACCGGGTCAATGAAGTGGCCGCGATGCTGCGCGATTTCGCGGGGCTCAAAACCGGCGACCGTGTGACGTTCCATCTCCCGATGACGCTCGAACTGCCGATCACGATGCTCGCTTGCGCGCGATTAGGCGTGATTCATTCGCAGGTCTTTGGCGGTTTCAGCGGTGAGGCGTGCGGTATGCGCGCGGCGGACTCCGGCAGCCGGGTCTTGGTCACCATGGACGGCTATTACCGCAGCGGCCGCTTGATCGACCATAAGGCGAACGCCGACGTCGCCGTTCAGGTCGCCAAGGAACAAGGTCAAGAAATCGACAAAGTTTTGGTATGGAGGCGCTTTCGAGACAAGCCGGCCAGCGCGGCGCCGATGGTCAAGGGCCGGGACTATTTCGTCGACGAGGTCCTCAAGGAGTACGTCGGACGCAAAGTTGAACCCGAGTCGATGCCTGCCGAGGCGCCGTTGTTCCTGATGTATACCAGCGGCACTACGGGCCGCCCGAAAGGCTGCCAGCATAGCACCGGCGGCTACCTGGCTTATGTCGCCGGCACCTCCAAGTACATCCAGGACATCCACCCCGAAGACGTCTACTGGTGCATGGCGGACATCGGTTGGATCACCGGCCATTCGTATATCGTTTATGGGCCTCTGGCGCTGGCCGCCACGAGTGTGATCTACGAAGGCGTGCCCACGTGGCCCGACGCCGGACGACCATGGCGAATCGCCGAGCGTCTCAACGTAAACATCTTCCATACCTCGCCGACCTCGATCCGGATGCTACGAAAGGCCGGTCCCGAAGAACCGAAGAAGTACAACTATCACTTCAAGCACATGACAACCGTCGGCGAGCCCATCGAGCCCGAAGTCTGGCAGTGGTATTACGAGGTCATCGGTAAGGGCGAGGCGGTCATCGTCGACACGTGGTGGCAGACCGAGAACGGAGGCTTCTTGTGCAGCACCAAGCCGGCGATCGATCCGATGAAGCCCGGCAGCGCTGGCCCCGCCGTGCCCGGGATCTACCCCGTAATCTATGACGAGGAACACAACGAAATCCCCGCGGGTTCAAACCGCGCGGGAAATATCTGCATCCGCAATCCATGGCCGGGAATCTTCCAGACGATCTGGGGCGACCCTGACCGCTACGTCGCCCAGTACTACAAAAAATACAACCGCGATCCGAAGAGCAAAGACTGGCGCGATTGGCCCTACTTCGCCGGCGACGGCGCGATGCAGGCCTCCGACGGCTACTACCGGATTCTAGGCCGTGTAGACGACGTCATTAACGTCGCCGGCCATAGGCTGGGCACCAAGGAGCTGGAATCGGCCTGCCTCATGGTGGCGGAAGTCGCCGAGGCCGCCGTGGTGCCGGTAGTAGACGACTTAAGAGGACGTATGCCGGAGGTTTATGTCGCGCTTAAGCCAGGCGTCAAGCCCAGCAAACATGTCGAAGAAAAGATTGTTCATTCGATAGAAACGACGATTGGAAAGATCGCTCGTCCCAAAAGCGTACGCATCGTCCCCGACATGCCGAAGACCCGCTCGGGAAAGATCATGCGACGCATTCTGGCCGCCATCTCCAACACGATGGATATCGGAGACACCACCACGCTCCTCAACCCCGACATCGTTGAAGAAATTCGCCAGATGGTGCAGGGCAAAGAGCGCCTGGCAACCAAAGCAGGACCTGAGGATATTCGCCGCTTCGGTGAAGAGACGTAAGGAGCTCTCGGCCCGTGCGCGGTGAGACTCTTCTCGTTAGTCGCGCAGCCGCGAATCGCCAGAATCGCCAGCAGAAGGTTTCCACAGGTTATGCGTCCCTTCTTGAGCGCTTACTCCAGACCGGACCCGCCGTGGAGAGGTCGTCTCTTGGCTGGTTCGGCAAAAGGGCGAACGAGGAGACCTCGACCGAGCGCCTAAGGCGTCAACCCGGGCCGTGTGAACGGTCCAGGACCCACGACCGTGGATCCCGGCTTGCTAGGCGCGCGCCCCAAGACCATCGAGGGGCAAGCCGAAGCTTGGCCCAAACGGGCGCCAAAACAGATGTTACCGGTCTTGACGCGCATCGGGGTGCACTTTAAAGAGCGTTTAAACTAGTTTAGTCTTGAAAAGAACCCGTGTGGCAAAGTCGGGGGGGTGCAGTGTAGGGGAAGTGCGGGTTCGCGGAAGGCTTGGGATAAAACAAGTGGCTCGTTTCTAAGCTAAATTTCAACCCTTAAGCGTCACCGTTCTTATACCGGACCGGTCGAGCGTCCGGTCGAGGTCGGGAGGGTAGGTGTCAGCCTAAGGTTCTTAGATGAGCGATATCGCGGTTGCACGGGTTTTTAGTTGTGGATATGTCTTAATGAGCGCGTGTAGACGCGAGGGCCGCTCGTAACCGCACGCGAGAAATTTTCGGACCTCGAAGGGGACACGGCAATTGGGATGGGAATTTTCTTCAGCCACAGGTGACCTCGCGCCTGGGACTTATTGCGCAGGCGATTCGAGTAAAAACGACCTAGTTGCCATCGCGTGGATTCCCCATGGTTGCCCGCCGCTCCCGCGGAGCGGCGTAGGCTCGACGTTTGCGCGCTTGATGGGGCGTCACGATGGCGGCTGATAACGTCCTGCTCTCAGTTCAAGAAATCACCGTCCGATTCTCGGGGATCGTCGCGCTCGATGGCGTTACGTTCGCGGTCGAACCAGGAAAAATCGTCGGACTCATTGGTCCGAACGGCGCTGGCAAGACCACGCTGTTCAATTGCTTGAGCCGGCTGTACAAGCCCGTGAGCGGCGCGGTGATCTTCGACGGGAAGTCATTGCTTGGCTTACCGCGCTATCGAGTGCCGGAGCTGGGGATTTGCCGCACCTTTCAGAACCTGGCGCTGTTTCCCACGATGACCGTCCTCGAAAATGTCATGCTGGGAGTTCACAGCCGGACCCGCACCGGGTTTCTGACCCACGCCTTGCGCTTGCCGCACGCCCGCCGTGAGGAGGATTTCATTTACGAGCAAGCTATGGAAGCCATTTCATTCATGAGCCTGAAGCATCTGGCTCATCACGCCGCTGCCGGCTTGCCGTACGGCACGCTCAAGCGGATTGAACTAGCGCGCGCGCTGGCGGGGGCGCCCAAACTGTTGCTGCTGGACGAGCCGGCCGGCGGCCTGAATCACGAGGAAGTAACGGAATTATCTGGTTTGCTGCGAGAAATACGCGACCGTTTAAAGATTACGGTGCTCTTGGTCGAGCACCACATGAACCTGGTAATGCAAGTTTCCGACAAGGTCGTGGTGCTCGATTTTGGACGCAAGATTGCCGAGGGGCCGCCAGCTCAGGTGCAGCGCAACCCCGAGGTTATCCGAGCCTACTTGGGACAGTGAGGACCGATGGAAGCTCTGCTTGAAGCGTCTGGTCTGGAGGCTTTCTACGGCTGGAGCAAGGTGCTCCACGGACTGGACTTCGCGGTCGAAAAGGGAAAAATCACCGTAATCCTGGGCGCTAATGGCGCAGGTAAGACCACTTTGCTACGGGCGATTTCCGGAATGGTGAAGATCAGCGGCACGGTTCGTTTCGCCGGGGAACGAATCGAGGGCTTTGCACCCGAGGATATCGTCCGCCGCGGCATCGCCCATGTCCCGGAGGGGCGCGGCACGTTCGTCAACCTCACCGTAGAGGAAAACCTCAGGCTGGGCGCCTACGCGCGGCGGGACAAAGCAGCAATCCACGAGGACATGGAGCGCGTGTTCCGTCTCTTTCCCGTGCTGAAGGAAAAAAGCCGCAACCAGGCAGGCGTGCTGAGCGGCGGCGAGCAACAGATGCTCGCGGTGGCGCGCGGGTTGATGTCGCGCCCGCGGCTGCTCCTGCTCGACGAACCCTCGCTGGGTCTTGCGCCGGTGGTGGTGACGGAGCTGTTTCGTATCGTGCGCCAGATCAACCAATCTGACGGGGTCACGATCTTGCTCGTCGAGCAGGACGCCGTGGCGGCTTTGGAACTGGCCCATCAGGCCTATCTGCTTGAAACCGGCAGCATCGTTACCTCTGGGCCGGCGGAGGAGCTGCGAGAGAACGATTCTATTCGGCGCTCCTATCTGGGCTATTAGCTGAGCGAACGTTATGGCAACACTTTTGCAGCAGATTGTCTCCGGACTGAGCACCGGCGGTGTTTACGCAAGCTTGGCGCTCGCTCTCGTACTGATTTACCAAGCCACGGGTGTCGTGAACTTTGCGCAGGGCGAGATGGCAATGTTCGCGACCTACTTGGCATGGACGATGCTCAACGCCGGTTGGCCTTATTGGGCAGCCTTTGCGGCGACGTTGGCGATCGCATTTTTTGGTGGCTTGTTGATCGAGCGGGTGGTCATTCGGCCGGTCGAAAACGCCCCGGTTCTAACCATCGTCATGGTCACGATCGGCCTGTTGACGATATTCAACAGCGTGGCCGGATGGATTTACACCTATACCGTCAAGCCGTTCCCTAGCCCGTTCCCGTCCACGCCGATCAAGCTCGGCCTAGCCACAATCAGCTTGCAGGATCTCGGTGTCGGCGGAGTAAGCGTACTGGTTCTGATCATAATGTACGTCTTCTTTCACCACACCACGTTGGGTCTGGCGATGCGGGCGGTGGTGGAGAATCCCTCGGGAAGCCGGCTCGTGGGCATACGGGTGAGCTGGATGTTGGCCCTGGGCTGGGGCTTGGCTTCTGTAGTGGGAGCCGTGGCCGGAATGTTGGTTGCTCCGTTGGTCTTTTTGGAGCCCAACATGATGAGCGGCATTCTGATATACGCCTTCGCGTCGGCCACGTTGGGTGGATTTAACAGCCCGGGCGGAGCCGTGCTGGGAGGCTTTTTGATGGGGGTGCTTGAAAATCTCGTCGGCACGTACGTCACGTTCATCGGCACCGAACTTAAGCTTACCGTGGCGTTGGCCGTCATTTTGCTAACCCTCCTGATCAAGCCGACCGGCTTGTTCGGCCGCGCGGCCGTCAGCCGAGTTTAATTATGCGGACAGCCAAGAGCGGGCCTAAGGCCGAACCTCGGATGAAAGGCGCACCCATCGACGCGAAGAACGGCCGGCTTGGAGCCTTGAGCGCGGGACCTGTCTTGCGCGGACCGGCCACGAAGCTCATCCTGGCCGCGATCGCGATCGTAGCGTACCTACTGCCGTTCGCACTGAGCAGCTATCAGACCTTCGAATTCACCCAGGTGTACATATATGCGGTCGCGCTGCTGGGTCTGAACATACTGATCGGTTACAACGGTCAATTTTCGCTCGGTCACGGAGCCTTCTACGCGATCGGCGCATATACGACCGCGATTATGACCACGCGATGGGATATCCCGTACGGTTGGGCGATCATCGCGGCCGGACTACTATCGTTGCTCGTGGGCTTTCTGTTCGGCCTGCCGGCGCTGCGTTTCGAGGGTCTTTACCTCGCGCTGGCAACCTTCGCGCTCGCCTTGGCGATGCCGCAGGTTCTCAAATACTTCGACAGTTGGACGGGCGGTTCGCAGGGCATAGTCCTAGATAAGCCCGGTGCTCCATGGCATCTGCCTATAACTTCCGACCAGTACATCTACTACTTGAGCCTGACGGTTTTGGTCATCGCTTTGACCCTTGCGTACAATCTGCTGCGCGGGCGCGCGGGTCGAGCCATCATGGCAATCCGCGACAACCCCATAGCCGCGGAAGCCATGGGGGTCAATAGCGCGCTTTACAAGTCCCTGACATTTGGCGTGAGCGCGATGTACACGGGTGTCGCCGGCGCGCTGGGCGCCCTCGCTGTCGCCTTCGTCGCGCCCGATACCTTCAGCGCCTTCTTGTCGATCAATTTTCTGGTCGGAAGTGTGGTAGGCGGAATCGCCTCGATCTCGGGCGCGATCTTCGGCGGAGCATTCATCGAGTTCGTGCCCACCTACGCGCAAGAAATTTCACGCGCGGCACCCTGGGCAATTTTCGGAATCACGCTGATCATCTTCATGTACGTGATGCCGACCGGGGTGGCCGGGCTAGCCAAGAGGATCACGGTGGCCCTGCGGCGTTCAATCGTCGGCGAGCGTCCCGCTCCGAGCCCGCGCAGCGAGACCGCCGACGCGGCTGGGGCGACTGCCGGCACCGCTCGCGCCGTTATGGGAAAGCCGGACTGACCAATCTCAAAGAATAAGAATATGGGGATTAGCCTAACCCTATTAACCTATTAACCGGAGGCAAATACTATCGGGGGGATCAATATAGTATGCCTCGGCTACCCGAGCAGCTTAATGGAGCGCGGCGAATTGTATTCGCTGCCTTGGGGGTTTCAGTAATTCTAGGATTGGTTGCCACCGGCGCCTTGGCGCAGGACCCCGGAGTGAGCGCAAATGAAATTAAGGTCGGCAACACGGCGCCTTACAGCGGGCCTGCCTCAGCTTACGGAACCATCCTGAGAACCGTCGCAGCGTATCTCAAAAAGGTGAACGACGAGGGCGGTATCAACGGGCGCAAAATCGTCTTTATCAGCTACGACGACGGCTACAGTCCGCCCAAGACGTACGAGATGACGCGCAGGCTCGTGGAAGAGGATCACGTCCTGCTCGATTTCGCTCCGCTAGGCACGCCCTGTAACACCGCGATATGGCGGTACATGAACGATCATCACGTGCCGCAGTTGTTCGTGCTTTCCGGAGCCAGCAAATGGGGAGATCCTAAGGGCCATCCATGGACGATGGGCTGGCAGCCCACCTATTACAGCGAGGGTTCGATTTACGCCCGTTATGTAATAGAGCACATCCCCAACGCCAGGATCGGCATTCTCTACCAAAACGACGACTACGGCAAGGACTATCTGGCGGGCTTTCAGGATGGACTCGGCGAACAGAGTCGGAAATCTGTGGTTAGCATTCAGACCTATGAAGTCACGGACCCGAGAATCGACTCGCAGATTGTCAACCTCAAGAACAGCGGCGCCAATGTCTTCATGAACATTACCACGCCGAAGTTTGCCGCGATGGCTATCAGGAAAGCGAACGAAATCGGCTGGCATCCGATTCAGTTTTTGAACAACGTCTCAGCCTCCGTCGCGGCCGTACTCAAGCCCGCGGGCCTCGAGGCTTCCAAGGGGTTGATAACTGGAGGATTCATTAAGGACCCGGGTGATCCGAGATGGAAAGACGATCCTGCGACTCGGGAATACTACGCCTTCTTGCAACGCTATTACCCCGCAGCAGACCCTAAGGACGGATTTAACGCTACCGGTTATGCCGTCGCACATATGTTGGTTTACGTGCTTCAGCGATGCGGCAAGGATCTCTCGCGCGCCAACGTTATGCGACAGGCCGCGGCTATCAAGGACTTGGAAGTGCCAATGCTCGAGCCGGGAATCGTGGCGAGTACCAGCCCCACCGACTTTTACCCGCTCAAGCAGCTCCAACTCGCTAAATTCGATGGGCAGCGTTGGGAGCCTTTTGGGACGGTCTATGCGGGTGCTGTCAATCGACAGGCCCTGGCACGCTAGCTGGGACCGCTGTTGAACAAAAAGGAATTGGCCTCGCACCCGATAGGCTATCTGAAGGGAAATGCGCTGAGTCTTACATCAAGTAATCGGATACCGTCTACCTCACGAAACATAAAGAACACGGGGGTTGATTAACCATATGCTTCGACCGAAAAAGCGGGCAATTGTACCTGGAAGGATCGGCGCTTTTGCGCTGGGACTGGCTCTATTGTTGGGGGTTTGCGTTTCAAGCGCCCAGGCAGAGGACCCAGGAGTAACAGCAACTGAAATTAAGGTTGGCAACACCGCGCCGTATAGCGGACCGGCTTCGGCCTACGGCACCATCCTCAAGGCCGCCGGCGCGTATTTGAAAAAGGTCAACGATGAAGGTGGAATCAACGGACGCAAAATAGACTTCATCAGCTATGACGACAGCTACAGTCCACCCAAAACTTACGAGATGACGCGCAAGCTGGTCGAACAAGACCATGTTCTGTTGGACTTCGGACCGCTCGGCACCCCGTGCAACACCGCGATATGGAGGTACATGAATCAGCATAAAGTACCCCAGCTTTTCGTGTACACCGGCGCGAGCAAATGGGGCGACCCGAAGGGACATCCGTGGACGATGGGGTGGCAGCCGACCTACCACGCTGAAGGCACAATTTGGGCACATTACATACTCGAGCACATGCCAAATGCGAAAATCGCCATCCTCTACCAAAACGACGACTACGGCAAGGACTATCTTTCCGGAGTAAAGGACGGTCTCGGTGCGGCAGCCGGCAAACTTATAGTGAAGGAACAAACCTATGAAGTCACCGACCCGACGATCGATTCTCAAATCGTCAATCTGAAAAACAGTGGCGCGGATGTTTTCATCAATATTACCACGCCGAAGTTCGCGGCGATGGCGATCAGGAAGGCGTATGAAATCGGCTGGCGTCCCACCCAGTTCCTTAACTTCGTCTCAGCCTCGATTTCCGCGGTGTTAAAGCCGGCCGGATTGGAGGCGTCCAAGGGCATCATCTCAGGGTCCTTCCTCAAAGATCCAAGCGATCCGCGATGGGCGAACGATCCAGCGGTCAAGGAATATCTGGCTTTTATGCGCAAATACTATCCTGACGGAGATCCCAAGGACATCTTCAACGTTTCAGGATATAGCTGCGCTCAAACCCTGGTTTACGTGCTTAAGCAGTGCGGTAATGATCTTTCGCGGGAAAACATCATGAGGCAGGCGGCGAACATCAAGAACCTCCAATTGCCGATGATGCTGCCTGGTATATTGATCAACACAAGCCCAACTGACTTTTATCCGATCAAGCAATTTCAGTTGGGAAGATTCGACGGGACTCGCTACGAACTGTTCGGCCAGGTATATAGCGCCGCCCTGGCCCGGACGAACTAGCGAATGGCCGGCAAACACCGTTGCGACCTGGCCCTGCGCAGCTTACGGCGGCCAGGGAGTCCGCGTCTGCTGCGGCGCGCGCAGGGTATTCTGACGGAGTAGGGGCAGAAGTACGGCGAGAGAAGAGTGCTATGGAATCAACAATGATGGATTATCCCCTGACGTTGCCTCATATCCTTGAACGCGCGGGGCGCTATTTTCCTAAGGCGCAGATCGTCTCGCGGTTGCCCGATAAATCTCTGCATCGGACGACTTACCGGGAGTTCCATCGGCGCGCGAAGGCTTTGGCGGAAAGTCTGTGCAAAGCTGGACTCAAAAAAGGCGACCGCGTGGCCACTCTGATGTGGAACCATTATGCCCATCATGAGGCCTATTTCGGGATCCCGGCGGCGGGCGGCGTGCTCCATACCTTAAACCTGCGCCTGCATCCCAATGACCTCGAATACATCGTCAACAATGCCGGTGATCGGTTCCTGATCGTTGACGACGTCCTGCTGCCCGTGCTGGAGCAGTTCAGGTCGCGCGCGAATTTCGAGCGCGTCTTCGTGGTGAACCACTCGGGCGCTCGACTGCCCGCGGGTCTGGAAGACTACAACGACCTGCTTGCTACCGCCACCGGCGAGTTTGCTTACCCGCGGATCGAAGAACGCGAGGCGTCAGGCATGTGCTACACGTCGGGCACAACGGGCCGGCCGCGCGGCGTGGTTTATTCTCACCGGTCAACGGTGCTCCATTCCTACAACTGCGTATTGGCGAGCTCGATGCACATTGCAGCGAGCGACGTGGTCGTCCCCGTGGTCCCAATGTTCCATGCGAATGCGTGGGGTATTCCTTATGCAACGACCATGATGGGCGCGAGCTTGGTCTTTCCAGGCCCGTATCTTGACGGCGAAAGCCTCCTTAATCTTTTCGAAAGCGAAAATGTAACATTATCGGCCGGTGTGCCTACGGTTTGGCTTGCGGTGCTGCAGCTGCTCGAACGGGAGCCCACGCGTTGGAAGCTCGCTAAAGGGTTGCGGCTTGCCGTTGGAGGGTCGGCCGCGCCCGAGTCGATGATCCGCGCCTTCGACCGGCTCGGAATCACCGTCCTCCACGCGTGGGGAATGACCGAAACGTCGCCCGTCGCGACGGTCGCGACTCTCAAGCCCGAGATGGAGCGCCTGTCAGCTGACGAACGATATGCTTACCGCGCCAAGCAAGGCTACGCGATGCCGTTTGTCGAAATGCGCGTGGTCAGCGACGACGGCAAGGAGGTAGCGTCCGACGGCAAGGCAATGGGCGAGATCCAGGTGCGCGGCCCGTATATCACCGGTAAGTACTTCGGCATGGAGCCGACTCCGGACAAATTTACCGCTGACGGATGGCTGCGTACAGGCGACGTCGCAACTATCGATGAAGAGGGCTACATCAGAATTACCGACCGCACCAAGGACCTGATCAAATCCGGCGGCGAATGGATTAGCTCCGTCGATCTTGAAAATGCGATCATGGGCCATCCCGCGGTCGCCGAAGCGGCGGTCATCGCGATTCCCGACCCCAAATGGGACGAGCGTCCTCTCGCCGTAATCGTGCTCAAGGAAGGTGCGAGGGCTTCGGCAGGGGACATCAATCGGTTCCTGGAAGGAAAATTCGCAAAATGGTGGTTGCCCGACGAGTACGTTTTTGCCGAATCAATCCCGCGCACTTCAACAGGCAAGTTCCTGAAGAGCGCCCTGCGAGAGACGTACGGCAAACGCGGCGCGGGTGCCGCTGCCAAGAGTAAGGTTGGTTAGCTCAATCGTTTGTATCAGCGCATGCCCGACACCGAATTCGGAGCCCATTGAGCAGGCGACGAAAATTGCTGCGAGCCCTTCCAGGTTCCACGTGTACGCGCTTTCCAACACGCTGAGCCAAGCGCGAAAGGTTTTACCGGCAGCTTGAACTGCTTAGGCTGCCGGTAGACCCCCGCGGACACAGTCCGACCCGTTGACTCAACAAAGCGTTTCTACAGGCCTCGCCGCGCGCTGCAGCAACGAGAAGGAGTCCCGTTATTCTCGCCTAATTCAGCCTGGTAGAGCCCCATCATCCCTTTGCTTGTAATGAAACCGGGACCCTGCCGCTGCGCTTAAAGGCCGCGCAAGGCTCCTCCCCTCCGTAATCGTCGCTGCAACGCGGCGTCACATTGCCGCAACCGAACGCGGCCGGTGGTCCTCCTCAGTCCCTCCGAACCCAATCTATGCAAAAAGCGCGAGTCCGTTCGCATAAAGCGGAAGGACTCGATCAGCTCAGTAGTTTAAGTGCGCCAAATGATGCCTAAAAAGGCAAACTCGGTGGCACGCTTAGTGCTTTTCTGTCAGGTAAACTCATGGAGGAAATGCTCGAAAATGAGAACTACTAAAGGAAAACTCGGAACGATTGCGCTCGCGGCTGCGGCTGGCGCGCTGGCGCTGGTCGTGACAAGCACCCCAAGCTACGCTTGGCAGTGGGGCGCTGAGGATCAGGAGAACTACGAGTTCAATCCCGTGCACCGCGACGAGATTCTGCGTTATAGCTCCCAGTGGGGCAGCGACTGGGCAACGGAAGTCAGAGCTAGTGCCTATGCTCAGAAGCAGCCTGGTCAGACCGCTATTCCGCAGGCCGGCGAGCAGGGCCAAGTCCCTGAAAAGGCACAAAACTAATGCATCTGTTATGGCGCGCCGCGCGACGCCGCGCGGTTTGCGCGAACCTTGCCATGGCGTTAGAGGCTCGGGGCCTCTAACGCCGTCCGTTTACTGCGACCTCGGTCGCCTAGATTCAGGCCGCCTGCCCGGATTCTTTAGTTTCCGAGTCGCTACGGCCGGCCGAACCGGTACGAACGGAACCGTTGTCGCTTTTAGGGAGCCAGTTGACGTTCCTTGAGAATTTTCCAACCCGCAGAAGCGCCGGAGTGGGCGAGACTCCTGGTCGCGGCGACCTAAACGTCTCTTTGCAAGGCCCCACACACGGGCCGCCTTAAAATTCCTCGCCAAGCCCATCGCCCATCGCAATGGCCGAATCGGAGTTCGCGCTTGGTCCGGCCGATGCGCTGGCGTGTTGTCCGCCGTGGAAATCCGCCTTGAGTGACCCGAGCGCGCGCCGCCAAAAGCGCTGCGCTGACGTCACGCGCTCGGTCGGGCAGAACCGGCACGCCTGCAATCAAAACCGCGAAGGTTTTTATCGAAGAGCGCGAATTGCCGCTGCGGCTGCGCCGCTTGTGACGCCGGAGAACGACGCGGCTCGTCGGCGAAGCCGCAGGCCAATTTAAGCTTACCGAAAGTCTCGCCAAAGCGTTGCTCGTACTCCCTCGGCGCGTAGGCGCGACTGCCGTAGAGACGTTCGATTTCCTGGGCGAGTTCCGGCAACTTTTCGCGCACGAAGGGGAAAAAACGGCGGGCCGCCGCCGGCTTAAGAAATAGCGAGCGCCACCAGACCTGCGCCGCACCTGCGCGACGGGCTGCCTTAAGCAGGCTTTCGAGGGCGGCTTCACGGTCGGTCAAACCTGGAATAACCGGCATCACCAGCAAATTGCAGCGGATTCCCGCCGCGCTTAGCACCGCCAAGGCGCGCAGGCGGAGCGCCGGGCGAGGCGCTCGCGGCTCGAGGATCCGCTGCAAACGACGATTAAGCGTAATAAGGGAAAAATTGACGGTCAGTGTTGAACGCCTTGAGATCGAGCGCAACAGCTCCAGGTCGCGCACAATAAGATGCGACTTTGTGGTGACCGAGAGACTAAGCCCGCACGCCGAGGCGAACAGCTCGAGCAATGAGCGCGTGAGCTTAAACCGTCGTTCGGCCGGTTGATATGGATCAGTGGCGGTGCCCAGGGCGATCGTTCCCTCATCGAGTCGTCCGGCGGAAAGCGCGTGGGCCAGCGCGCGTGCGGCGCCGGCCTTGAAGAAAATTCGCCGCTCGAAATCCATCGGGTCGGGAAGCTCCAGAAACTCGTGCGTGTAGCGGGCGTAACAATAAACGCAACCGAATTCGCATCCCCGGTATGGATTGATCGTCCACTCGAAAGGCAGCCTTGAGTTCGTGCATCGGTTGACGATTTCCCTAACCGGCATCTCATAAAACTCGACCCCCCGTTTTAACGCTTGGGCGGCGCTCGCTCGCGCGCCTTCGGCGCTGACCGTTACGATGGGCAGGGCTGCGTTTTTGGGGATCATTTTTGCCTTTATTTCGCCAATATATCGGCCGTCCGTCAAGGCAATCCTCGCGCGACCCTCGCGCACTTTGGCCGGGCGGGTTCATCCCACCGGGATGGGTTGATTCTTCGCAATGGGAGACGCGAGGGCGCTCGCAATCCGCGACGCGCGCCGGCGTGCGTCGCGGGCTCGATCGGTACGGCGTTCGCTCTTTAGTGGGGCTGTCGGCCGGCTCAGCCCAAATCCCCTAAGCCAGGACCACGAGGGAGAAGGCCGGGGGCAGGCTCGCCGCGACCTGGGTGAAGGTTGCGCCCCGATCGCGCGAGCGCAGGGCAAAGCCGCGATTGGTGATCGCGAATATCTCCTGCGGACAGCTCGGGCTCTGCACGATCTCCATGACCATCGCCGGCATGGGGTCTTCGACCAAGGTCAGCGGCACCGGTGTAAAGGTACGTCCGTGGTCAACGCTGCGGAAAATCCGCGCCCGAGCGCCACCGGGACCGGCCCACGTCTGCGGGGGTCCAAGGGCTGCCGCGGTCAAGATCACCCCTGCGGGCTCGCTCAGCGCTAAGATCGGGACCGTATAGGACCGTGTACAGTCCAGCAAGACTCGGCGCCACGAGGCGCCGGAGTTATCCGAACGGTAAAAGCCGTTACCCGTTGCCGCGAAGAGCAACCTTGAATCATATGGGGAAACCGCGACGCTGTGCACGTCGGCGTGAACGGCCGCGCTCAAAGCCTCGAAACTGACTCCCTCGTCGCGAGAGCGAAGTATTCCGCCACGCTCGATCGCAACGTAAAAGGTTGACGGCGAGCGCGGATCAAAGGCGATCGAACGAACTCGAGGAGTCCGCCCGCCGCATCCCGGTTCCCACTTCGCTCGCGCCCTCTCGGCGCGCAGGGCCGTGCACTCGGCGAAGGTGCGCCCTCCGTCGTCGCTGCGCAGTATCCTACCGCGCGACGTGCCCACGAACAGTTGGTTGGGGCTCACAGGCGATGCGGCTATCGTCCAGGTATCTTCGTCAGCGGTTCCGCGCGGCGTGATGTCTTCCCAGCTCTTGCCGCCGTCGGACGAGCGCGCCAAGGTGCGCATTCCACGCGCATTGCCCATTGCGACGCACTCGTTGGAGCCGGCGTAAATCAACTGCGAGTCCTGGCGATTGGCTGCCAGGCACCACACTGGCGCAGGTTCGGCATGCACCATCAAGGGCGCGCTGCCGCGATCCGGGTCAAGGATGATTATTCCCTTCGAGCTTCCCACACAAAGGCGCATCTCACCAACCCCATGCGCGGCCCGGCGGCGAAACCTTCGGTCAGGGCGAGACCGCCACACCTCTTCCGTGCTTCGCGATTTTCCGGGTCTCAGGCAGTTTCCAGTTCCCTCGCGCCGCTGCCCCCCATTTCCTGAGCGAGTCGGCGCGCTGCACTTAAGCTCAAAGTGAGCGTATCGTACCAGTTATATTGCATTTCGTACAAGCCAAATGGCCGCGCGCATGGCGCGTCAAGCTTTTGAGCCCCATACGTTTAATCGAGCAGAATCGACCAGGACATCGGATGCCGAACCGCGCCGCGGGTAATCGTTTTTTGATTGAGCAGTGATTGCCTGGGGCGACCCCTGGTCAATCCAGTCGACGCGTATAGACGCTGCTGGCACACGTGACGCAAGCGTGAGTGACCATAGCGTTGCCCCATTCTGTCGCGCTAAATCATCCATAGCGGGTCTGTACGCGTCATGAGAAGCTTCACGTCGGTGCCGGCTCTCGAGAAGCGGCAATGATGAGCCAAGCACCGCATCAGGAGGTTGCCTTGTCCACATCCGATCAGAAGGCAACGAGCCGGGCGCCAAGAAATTTTCTTGCGCGGCAAATTCCACCGCTCACGCCGCGCCAATGGCGGGTGTTCGGCGTCTCGACCACAGCCGGCTTCTTCGACATGTACGACAGCGCCTTGCTGAGCCTGGCGCTGTCCCAGATTCAGAGCGGATTGGGTGTAGCGGAAGCTCGGCTGGGCGCGATGCTTTCGGCAATTCGCCTGGGCTATCTCGCCTCGTTCTTAATCTCCCCGCTAGCCGACGTCTTTGGCCGCCGTCGCCTTCTGCTCTATACCATCCTTGGCTACGCGCTGTTCACCGGCCTCACCGCGCTTGCTCCGAACGAGCACAGCTTTATCGCCGCGCAATTCGTAAGCCGCGCGTTCTCCGGCGCGGAGGCAACGGTTTCGCTTGTCATCCTGGCCGAGGAAGTCGACGCCGCCTTGCGGGGCTGGGTGGTGGGTCTTCAGGGAGCGCTGGCGATCAGCGGCTACGGGCTGGCCGCGATCGTCTTTGCTCTGATCGATGTTATCCCGTACGGATGGCGCGGCCTGTACGCGCTTGCGCTGCTACCGCTGGTGCTGATCGTTCCGCTGCGTCGGCTTCTACCCGAAAGCAAGCGCTTCGAAGCCGAGCAATTGGACAAGATGCGACCCGCGCGTCTTTTGCAGCCGCTGATCGCGTTGTTCAAAACCTACCCGCGGCGTCTGGTGACGGTGGTCTCGGTCGGGTTCTTGAACGCGATGGGTGCGAGTTCGGCGACTTTTCTGTTCCCGAAGTATCTCCAGGAAGTCCATCGCTGGTCCGCCCCACAGGTCTCGTTTCTGGTGGTTTTCGGGGGCGCACTGGGGATTCTCGGCAGCGTGCTCGGAGGCCAAATCAGCGACCGCCACGGTCGGCGCGCAAGCGGTGCCTTGTTCATGCTTGTCGGCGCGCCGCTCACGGTCTGGCTTTACACCACGGGCGGCAATTTGGTCGCAGAAATCTGGATTCTGCGACTGTTCTTCGACACCGCCTCGGGCACGATCATAAGCGTTTACAGCGCCGAGCTATTCCCAACTTCTCACCGCTCGGCCGCAGCGAGCGCACAGATCGTCGCCGGAACGACGGGCGGCGCGCTGGGCCTGCTTCTCGAAACCGTTCTTTACGGGCTAATCGGTTCGCACTGGGCCGCGATCAAGGCGCTTACTTTTTTTTGGGCAGCGGCGGCGTTGGTGATGTACCTGGGCTATCCGGAAACTGCGGGACAAGAACTAGAGGCGATCTCACCTGAGACGCCATAGCGTCCCAACCAGATTCATGAAAGGGGCCAAGCGCTCAGAATCGCGGTCAAAGTTGAAGAGTTAAAAAGCCGCATACCCAGCGCCCCATACCAGCCAGTTTTGCGCGGGTCGCGCGATTCGCTACGTGGGTATATCGCACTCCGCCAAAGGCGTGCGGAGCGGCAACAAGCTCTTGAATATCCGTGCAGCCGCGGCGCGAGAAGCGAGTTCTCGCGCCGCGGCTGGTTGATTCTCACTTGGCCGAAGCCTGACTGCCGTCGAGTTTGTCGACCTCGTTGCCGAGATCGTCAACTCCCTTGCTGACATCTCCGGACGCCGTGCTTGCGCCACCCTTGAGCTTCTGCCCAAGAGTGCGGGCTCCGCGTACCACTGCCGCCTCGCCGGCTTCGAACTTGTGCCCTACCCATCCGGCACCGCGCTCCAGGTAGTCCGCCGACGCCGCGAGCCAACCACCAGTCTTTTTGCCGTCGGCCTGACTCAGCGAATTCTTGGCCATCTTTTGGTAATGACGCGCTAAAGCAAGGTCTGCCTGCGCGAACGTTCGCTCCAGAGGTTTGGGCGAAGTGACCTTTCCCTGGCGCACGTCGTCGGCGAGCTTATCCAAGTCATCGGCCGCCTTCTGCAACCCTCCCTTGTTTTCGGCCGCATGGCGTCCGGCCTCAAGCCGCACCAGCGCTGCGCCGATGCTAATCTCATCAGCCGCCTGCTTCTTTTTGCCCTTCTGAAAATATTTGAGAGCGTGGCGGAAATGATGCTCTGGTTCGCCGATAAGCGGCGCCACCACGTCTTCTTCCACGATGACCACGTCGACCGGCTCCGCCCCCGGCTGCGCGGACGAACCAGCGGGCGCCGGCGCCGCCTGCGGAGCCGGGCTGGCGGTCGCCGCCGGACTTTGCGCCCACGCTCGTCCGCCTGCGACAGTCGCCGTCAGTGCCAATGCTCCAGTGATTGTCAAGTAGGCTACACGCATCGTCCAACCTCCGCGTAATACTTAGGATTATTCATAAATCCGGCGAGGAAAGCGACCCTGCGACCGTCGATTGACGCACTACCAATTCGAGCCGGCCAAAAGATATCAAACCGAACACGCGAAGACTTCCCACGGCGTTTACTTTTCTTGTCGGCCTGACCTGCCGCGAGCGAGGGAAGAACGACCATCAGCAGCAGCCGGCGCTAGTGGCGCGATCAATTTACGGGTGTTAGCATTGTTAATAAGAAGACGGAGTCCGCGGCCAGGCCGGACTTATAATCACGTGATCAAGGGCGGCGCGAGGTCCCCAGCACGCGCAAGGCGGGCGGCGGCTTTGCCGACATCATGCATACCGAGCCATCCGCTACGCAATGCTAGCCGCGTGGTAACGCACGACCTGCTTGTCGCATGCCTCCCTGCCAGAAAAGGATGAAAGATTCAGCCCCGCATCGCGCCGACACGAGCGCCTTTAGCGCCGCGCTGAGCGCGCATCAACCCACCGACGAGCCGGTTGTGCTCAGCGAGCGAGAGCGCGAGGAAATCCGCATCGAGTTGGACAAGATCCGACTGATGTTGGAGCCGCTCTTCCCCGGGGTCTATGGCTGCGCGCCAGCCGCGCTGCGGGTGCAGCGACAGGTGGCGGAGTTAGTTGACGCGTGGTGGGAAGAGATCGCCAGGCAATGGGCGAACGCGGTCGACCAACTCACGCGCGTCGAGTCGTACGAGGTCTCCGTAACCGACCCCGCGGCGCTGGAAGAAAGTCTGCGCAACGCGTTATGCCGGTTCGCGGCGCACCTTCGCGACCCGAAGGATATCGACACGTACGTCTATCTGCGCAAGCATTGCCAGGAAGGAATTCTCTCGCGCGCAAGTCCTTCCGGTTTCAACGTAGTTCACATCGCGCTCAAGCAGGTGATGCTTGCCCAGGTGTACGCGCACACGCCAAGCCGGGTGCATCGCAAGCTGGTCGACGCGGTAGTGGCGGCGATCGATGAGCGGCGTCTGATGGTGGCGCATTTTTACATCGAATCGCGCGAGCAAGCGCTGCGCGCCTCGGAAGAGAAGTACCGCCGCGCGATCGATCTCGCCCCAGACGCTATCCTCAACGTTGATCCCGACTCCGGCGCGGTACTCGCCCTCAACTCCGCGGCCGAGCGCTTGCACAATCGGATGACTGAGGGCGACATTTCGGGCAAACCGATCTGGGCCCTGGTGTCGCCGTCGGTCGCCTCGGGCGCGCGTCGTCATCTCGAGGCGGTCAAGGCGAGAGGATCCGACCATCTTTACGATTTGCCGATCGCGGGCCGCTATTTTGACGTCAACTCGGCGCTGATACATTACGGCGACAGCCAGTTTATTCAGATGACGCTTCGCGACGTCACGCAGCGGCGCGAGATGCTGGACGAGCTGCTCAAATTCGAGCGGCTGGCGGCGGCCGGCACGTTCGCCGCGGGCATCGCGCACGAGGTCAACAATCCGCTCGCCTCGATATTTTCGTTGACTCAGTCGCTGCTGACCAGCGAGAGCGATCCCAACCGTCGCATGACGCTGCACACCATCCTGTCGCAAATCACGCGGATTTCGGGAACCTTGAAGGACCTGGTCAATTTTGCCCGCCCATCCGTAACGCAGCGCAAGCCTGTCGATCTCAACGCCCTGGTTGCGGAGAGTTTAAGACTTATTTCCTACAGTAAGCGCTTTCAGGGTTTGCATCTTGAAACCAAGCTCGCGTCCGACTTAAAACCGGTGTTTGCCGATGACAAGGAAATACAGCAGGTCCTGCTCAACCTGCTGTTCAACGCCGCGGACGCGGGGCTCAACCAGGGCGGCGTGATATGCGTGGTTACGCGCAACGAGTCGGTGAACGCCGACTCTGCAAGCAAGGTTATCCTGCAGGTAATTGACAACGGGATCGGGATTCCGCGCGAGCATCTGCGGCGGATTTTCGATCCTTTTTTCACCACCAAGCCGGCCGGCTCCGGAGTGGGACTGGGTTTGTCAGTGTGCCAGCGCATCGTCCTGTCCAACCGCGGCACTATCCAGGTTGACAGCGAGCTTGGCAAGGGCACTACGGTAACGATCACCTTGCCCGCCTACGAGGCGGGAGCCGCCGACGAACTTTCCGGCGCTCAGTGAAATGATTGAAGCACAAGC
This sequence comes from Deltaproteobacteria bacterium, assembly GCA_021801125.1. Lineage (GTDB taxonomy): Bacteria > Desulfobacterota > Binatia > Binatales > Binataceae > JAJYYI01. Next base: position 17,895 of record JAJYYI010000051.1, on the reverse strand, counting down.
GTGGGCCAATTCTCAGCAGGGTGCCGCGCGGCTGCTCATCGTCGAAGATGAGGAGCTGATGCGGGTGATTTTGTCGCAACTGCTGCGCAGCGAAGGTTATGAGGTGCTGGAAGCTCACGACGCGGACATTGCCCGCGATATCTTTGAAAAAGAAAAGATCGACCTTGCGATAATCGATCTAAATCTGGGCAGCGCGTCGAGCGGCCTGGACCTGCTCGGATGGCTGCGCGACCTCGACCCCGAGGTGATGGGGATAATTCTCACCGCCTACGCCAGCGTGGAATCGGCGGTCGACGCCTTGCACAAGGGCGCTTACGATTACATCACCAAGCCCTTTGCCAACGACCATCTGAAGGCCGTGGTGCGCAACGCGCTCGCGCAAAAGTCGCTGTTCCGCGAGAACCGTTTTTTGCGCCGCGAGCTGCGCGAGAAGTACCGTTTCGAGAACATCATCGGCAACAGCGACGCCATCCAGCAGGTGTTCCGTCTGATGGAGAAGGTCGCGCGGTCGGATTCCAGCGTGCTCATCACTGGCGAGTCGGGCACCGGCAAAGAGCTTTTCGCGCGGGCGATCCATTTCAGCTCCGACCGGGGGCATAAACGCTTCCTGCCGATCAACTGTGGCGCGTTGCCCGAGTCGCTTTTGGAAAGCGAACTTTTCGGATACAAGCGGGGCGCCTTCACCGGCGCGGCGCAGGACAAGATCGGCCTGCTCAAAACCGCTGATAAAGGGACGCTGTTCTTGGACGAGATTGGCGAGATGCCATTGCAGCTGCAAGTCAAGCTGCTGCGCGCGCTCCAGGAAAGGGAGTGTTATCCGGTCGGCGCCAACGAGCCCGTCTCATTTGACGTGCGCGTCATATGCGCCACCAACCGCGACCTCGATAAGGAAGTGGCGAACGGACGGTTTCGCGAGGAGTTGCTCTATCGCATCAATGTGATCACTATCCCTCTGCCTCCGCTGCGCGAACGGCGCGATGACATTCCCTTGCTGGCCGAATATTTTCTTCGCAAATTCGAAAAAGAGGCGCAGCGCGAAGGGATGCGCTTTTCGAAAGGCGCGATGCGCCTGTTGGTCAACTATCATTGGCCCGGCAACGTGCGGGAGCTCGAAAATACTGTCGAGCGTGCGGTCATTCTGGCGGAGACCGACGTCATCCATTCCCACGATCTGCCCGAAAAATTGACCAGTTCGCGCGTGGTCGCGGATCAGGTCGGGGGTATTGAAGTAACGCTCGAGGAACTCGAGCGGGAGCATATCAAGCGAATCTTGCATAAGGTCGAAGGCGATAAAGCCAAAGCCGCGCGCGTGCTCGGAATTCACCTGTCAACGCTCTACCGCAAGATACAGCGACTCAAGCTCGAAGAGGGAGAGTCGCCCGGCTCGCCGCTTGCGGGCCAACAAAATCCGCTAGAGCCCGACACGGAGAAAAGGTTCTAACGCGGAGGTCGGCCAGGCGGGAGTCGGCCTGTCTTGAGAGCGCGACGCAGGCCGAGCGAGCGGCAGATACCTGGTTGCCAAAGCGGGTAGTTGCTCCATATCCTGTCCCTGCGCCGGGCGTAGCCAAGGTTGCAGTAAATCTCGCGCGAGATTAAGCTTAGAAACGGCAGGAAACGAAAAAGACTGGCCTTTGCAGGGATGCTTGTGTGCCGCGCCCGGGTCGGACTGCTCTGCGGGGCTTGCCAAAGCAGGCGAAGATTCGGTCTTTTCGTGATCCGCCGGTGCGGCAAAGGCCGCCGTACGGAGAGTGTTTATGGACCTTTTTGCTCCGTCCCATCTGCTGATTCTTTTACTGATCGTGCTCGTCATCTTTGGCCCAAGCAAACTCGGGGACATCGGTGGCGCGTTGGGCAAAGCAATTCGCGACTTCAAGCGCGCGACTACGGAACCCGACCCCGAGCCGAAAAAGAACCCGGAAGTAGCCGGCTCGGTCGAACGCAAGGCTGAGAAAGTGGGCTAAGGCTTGAGCGCCCTTCCCGCAGACCTCTCGCACGTCGCGGCGGATGGTGCGCGCCCAACTTAGGCCGCCGGACCAAGGTTATCTGAGCGCCATCTGCTCGCTGCCCTTTGCAAAGATTCGCGACAGGCAGCTTCTGAAGTTCACCCGCTCAATCTGATTATGTCTAATTACGCGCTGCTACGAGCATGCGCGCCGTTTGAGTGCGCGATCCTCAAACTCCTAGGGACAGGGCCCAGGGTTGGTTGGGCCCCCTGAAAGTCCATCGTACGATAGGTCGGTGACGCTGAAACCGAGCTTTTGCGCCTGAGACAAAAGCGCACGCGTCACGTCAGCGCCAAGGTTTGCGCTGATCGTAAAAAAGGCCTCATCGGTGGGGCTGCACTCCCGCACTTTAGCCATGGCGTACGCCGGCGGGTCGTAGCCCAGCTGGTCTTCGGCGAGGCTTATGATGAAGTGTTCAGGGGCACGAACCCTTTGCGCAACCACGATACCCGTCTCCGGATAAGACTCGACCGGCACCGCGCCGAAGAGGAGATCGCCAACGCGCAGCGCGCCGATCACCGTTTGCACCTGATCGTTCACCTGTAGGTACGGCGGCGAGTTTGCGCGCAGCAGCAGATCGACCCCGGGCTCGCCGTACACGGTGAAGCCCAGCTCCAGCCGCAACCACGCCGGCAGGACGGTTGCGAACAGTCCATTCCATAGACTTCGCGTCGCTTCGAAATCAAGGTTGCGCAGCGCGCGATTAGTCACCGCTTCGCGCAGTTTGGTTTGAACGGCGCCAAGCGGTCCTTCCACTGCATGCTCCTGACTGAGCGCGCGCAGCGCCAACTTGGCGATCGTCTCCCCATAGTCGCGCGCCGCGACGAACTCGGATCGCGCGCGGACGGCGGCAGTTAGCGGCTCGGTACGGCCCACCGAGCCCAGCGTGACCACCGCGACAGAGCTTGGCGCAGCCTGCTCTAAGGCCATTGCGGTAGCCCCCGGCCAGTCCGGCGTGATAATCCGGTTCGCTTCTCCGAGCACATCGGCGTGTGCGCTAAAATTGATCAACGTGGCGATGACCTCGCCGCGGTCGTCGCGAGCGATTAGCACGCGCAGAACGGAGTCGATGGGATAGGCCGACGGCAGAACGTTTTGCAGCAGATGGTAAGGCGCGGTGTCGAGTCGACTCCAGAACAAACGAGCCGGACGCTCGCTGTCGATGGCCGCTTCGATCGCGGCGACGGTTCGCTCGCTTACGTACTTTAGGTAACCGGCGGGCACTCCGCCCCAGACCCCGGTGTCGTCCGGTGCGCTGTGGTCGTGGGTAGAAGCGAGTACTATGCCGGACTCGGCGACGCCTCGTTCGGCGCCGACACGCCTGCGGATGTCGGCAAAGCCAAAGGCCCCGTTGCGATAGGCGAGGAAATGGCCCTGGCTGTCGATGACGCAGAGCACGAGCGTGACGCCGTTGCGAGTAATCGCCAGAGCACGCGCGTAAAGCCGTGCGGCCACGCCCGCGGCCGGACGCGTGGGGCCGAAACCGTAGCCGCCTAGAAAGATGCCGTCTAGCGTGCGCGGCGTCAGGTCGCGCTTTGCGGCTCCAACGCAGTAGCTCCACACGTTCGCGGTCTCGCGGCAGGCCGTAGCGGTGCAAACGGCCGCTCGCGCCAGTGCACCAGTGGCCAGGCAGCATGCAAGGAAAAGCGCTAATCGCCGGCGCGCCGAACGCCCGGCCGGTCGTTCGAGAAACGAGCACACCCGCGATGAACCGCCGAGAGCATGTAACGTTTTCGTTGCGGCTAAGGTTGGGTCTTTTTTTATTGCTTAACCTTAGCTTGCCGGTCTTGCAAGCCGCCGCGCAGCCGCAAACAAAAGAGGTCGCCAGCGGTTATCAGGGCCGTTCCGTAGCCCAATACGGAGGAGCGACCTATTCGTCGCGCTACCTGACGATGCGCGACGGCGTCAAGATCGCCGTCGACTTGTACCTGCCCAAGGGACTCAAGCCAGGCGAGAAAATCCCGACAATCCTGGAACAGTCGCGCTACGGGCGACGGATCCAATTGCGCGCGCCGATGCGTTGGCTGATCGACACGGCGCCGCCCTACGCGCGCTTTTTCGCCAAGCATGGCTATGCGTGGGTGGAAACGGATGTCCGCGGGTCCAGCGCCTCTTTCGGCAGTATTGCCTACCCTTGGTCGCCGGATGAGATCGCCGACGCGAACGAGGTGGTAAATTGGATCGTTCGCCAGTCCTGGTCAAACGGCAAAGTGGGCGCAACGGGTCTCTCGTACTCGGGCGACTCAGCTGAGTTCCTACTGGCCAATCGCAACCCGGCGGTAAAAGCAATTGCGCCGTACTTTGCCTTTTGGGACACCTACGAGGACACCTCGTTTCCGGGCGGAGTCTACCTTGCCTGGTTCATTCATGCGTGGAGTAAACTGATGGCGGAACTGGACACCGGCGCGTACTCCAAGTTCCATTGGTATCTGCCGCTGGCCGTGCGTGGAATTCAACCGGTGGATCAAGACCCGAGCGGCTTGATGCTCAGGCAGGCGCTGGCGCAACATAACAATATCCGGCTGGACACTTACTTGAACACGGCGGTTTACCGCGACGACGCGCCAGCCGACGTCGACGGCGTTTTGGGCGGCTTTAGTCCGGCCGTACGAGCCCACGCTAAACGCTCGTTCCAGGAGGGGCTCGGCATGACCGGCCTCTCCAGTCCCGATTCCTACGCCGCGGCGATCGAGGCCTCGGGCGCTGCTATATACAGCTTCGACGGATGGTTCGACGCGGCCTACGCGCGCGGGGCGCTGCTTCGCCTGCTCGCGCTCGACAATCCGCAAAAGCTGATTATCGGGCCGTGGATCCATGGCGTTTTCCGCAACGTCAATACCGGAGAGCGCTTCGACCAGGCGCCCGTTTTGCTGCGCTTTTTCGACCGCTACCTTCGCGGCGTCCGCAATGGCATAAATGACGAACCGAGGCTCACCTATTTCACGATGGTTGAAGAGAAATGGAAAACGACCAACCGATGGCCGCTCCCCAATCAAACGATGGTCAGCTACTATCTTAGCCCGGCCCACGCGCTTACCTTGTCGCGACCGGCCGCCTCGGAAGGCGCCGACACCTACACCGTCGATTACCATGTAGGAACCGGCCGACATTCGCGATGGGAACCCTTGATGGGTCCGGAATTCAGCGGAGGTTCCTCGCGGCTTGACTACGGCGACCGGCGCCAGGCGGATCGGCGGGTGCTGACCTACGACACGACGGCTCTAGCAACGGACGTGGAGGTCACCGGACATCCGATCGTAACGCTCTACGTCAGATCGACCGCCGCTGACAGCGATTTTTTCACATACCTCGAAGATGTTTACCCTGACGGAAGGGTGGCTTACGTGACCGAAGGCGAGCTGCGGGCAAGCGATCGCAAGCTGGGAGATCCGACTTCTTCCCCATTCCCCGTGCCGCGATTTTTGCCGTTCCATAGCTTTCTGCGTCGAGACCGCGAGATGCTGGTGTCGGGAGAAGTGGCGTCGCTGGTTTTCGATCTTCTGCCAACCTCCTATCTCTTCAAGCAAGGCCATGCGATAAGGCTCGCCCTAGCCGGCGCCGACTGCGATCACTTCGCCTCGTTTGGCGGCGATCCGCCCCAGCTTCGTTTCGAGCATAACGCAGCCTACCCTTCTCGAATCGAGCTTCCGGTGATCCCCCGTGGCTAGCCCGCTCATGCAACGCGGCCTGGTCCGACGAGAGCCGTCTGTGGGTCTTCCAAGGCTTCGAACCTGAACAATGGCAACCGGTACGGAAAGAGGAACGAGCATCGCCACGTGCACACCCACCGCGCCGGCGGCGGCCTGGCATCCGTCACGAAGCAAATGGCTTATCGCCTTTTCCGTGATGCTCGCCGCCCTGCTGCCGTTGCTCGACAGCACGATCGTCAACGTTTCATTGCCGTACATGCGGCGAAGCTTCGGGGTCGACCTGGATCACATCAGCTGGGTGCTGACCTGCTACCTGGTGTCCAGCGGAATCGTGATTCCCTTAACCGGATGGATCTCGGCCCGCGTCGGTCGCAGGCGTTATTTCTTGAGTTCAGTGATCGCTTTCCTGGCTTCTTCGGCCTTATGCGGCGCCGCCGCCTCGCTAAGGCAGATGGTGGTGTTTCGCTTTCTACAAGGCGCGGCCGGCGCAGCAGTGGTGCCGACCTCCCAGGCCATTCTGATGGAGGTCTTCCCACCGGCTGAGCACGCCATGGCGATGGCGGTGTGGGGAATGGGCATGATGGTGGCGCCGGTGATGGGCCCGACAATCGGGGGCTGGATCACCGAGTATTGGAACTGGCGATGGAACTTCTACATTAATTTGCCGGTCGGCGCGATGGCCTTCCTCATGGTCTACATGTTTATCGAGGACCCGCCGTATCTGCGACGCGGCAAGCAGCCGCAAGAAGGAGTTGACTATCCGGCGATTATATACCTGATTCTCGGACTGGGGCTTTTTCAGATCGTCCTCGACCGAGGCCAGCGCTCCGGATGGTTTGCGGCTCCGTGGGTGAGCGCCTTCACGCTGGGCTCCGTGTTGTTCTTGACTCTGCTCGTGCTGCGCGAGACGCGCGTTACCAATCCCGTGCTCGACCTTCGTGTGTTTAAGCTGCGGTCGTTCAGGTTGGGGGTCTCGCTGCTGGTGATGACCGTTTTCGTGGTTTTCGGGGTGAATCTTATGAACCCCATTTTTCTGCAGCATCTGATGGGCTACGGGCCGGCGCAGGCGGGCTACACGGTCGCCGCCCGCGGGCTAGGCGTGATGGTTTCGATGGTCCTGGTGGGGCAGGCTTCACGGATGGGCTACCGCACAACCCCACTGGTTGGAGTGGGCTTCATTACGATCGCCGTCGCCAACTGGCGTATGTCGCATTGGCTTCCGGACACCCCTGCACATTCGCTGATCGCGTCGATCTTCCTTTCCGGGATCGGCGCCGGAATGGTGTTCCCGAATCTCTCGGCGTTGTCCCTGTCATTGGTGCGGCGCGAGCGGATGGGGTACGCCACAGGGTTGTTCAATATGATGCGCACGATGGGCTCGGCCTTCGGAATCTCCGCGGCGACTAACCTGCTGATGCACGCCAAACGCGCGCATTACGAGGCCTTGCTGGCTTCCGCTTCAGCCTCGCAGGCGGCTGTTGCCGACCGATCCGCGATGCTCTTCGCGCTGCAAAACCACGCGGAGTTGCTCGCCTTTCACAACGTTTACCAAGCCCTCGCGCTGGTTCCGCTGCTACTGTTCATCCCGGCGCTCTGGATAAACCGTGCGATGAGTCGGGACAGCCACGAAGTCAACGCGGAAGGCGACCGCTAGGCCGCCACCTCTCCGGATGCTTTGGGGCTATGCGATCGAAAGCTGCTTTCCGTGGCGCCGGCGACGGGGCGCTTAGCCCTTGATCACTGCGAAGGGCTTAAGGCGCGCCACCCTGCGGCTCACTCCCGCCGCTTCCATCACCTCAACAACATTAGCGACATCCTTATACGCTGCAGGCATCTCTTCGGCGAGCGTCGCGCGGCTCGTTGCCCTTATGACCACCTTGGCGCGAGCTAACTCTTCGACAAGATCGCGCCCCCTGGCGGCTCTTTTCGCCTGATGACGGCTTAAGACACGACCCGCGCCATGGCAGGTCGAGCCGAAGGTTTCGCGCATCGCGTGCTCCAACCCTATGAGCACAAACGAATAACGTCCCATGTCGCCCGGAATCAGCACCGGTTGGCCGAGCGCGCGCAGTTTCGGAGCGAGCGCCGGATGACCGGGGCCGAAAGCGCGTGTCGCGCCTTTTCGATGCACGCACAGGCGCATCTTCTTGCCGTCGACAACGTGCTCCTCGAACTTGGCGATGTTGTGGCAGACGTCGTAGACCAAACTGAAACCCAGCTCGTTTGGGTTGAGGCTGAGCGCCTCCATGAAGGCGCGCTCGGCCAGATGCGCGATAATCTGGCGGTTGCACCAAGCGAAGTTGGCCGCCGCCGCCATCGCGCCAAGGTACGCCTGGCCCTCAGGCGATTTTGTCGGCGCGGCCGCGAGCTGGCGGTCAGGCAGCTTGATCCCGTAACGCTCCGCCGTTCGGCCGATCACTTTGAGATAATCATCGCACGTCTGATGGCCCAGGCCGCGCGAGCCGGAGTGGATCAGCACCGTCACTTGCCCCATCTCCAAGCCTAGCGCCTTGGCGTCCTTAGGTTGGTAAATCTCGTCCACTTCCCCGCATTCGAGAAAATGATTGCCTGAGCCCAACGTGCCAAGCTGCCTATGCCCGCGCTGATAGGCTTGCGCGCTCACCGCGTCGGGGTCGGCGCTCGCCAAGCAACCGCCTTCCTCGATGTGCTCCACATCCGCGGGTGTGGCGTAGCCATTGGCGACCGCCCAGCCGATGCCGTCACGCACCACTTTTTTCAACTCAGCGAGGCTCAGCGACGGGATCGCGCCATGCGAGCCGACACCGGCGGGAATAGCCGCGAATAGAGCGTCCGCCAGCCGGTCAACGTGTTGTTCTATGTCTGCGCGCTTCAGCTTGGTCAGCAGCAGACGCACGCCGCAGTTAATGTCGTATCCAACGCCGCCTGGCGAGATCACACCGTCCGCGGCGTCAATCGCCGCCACGCCGCCGATCGGAAAGCCGTAGCCCCAGTGGATATCCGGCATCGCGAGCGAATAGCCAACGATTCCCGGCAGACACGCCACATTCTCCACCTGGTTGAGGGCCGGGTCCTCGCGTAATTCGTCGATCATCTGTTTGCTGGCGTAGACTCGCCCGGGCACCCGCATCTCGCCGTGCCGGGGAATTTCCCACAGATAATCTTGGATACGCCTAAGCTCCATTACTCGATCCCCTCATCGTGCGACGCGCCGGTTGCTTAGGATCTGCCGATGCTCTCGCGCCGTTCACGGCTTGACTCGCGCACCGCCCAAACAACTTTTCCACGGTGAGTTGAACGTCTCAGAGCTTTCCCGACGCTAGACATCGAAAATGATCTCGGCGCGCCAACCGTCCCGCCCGCGGCCGGTGAACAAGCGATGGAACGTCACGCCTTTGATTTCCCGCAAAAATCGATGACGAGATGGATCGTACTGCTCGCCACACAACGTTATCAAAAGTCGATCGCGGCTCTTTTCTTCAACTTTTGCTTCGCGCCACATAAAGCCATCAATCAGGAAGAGGTTCAGCGCGCGAGCTAAAACATCATGCATAAGGTCGAGGTCGTCCGCAGCCGCGCATTCGTACTCTTGCCGCGCGACGTTTCCGATCCCTTTCTCCTCGACCATCAGGCGCGCCATGGCCGTCAACGCGTGCGCGAAAAGCTCCGCCCTAGTGCCCCCGAAAACCTCGATCGCGAGGTCGCCGGCGTGTTCAAGCTCCCGATAAAACTTCTTCACCTGGGGCACTCTTGCTAATTGGGGCGAATCCGAGACCAGCGGCCCGCGCGAAAATATCTGTCTACCTCATATGTTACGCTCTTTTTAAGCCATGGCGGCAAGAATTAAGCCATGGCGGCAAGAAATTTGCGCCGCTGGTCGGCCAATATACAAGTCGGCCCGCGGGCCATATAATCGAGTTAGACACCGTATTTATGCACACTTCGGCAGAGCAGACTTCCCAGGGCGAGCCCGCGAGCGGTGCGAGCCTTCGAGTGGTAGCCTTTGAAAGCCGCATGGCGGACCAGTTGCGCGCGATGGTCGAGCGCCGCGGCGCGCGGATCGTCCTCGCGCCGGTGCTCCGCGAAGTCGAAGCGGGCGACGATCGGACCTCCACGCCTTTCGCGGAACGGCTACTGGCCGGCCAATTCGATATTGTCATTTTTTTGACGGGCGTCGGCGTCAGGGTCCTGCTGAAGCTGCTCGAACGGAGTTACGAACGGGACGCGCTAATGGCCGCGCTGCGCAAAACGATGCTCGTAGCGCGCGGGCCCAAAGTAGTCGCCGCGCTGCAGCAACTGGGCTTGCAAGCGGGGCTGAAAGTGCCAGAGCCCGCCACCTGGCGCGAACTCCTCAACCTGCTTGGCGAGCGGCTGACCCTGGCCGAAAAGCGCGTCGCGGTCCAGGAGTACGGCGTCAGCAATCCTGATTTAATCGCCGGGCTCGAGGCGCGCGGCGCCCAAGTCACCGCGGTGCCGGTCTATCGTTGGACCCTGCCCAAGGATCGCGCCCCCCTGCTCAAGGCGCTCACGCGCTTGCTCGATGGCGAATACGACGTAGGTCTGTTCACGAGCGCCGCGCAGGTAACCCATCTGATGCAGCTTGCCGGGGCTCACGGAATCGAAGAGCAGTTGCGTCGAGCGCTGAGCGAGATTGTCGTTGGGTCGATAGGACCCTCCTGTTCGGAAGCGATGCGCCGTTACGGGCTCACGGTGGATATCCAGCCGCTCCATCCGAAGCTCGGCCATCTGGTAAGGGACGCCATGGACCGTGCGCCGGAAATTTTGCGCGAGAAGCGGCGCAGCCGAGTTGAAATCGATCGCGAGCGCGCCGTCGTTTGCGATCGCGCCGAACAGGCGCAGCAAAGCGCCGCCGCCACGCGGCGCGACCATCCGCTGATGAAAGCGTGCCGCAGAGAGCCGGTGCCGTACACGCCAATCTGGCTGATGCGGCAGGCGGGTCGCTACATGCCTGAATACCGGGGCGTGCGCGAGCGGCACGGATTCCTCGAGATGTGCCGCCGGCCCGAACTTGCAGCCGAGGTCACGGTTTTAGCCGTTGAACGCCTGGGTGTCGACGCGGCGATAATCTTCTCGGACATCCTCTTGCCGTTGCTGCCGATGAACGTCGGCCTGCACTACGAGAAGGGCGACGGTCCGCTGATCGATCGGCCGGTGCGCGAACTCGAAGACCTTGACCGGATGCCGCAGGTCGACGTGCGCGAAGCCTTGGGATGCACGTGCGAGGCGATCGGGCTGGCGCGCGCCGCGCTCGGCCCCGAGGTTCCAATGATCGGATTTGCCGGCGCACCCTTTACCCTAGCCTCGTATCTCGTCGAAGGAGCCGCATCGCGCCAATACCTGCGCACCAAGAGCATGATGTACAACGACGAGGTGACCTGGACTCGGCTTATGAAGTTCTTGTCCGAGATCAGCGCCGAATGTCTCAACCTGCAGATAGCGGCCGGCGCAGATTTGGTTCAGCTTTTTGACAGTTGGGTTGGTGCTCTTGCGCCAGACGATTATCGGCGCTACGTGTTGCCGCACACGGCGTCGGTCATCCGCGCGCTTCCCGCCGGCGTACCGGTGATTCATTTCGGCAGCGGCACGGGAAACTTGCTTGAGCTTATGAGCCAAGCAGGAGGTGATGTCATCGGTTTGGACTGGCGAATCGATCTCGCGCAGGCATGGGAGCGGCTGGGCTCAGGCGTGGGCGTACAAGGCAATCTCGATCCCGCGGCGCTCCTGGCTCCCGTTGCGGAACTAAAGGAAAAGGCGCGAAGAATCCTGCAGCAGGCTGCCGGCCGGCCGGGCCATATCTTCAATCTGGGGCACGGCATCCTGCCTGAAACGCCGGTCGATCACGTCATCGCACTGGTCGATGCCGTGCATGAGATGAGCGCGCGGTGAGCCCGAATACCGCCGGAATATTGTTGATCGGGTTCGGCGGACCCGCCAGCCCTGGCGAAGTGCGCCCGTTCTTGCGCGCCGTGGCGCGCGGGCGCAACATTCCCGAGGCTCGATTGGAGGAAGTCGCGCATCATTACGAGCTGGCCGGCGGGTATTCGCCGTACAACGAGACCGTATTGCGCCAGGCGGCCGCCTTGCGCGAGACGCTGGCACGCAGCGGGCTGCGAGTGCCGGTTCACGTCGGCATGCGCAACTGGCCGCCGCTGTTGGGCGAGGCGCTCGAGCAGTTGGCACGCAACGATGTGCGCCGCGTCGTGGGTTTCGTGCTTGCGCCCCATCGCTGCGAGGCCAGCTTCGAGCGTTACGTTGCGAGCGTGAACGCGGCTCGAAAGGAGCTTGGCGAGCGGGCACCGGAGGTGGAATATACCGGCGGCTGGCATGATCACCCGCTCTTTATTGAAGCGGTTGCGGCGCAGGTTCAGCACGCGATGGAAAAGCTCCCCGAGGCCGAACGGGCAGGCGCGCACTTGCTGTTCAGCGCGCACAGCATTCCCCAGGCAATGGCGGCGGGCAGCACCTATGCGGACGAGTTTAAGATGTCGGCTTCGATGGTGGCGGCAGCGCTAAAGCGCACGAGTTGGTCGCTGGCTTACCAAAGCCGAAGCGGAGACCCAAGAGAACCTTGGCTGGAGCCGAAAATCGAGCATGCGATTGAGTCACTTGCGGGCTCGGCCGTGATCGTGGTGCCGGTGGGCTTCGTCTGCGAAAACGTCGAGCTGCTCTACGACCTGGATATCGAGATTGCCGCGCTGGCGCGCTCGCGCGGCGTCACGATGGTGCGGGCCAGGGCCGTCAATGATGACCCGCGCTTCGTCGAGATGATGGCCGCAATGATAAGCGCCCGCCTGGACGGCGCGGCCGGCCCGGCCACTTCGTGAAAGGAATCCGAGGTTTGTCGCGCTTGCTCGCAACAAGGCCCAATCCGCTGGCCGGCAGTATCTGCTTGTAAACCGGTGCGAAGCAACTCGGACAACCACGCGACCGCAAGCAAGCGGATCGCGATAATAGGAGGCGGAATCAGCGGGCTTGCCGCCGCGTTCTTTGCGCGCGAACACACCGCTCGCCGCGGCTTGCCCGCGGAGGTTGTCCTGCTCGAGGAACAGCCGCGCCTGGGCGGCGTGATCGAGACAATCTGCCGCGACGATTTCCTGATCGAGTGCGGGCCGGACTCCTTTATAACCGAAAAACCATGGGCACTGGCGCTCACGCGAGAACTTGGGCTCGAATCGGAAATGATCGGCACGCGGGAACAGAATCGCCGCGCCTACGTGGTATGCCGCGGTCGGCTGGCCGAGATTCCACCCGGCTTTTTCATGCTGGGGCCCACGCGTCTTGGGCCGCTCGTGCAAAGCTCGATCCTGAGTCCTTTGGGCAAGCTTCGCGCGGGACTCGACCTCCTGCTGCCGCGCGGCCGCGCGGGGGCGGACGAAAGCGTGGCTTCCTTTGTCCTGCGCAGGTTCGGTCGCGAAACGCTCGACCGCCTGGCGCAGCCGCTCACTAGCGCGGTTTACGGGGTTGCGCCCGACCGCTTGAGCGTGAAAGCGGCGGCGCCGCGATTTCTCGAACTGGAACAGCGCTATCGCAGCGTTATCCTCGGATTGCGCGCGCTCGCGCGCGCCCGGGCGACGACCACGAACCACGCCAGCGGCGCCCGCCTGGGACTTTTTGTAAGTTTCAGAAGAGGGATGACCACGCTCGTCGAGGCGCTGGCACGTTCGCTCGGCGAGCGCGCGCTGGTACGGGCTCGCGCGAACGCTCTCGTTAAAGACGGCTTGCGATGGCGGGTCGAGCTTTCTGCTTCAACGCGGTCTAACGCCGAGCAGACGATAGTCGCGGACGGTGTGATTATCGCAACGCAGGCGCCTGAGGCGGCGCGGCTTACCATGCCGCATGCCCCGAAAGCCGCACGGCTGCTGGAGGAGATCACCTATAGCCGCTCGACGCTGGTGACGCTGGCCTACCCCGCCGCGGACGTCGCCGCGCGTCTACACGGCTCCGGCTTTGTCGTGCCGCGAATCGAGGGTCGTCGTATCATCGCGTGCACCTTCTCAAGCCTCAAGTTTCCCGGGCGCGCGCCCACAAACTGCGTTCTCGTGCGAGCATCCGTGGACGGCCAAACCGGCGCGGGGACCATGGCGCTTGGCGACGCCGAACTTGGCGAGGCTGTGCGCGCGGAGTTGGAAAATCTGCTCGGCCTTCGCGCTGCTCCTCTTTTTTGTCATGTTCAACGGCATAATCGCGCGATGCCGGAGTATGTCGTTGGTCACCTGGAACGCGTCGATGCTATTCAGCGCGAGATCGAGGCGATCGGCGCTCTAGAACTATGTGGCGCTGCCTATCGGGGAATAGGGATTGCGGATTGCGTGCGAAGCGGCGAGATCGCCGCGCAGGGCGTCATCGACTATTTGTTTGGTCGTGACGCTGCCGCTAGCGGTAGCGATTCGCGTCTGGGAACTGCCGACGAGGCGGGCAGCGCGAAAACAGCCATTGGCGGCACACGATAACTTCGCATAAAGCATCGATCTCGAAGGCACGCGAGGCCGTCAACACTTTGACAGCAGCGCGCGTTGGCGCATAATTCACTGCTAGACGCAGATGGCGGGCCTTGGCTATGACGGCAAAAACTCTGTTTGAGAAAATCTGGGACGAGCACGTTGTCTACCAGGAATCTGGCCAGCCGACGTTGCTATATATCGATTTGCACCTGATCCACGAGGTCACCTCGCCTCAAGCCTTCGAGGGGCTACGGACAGCCGGCCGCAAGGTTCGCGCGCCGGAGCGCACGTTCGGCACGCTCGACCATAACGTGCCAACTACGGACCGCACGCTGCCGATCAGCGATCCCGAGTCCGCGGCACAGGTCGAGGCGATGCAGCGCAATTGCCCTGAATTCGGGATCCCGCTGTTTGCGCTCGGCGCGCGCGAGCAGGGAATCGTTCACGTTATCGGACCGGAGTTGGGTTTGACCCAGCCTGGGATGACAATCGTCTGCGGCGACAGCCATACTTCGACCCATGGCGCCTTCGGCGCCCTCGCCTTCGGCGTGGGCACCAGCGAGGTAGAGCATGTGTTGGCGACCCAATGCCTGTGGCAGGTCAAGCCCAAGACGTTGGAAATCTGGGTCGAAGGCCGGCTCGGCCCCGGCGTGACCGCGAAAGATCTGATTCTCGGGATCATCGGAAAGATCAAAACCGACGGCGCAACCGGCCACGCGATAGAGTATCGCGGACCGACGATCTCCGCCCTGTCGATGGAAGAGCGGATGACCGTCTGCAACATGTCGATCGAGGCTGGAGCGCGTGCCGGAATGGTCTCGCCGGATGAAAAGACCGTCGACTACTTGCGGGGTCGGCGTTACGCGCCGCAAGGCGCCGCTTTCGAGCGGGCCGCGCAGCGATGGCTAAGCTTTGGCACCGATCCCGGGGCGCGCTTTGATTCGAGCCACCGCTTCCAGGCCGAACAATTCGCTCCGCAGGTAACCTGGGGAACCAACCCGGCGATGGTTGTAGAGGTCACAGGCAAGGTGCCTGACCCCAAGACGATGCCTGACGAAGCGTCACGGGCGGCCGCGGCGCGTGCGCTTGAGTACATGGGACTTACCGCCGGCACGCCTATCACCGAGGTCAAGGTCGACCGCGTATTTATCGGTTCGTGCACCAACTCGCGCTTGAGCGACCTCAAGGCGGCTGCAGCCGTGGCCAGAGGACGCAACGTGGCGCGCGGTGTTCACGCGATGGTGGTGCCGGGCTCGCAGCAGGTGAAGGCTGAAGCGGAAGCGCTGGGCCTGGATCGGATCTTCAAAGAAGCCGGATTCGAATGGCGAGAATCCGGCTGTAGCATGTGTCTCGGCATGAATCCGGACATCCTTAAGCCGCAAGAGCGATGCGCCAGCACCTCGAATCGCAACTTTGAGGGCCGTCAGGGACCGGGCGGACGCACCCACTTGGTGAGTCCCGCGATGGCCGCCGCGGCCGCGGTGGAAGGCCATTTCGTGGACCTTCGGGAACTCGACGTCAAACCGCTGGGCTAAAGCGGCAGGGAGTAAGCTTATTATGCGCGCGTTCAGGAATTTTACCGGCTTGGTCGCCCCGTTAGACAAGAACAACGTCGACACCGACCAGATCATCCCCAAGCAGTTTCTGAAGGCGGTGGTGCGCACGGGGCTCGGTGCCGGTCTATTTTTCAGTTGGCGATTCGGCGCTGACGGCGCTGAGATTCCGGACTTTGTGTTGAATCAGGCGCGCTACCGCGGCGCCTCGATTCTCGTGGCGGGTGCCAACTTCGGCTGCGGCAGCTCGCGCGAGCATGCGGTGTGGGCGCTGGACGACTACGGCTTCAGGGCGGTCATCGCTCCATCGTTTGCTGATATTTTTCGCAACAACTGTCTCAAGAACGGTTTTTTGCCTGTGGCCTTGGAGGCGAGCGTCGTGCGCCGCATAATGGATGGCGCGATTGAGCGGGAAGGATACCGGCTTGCGATTGATTTGGAGGGCCAGGTGGTGGCGGACGAACACGGCTTGCGCGAGAGCTTCGGGATAGAGCCGTTTTACAAGCAGCGCCTGCTCGAAGGTCTCGACGATATCGGGCTTACCCTGGCGCACAGCAAGGAAATCGAAGCCTACGAGCGAGCCCATCCGTCTCCGTATCCCACCCCGTGAATTACGCCCTTTCCAGTTTGTCTAGATTAAACAGATTGGCGCGCCCGCGTCGCACTGACGTTGCGCGGCGCGCCATGTCAGTGGAGGCAAGCCAGGCGGGCGGGAGGTTGGACCTCTTCCTCGCCGCGAGGCTTACGCCGGCGCGAACGCGCTCCCAGATCGCGCGGATGATTCGCTCCGGACTGGTCACGGTCAACCAGATGCCCGCGCGGCCCGCGACTCTGGTGCGGGAAGGCGACCGCGTGGAGATCAGCGCGCCGGCGACGGCGGAGGTTCCGGCCCCAGCCGAACGCACGCTCGCGGTCCAATTTGGGGAGCTGTTCGCCGACGACGAAATAATCGTGGTCAATAAGCCTGCGGGCCTGACGGTCCACCCTGCGCCCAGCACCCGTGAGCCCACTTTGGCGGAGGCCCTTGTAGCGCGCTATCCGGAGCTGGCGGCGATGGTTGAGCCGGACGGCACGGTACGGCCCGGCATCGTTCATCGGCTCGACAAGGACACCTCGGGCGTGATGGTGATCGCGCGCACGCCCTATTCTCGCGCGGCATTATCGGACCAGTTCAAAGAACGCGAAGTCGATAAGGTTTACCTGGCGTTGGTGGCCGGCGGCGTAAGCCACGATATCGGAACGATCGCATTGCCCGTAGGACGCCATCGGGTCGACCGTAAGCGAATGTCGGTACGCTCGGCACGGCCGCGTGAAGCGGTGACCGACTTCAGGGTATTGGCGCGTTTCGAGGTCGCGGCCCGGGGTCATGAGCCGGCGTACGTAACTCTGCTGCGCGTTGCCCCGAAGACCGGCCGTACCCATCAGATTCGCGTGCATCTGGCCGCCATGGGCCATCCGTGTCTGGGCGACCCGGTTTACGGCGTCCGAGGGCATACGAAGCCCTTCGCGCAGAACGCCTTTAAGCGCCAGGCTTTGCATGCGCTGTCGCTGTCGTTCGAACATCCGCGCAGCCGCTCGCGAATGCGCTTTGTCGCGCCTCTGCCGGATGATTTCGCAGGTTTTTTGATTTCCCACGGATTCAGAGTCGATCAAAGCCTACTCGAACGGTGGGCGAATGCCGGCAAGTGATTCCCGATGGGGACACGCCGGCCGAAATTTGAGACGCTCTTAACGCCATCGTCAGCATCGCGACGCCTCTAGCTTTGAGGCCGCCGCGCGAAACAGATTATGCGCAACGAGGTCGGCCGAGATTCAAGGAGTTGGACATCTGTTATGGGGGATGATAAGGAGATCGAGAAGTTCGGCTTTGCGGTGGGAAAGCGGGGGCAACCAACGAACGTGGGGGCCACCCCGCCCTTGACTTTGACGGTGGCTACAGTTAACCTTTAACCTAATTCCCCGTGACCCAGATTTTCGGTGAGCCCGACGGGAGCGTTCGTTGCACGCCGGGATCCTCGTGATGTCCCCCAAGCTTTACGTCGTTCGAGTGGCTTTTCCGGTTCGAATAAGTACCGAATAACCGAGTAATCGAGCAGCAGGTTTCGCGATTTGAGGCCTGCCGTTGAGCCCTGAACTCCTTTATCGAAAGGCACGACCAGTGCGGAGGTGGCATAGTAAGCAATTTACTGTGAGTCAAAGCGATGGCTAGAACAAAACCTGCAGCCAGAGAACGAGAAGAAAGCGTCGA
>JAJYYI010000137.1 GCA_021801125.1 Deltaproteobacteria bacterium | reverse complement strand
AATCCGGTCAAACTTTCCCGCCGGCCGAAGCCCGCGCCTGGGCGCGAGCGCAGGCTTAAACCGGGAGAGCAAGAGCGGCTGCTTTCGGCCTGCGATGCTCGGCTGCGTCCAGTGGTGGAGTTTGCGCTTGAGACGGCGATGCGCCAGGGAGAGATTGCCGCGCTACGGTGGGAGCATATCGACCTTGGCAGGCGCGTGGCGCATCTGCCGCTGACCAAGAACGGACTTGCGCGCGACGTGCCGCTCTCGACGCGGGCGATGGGGATTATCCAGGCACTGCCTCAGCGGGTGGATGGGTTCGTCTTCGGCCCCGCAACTATAGCCACGCCTTTGCTGCCGCTTGCCGCAGAGCCGGTATTACTGACCTGCGCTTTCACGACCTGCGTCACGAGGCAACTTCGCGGCTGTTCGAACGCGGGCTTTCGCTGCCGCAAGTGGCAGCGATTACCGGGCACCGGACCTGGGCGATGCTTGCCCGCTACACCCATCCCCGCGCCGAAGAGCTCGCTCAGTTGCTGGACTCCGAGGGTGTCTGCCCGCTGTGCGGCCAGGTACGCCCTGGGCGCGATGCGAACGGCTCCGCGCCGGGCGAGCGTCTGAGTGGTGTCGATACGGGTGGATTTGCTTAGCCCGAGCTCTGCCGCAAGCTCCGTTGCAACTAGGCGTGCACAAGAGCGTCATTTACGGTGGATTTCTGGCAAGAGCATAGGGTAAATAAAGCCGGATGTGGTCGTTACTCCCGAGCAGCGGCGTACGCCGCGCGCGGAAGTGCTTGAGCGTATCATCAACCGGGCCGTCAGAAAGCTTACCGACCTATCTGTTCAGCTCGTAGCGCCAGGTGCCATTGGACTTACCGCGCTTGGCGCCCCGCGCAGATACCGCCCTGGCTCGGGCCTCTGGCGATGCTCGCGGTCATAGCCGCGGCCATACTTACGTACTTTTTGGACCGACAGGGCGCAGCGCGGGCGCGAGCCCACCGCCGTTGCCGCCGGCCTTCTATTTGCTCTGGTTGGGGTACCCGTGCGGTTAGCGCGCGTGCTGTTTAGCGCAGCCCTAAGCCTCTTGCCCGAAGGTTGCACGTTCGTTGTACGTGCGCCGTGGTAATAGCACGTTATAGAATCTGATTAGGATGATTCAAGCGAAACCACATAGTTTAGCTGATATCCGAGCAAGCTTCAGGGCCAGGGCGCTCGTCTGGACTTGAGGCTTTGGGATTACTGGCGTTCTGCTGGCACAGACAAGGGCCATCGTAGCCAACGTAACCCTATTAGCCTCCGCCCGCGCGGACCGACGCCACCTGCGCCAAACCGTATAGGGCGCCAGCACCCTTGACCACGGCGCCACCGAGGCAACCAGGTCAGCATCCTGGCGCAGCGACGCTAGCTCGGGCGGGTCGCGTAAAGCAAACCCAGGCCGGTTAAGTCCGCCAGCTTTCGCGCGGCGCAGCGAAAGCCGGCCCGCACCAGGGCCGCTTCACATCTAGCGTGCGCCTCGGAAAGCAACGCGTTATGGTATTCGAGCACGAATTGATCGCCTTTGGCTAGGATATCTGCGGCCACGCCTTCGAGAATATCAACCTCCGCGCCCTCGGTATCTATCTTAACCAATTTCACCGCGCCGTCGCGCTCCGCGCGCTCCATAACTTCACCCAAGGTGACCGCTGGCACGCGCAACGGCGCGCCGTTTTCCGCCCGGGACCCCAGGTTGTGCGGGGGGACGTCGGCGCACGCTCTCGGACGACTCCTTGCTTTGCGCGCCATCGGGATCGTCGTCATCGTCGCAGAAAGCGAAGACGCTCGCTGTCGTGCTCATCCCGGTCCGATGCAACGTCACCTCACCTGCGCGCCCGCTGACCGCTTCGTTGTACAGTCGCACCCGCCCACTGAAGCCGTTGCCTGTGATGTTGCGCTGGAGCGTCCGGAATGTGGCCGGATTGGGTTCGTAGGCATGAATCACAGCGTGGGGAATGCGTGAGGCCCAATCAAGCGTGACCATCCCGATGTTGGCGCCGATATCAATAAGCACGCCGTGCTCGGGCTCCACGATATAGCGCCGATAGCACCGCTGCGTAAAAACCTCGCCCAGCAGTACCAGCGGCTGATCATCTGCCTCATGGACAAGCGTCAAGCCGCCGCGCAAACGCAACGCGGGCATCGGTGCCCCCGTCTTAAAGCTCCCCCATGCCTCGCGCCAGTTCTCGACCCACAAAACCAGATCGCGCAGAACCAGAAGGTCGCTGCCAAGCCGTCCGGGCAAGATGTCGCGCACTAGGCGGGGAGACAGCGCATGATGGGCGACGAAGCCCGCCGCACCGAGCTGCTTTAGACGGCGAAATTCGCGATGTAGACCCATCCTGGTCAATAATAGCGCCGCAGCAGCAAGGAGGCGAACCGGAATCGACGAAACATCCGTCTCTTTATGTGCAGCCTCTTACCGCTGGACGACGCGAGAAACCAAACCTTCGTGCTGCAGGGGCGACGAAGCGCCCCGCGTCGATCGCAAGGCGGCAGCCAGGGGGCTCTTCCTGCTTCCTCACCCATCAAAGTGGGGCGTGCGCGGAGGCAGATTCAACCGAACACCGCCCGGTCCGAACTAAAAAGGAGGCAGTCTGGGCCGTCTGACACGCAGACGGCCCAGACTGCGCCGCGGCTTAAAGCTCGCGCTTTTTCATTTGGTCCATAATGTCGTCGCTCTGGCGAATCGCCAGCGCGGAGATGGTTAGCGTGGAATTTTCGGCCGCCGAGGTGGTAAAGACACTCCCGTCTGCGACGAAGAGATTTTTCGCCTCATGCGCCTACCCGTGAGAATTGGTTACGGAGGTTGACGGATCGGCTCCCATCCGGCAGATGCCCAGGTTATGCGTGGCCGGATAAGGTGGCACGTCGTAGGTTTTGACCGCACCCGCGACCTCTTCGGGCCAAGTAAGCTGCGCGAGCTTCAGACCGAGTATCCAGAGCGATGACGCCGCTTGGCTTAAGGCGCGGGGTCAAGGGCTCGAAGGCGCGCCATGAGCCTATCCCGAAATACTATGCCCGAGTCAACCGGGAGCTGAGCGCCGTCATTCCGCTACCGGCTATCTCGGGCGCGCCGCCGCCGGTACCCGAGCTGACGCTCGCCGAGCGGCTTTCGCCCAAGGCTTACGCCGAGCGGGTGGCTAAGCAGTCGTACGAAGCGGGTTTTCGCGAAGGCGCCAAGGCGCAAGCTAAGGCGCTGCGCCCGGCGCTGGCCAAGGCGCGCGAGCTAGACGGAATAAGAGAGCGCCTTGCCCAGCGCGAAGGTAAGCTCGACGAGCTTCGCAGGCGCGCTGACCTTCTGCGCGAGATTCCTCTGCGCGAGGTGTTCCTGGCCCTGGACTGTGTGTTCGACCCCAAGGACCCGAAGTTCAACTGGAGGACCCCGGCCGGGCGTATCTCGACCAACCGCGAGAATCCCGCTCAGTGGTACAACCACGACCAGGTTATCGGCGGCGGGGGCGCAATCGACCTCGTGATGCATCTTACCGGCTTTAACTTCAAGCAGACGATTGCCTACCTTGCCGCCCGCTTCGGTAAAGAGCTCGCCCTCTCCAGCGCCCGCGCCAACGTGGCTTACCGGGTCGCGCGCGTGGCGCGGGAAGCCGTCAAGCTGCCCGCACCATCGCTGCTGCCCAGGCCTTATCCTGAGGGCAATGCTTTGGTGCGCGACTACCTGGTCAACGAACGTCATCTTCCCGAAAAGCTCGTGAGCGCGGCCATCTCCCGCGGTGTCGTCTTTGCCGCCCGCTACGGCAGGTATATCAACGCCGCGTTCAAGCTTGCGGACCTGAACAATCTTGACGGCGCGCCGGTGGGTGTCGAGCTGCGCGGAATCGGCGAGGAGCCATATCACGGCGTGCGCGCAAGCAAGGGTGTGTTTCGGGTGGGGCGCGGCAAGTGCCGCAGGCTCGCCGTATGCGAGAGCGCGATTGAAGCCCTCTCCTACTTCACGTTTCACCAAAGACCGGGCCTCTGGGTGGTAGGGAGCGCCGGGGACTCAAGCGCCGCAGTTGAGCTGGCGCGGCGGATGGCTGCTCAAGGAGTCGAGAAAATCGCCGCGCAGAACGCACTCGCGGCTTGCTCGGTGACTCCGATAAGTCTGTTCACTGCTGCCTCAGTAGACACGAGGTAACGCTCGCGGACCTCAAGTGCGGCGTCAATGGTTATCCGACTAGCAACAGAATGCGGCAGACTGCCTAGAAGCAGTCTCATAAACGCTGTTTGATGAGGATGAGGATGCAAGCGAGGTGGACGAAGCCGAGAAAGTTTTCGAGGCGGCGCTCATAGCGGGTCACCAGGCGGCGGAAGTTATGCAGCCAGGCGAACAGGCGCTCGACCTTCCAGCGCCGCCGGTAGCGCCGCAACTGCCGCCCGTCCTGGGTCGATTGCCGGCGATTGGCGCGGTTGGGGGCGATAAGCTCAATGCCATCTTCCAACAGCACCTGGTCCAGCCCGTCGCTGTCATAGGCCTTGTCGCCGATCAGCCGCTCGGGCGGCTCCACCACGAACCGCTCTTCCAGCGTCGCCGCCACCAACGTCACTTCGCCGGGCGAAGCACTTGCAGCGTGCGCGGCGACAGGAAGACCATTGCGTTACGCCACGGCCATAAGCTTGCTCCCCTTGCCCCGCTTGGTTTTGCCGATTCCCGCGCCCCCCTTTTTGCGGGCGCGAAGGTCCCGTCGATGAAGCACTGCCTAAGGTCGATCCCGCCCCGTTCATGCAGGTCCTGGGCGAGCGCCCACAACACCTGGCGCATTACTCCTGACCTCACCCAGTGCTGGAAGCGCCGATGACAAGTCTGATAGGGCGGGAAGCGCTCCGGCAAGTCCTTCCAGCGCGCCCGCCGCGCAGCACCCAGACGATTCCCTCCAACACCTCTCTGCTATCGCGCCACAGCCGCCCGCGCCCGTCGGCGCGCCGCGGCGGCTCAGGAATCAACTCCCGCACCGCCCGCCATAGCTCCCGCGCCAGTTCCACCGCATCGTCACCTCCTCCACCGCTTCCCCATCTCCGCCCAAAATTTCTGATCATTCCCGATAAGTCCATTTATGAGACCGTCTCCAAGTTCCTGCGTGGGGCATCGGTCTCGCCCTCCGGAGGGGGCCTGTGCGCGGCCCTGAGTTAGCGATCTGGTAACCCTGGTAAGCGCGTAGCATAGGGCTTACCGAACGAAGCGCTATTATTCTTGATTACTCAATGAGACAACAGGGAATCGATCTCGGCGGGGCTTGCCACTTGCGCCTGTACAAGAGCCCGCTCGAGCGCGCGAAGCCATTGCTCGTAGTAACTCCATGAGGGGTCATCGAGCGCGTGAGTTCGCTGCCACTCGCCGATGGTCTGGATTAGGAGTTGCCTGAAGTCTTCCCACTCGAAGTAGCCTGTTTTGGCCAAGGCAAGCGCGATGCCGAACGCTTGACGCTCCCACTCGCTGGCGAAACAGACTCTGCCGTTGAAGCGCGGTGGAGAATCTTTTTCTCCCATCATGCTCGCAAGGGCAAAATGCTCGAAGCGCGTTTGCACGTCGCCGTCCTCCTGCGCTCGCGGTTCACGCCGTCTTGGCGCCGAGGGCCATAGCGCGCGCGACTCCCATCATGGCCTCGGGTGTCACGAGCGAAGCCAATTCGGCTTCACTCATACCATCGGTCCCGGTCGGCCGTTCGGGAATGACAAACCATCGAATTTGCGCGCTGCTGTCCCAAATCTTTATTTCCACCGACGGGTCGAGTTCCAGGCCAAGCTCTTTCAGGACGGCTCGCGGCTCTCGCACCGCTCGTGCTCGAAACGTCGGATCCTTGTACCAGTATGGAGGGAGGCCAAGAACCGGCCACGGGTAGCATGAGCACAGCGTGCACACTACGAGATTGTGCACCTTCGGTGTGTTCGCCACCGCCTGCATATGCTCGCCTTCGGCCCCAGCCATCCCGGTCGGAAGATCGAGTTCTGCAATAGCAGCAGGCGTGTCTGCGACCAGCTTTTCCTTGAAAGCCGGATCCACCCACGCCCGGGCGACGATCTTAGCGCCGTTGAACGGACCCATCTGGGTCTCGAAGTAGCCCAGGATTTTGTCGACCGTGCCGCTGGTGATGATTCCCTTTTCAATCAGCAGCGATTCCAATGCCTTGACACGAGCCGCGTTGCGCGCCTCGCGATCCGCCGGGTAGCTGAACCGTTCGTTCATGGTGATCAAACCTCAATCGCTGATTAGTCGGCCTTGTCCATATATGCTTCGTAAAGATCCGCGTAGATTACGCTGTTTGATTCTCCCGCGTCTTCCCACAACTCCGAGGGATCAAACTGCACGCAGTAGACGGGCATCGCCGGGCCTATCCCGTCGGGGCCCGTGGAGCACAGATATACGTAAGTGCCCGGATAAACGGTGTGAATTACGCCGCGATGCTTGCGCAGATACCCCGGGAGCCGAGTATGTTCGGTGGTGGGAACGTCTCGCACCATCACGGTTTCGCCCTCCTCGAAGCGCGGTTTCAGGTTAGTCTCACGAAGCGGCGAATCACCGTCGCGCAGATAGGTGATGACACGCTCGTCGATTGAAGCGTCGCCCCCGGGACGATACCCAAGGTCGGGCTTCTTGCTGAATTCCTCCGTTCGCGCCTGAAGCTCTTCCTGGGTTATGTAGCCGTTTGCCACGAAGAACCCGGAAATGCCATTCAACCATTTTTCGTAGTAGCGGAACTTGAAGTAGTCGAAAGGATTCATCGACTCGGCGCCCTTGCGGAGATCCGCCCAGGTCCAGATGTCGCGAAACTTGCTCGCCGTCGGTTTCATTTCCAGGTGGCTGCTCAGAGCCATCATCGCGGTATGGATGCCGAATATTCGCTGCTCCCACGGAGCGACGAACACTCGCGTCTCCAGCTGGACCGGCTCGAGTCCTTCAAGTCCTCCGAGATAGTGTTGCAACTTCATTCTCTTATTACTCTCCAAATGTATTCAAACATGAGATCGCAGAATGGATTTGCCTAAGAGACCGCCGAGACCGAGCCGGGATCCTTGCTCTCGTTTACCATAAAATCCGCTGATATTTCGGACAAATAGCCGAACAGGTTTCCCAGCACCATCGCCGTCACCGCGACGAGAAGCGGGTTATGGATATCGGTGGTGATGATCGCATGTCCTGTCGCCACGCTGGTGCCCACCGTGGACGCGAACCCGAAAACGATCGCCGGCGCGACCGACAACAGGCCGAGCCGCGACGCTTGGATCATCATTGCGCTTCCGAATCCCACCCATAGCGCGGCCGTTAGCGTGTGAGTGGACGCGATGGTGACGAACAGGAGCGTGCCGGAGCCGATCGCGATGCCGGTGATGTTGGACGCGATCGAACGCACGAGGCCGTTGGTGCCTCCGCCCAGGACGAAATATGACGCCCAAGCGATAAACGTTACCCACACTGGTACCGGCAATACCGTCGCCGTTAAGTACGTGTCCGCAACAGCCAGAAGGCCGATGGTGATTGTAAGTGCCAGATTTTTATTCATTTGAACTACTCTCCGAACCCTCAAGAGAGGTCTATCAAGCCCGCAACCATTTCTGCGGACCGGGTTTGTCAGGTCGGTCTGACGCAGGCGGCGAATCCCAGCCTTAGCGTTTCCCGATCAAGATTTCGGCCAATAAAAACCACTTGATTCATCCGCGGCTCGTTAAGCTGCCATGGCTTGCCGGGCCGTCCGTCCAAAGTCATATGTACGCCATGGAATACGAAACGGCGGTCTTCACCTTCGAGATTTATAACGCCCTTGATCCGTAAAAGATCCCGACCCTGCGCCTGGACCAAGCGGTTCAGCCAGCGCATCAGGTCGCCGTCGTCGGTGATCCCGGGTTCGCTGATCGCGACGCATGAAATGTCTTCGTCGTGTTGATGGCTCGTATCGTCAAGCAGCCGAGGGTCGAGCCGCAGGAGGTTTTTTAAGTCGAATGCTTTTACGCTCAACACGGCGCTCAGGTCGATTTGCCCCATGCGGGTGAAATGTATTCGCGCGAGCGGGTTCAGCATGCGGATCTTCTTCGAGATCGTCGCAAGCTCGGGTTCGGAAACGAGGTCGGTTTTATTGATCAGAACCACGTCGGCGAACGCTATCTGCTCGCGCGCTTGCTCGCTGGCGAGTTGCGTCGTGATATGCCTGCTGTCCACCACGGTGACGATCGCGTCGAGCTCCAAGCGGCCGGAAAGAGTCTGCTCGAGCACAAATGACTGGATGATCGGCGCCGGATCGGCCAAGCCGGTGGTCTCAATCACCAGATGATCAAAGCTCCGATCGTTGCTCAGGAGGCTATCAACGGTGCGGATAAGGTCTCCCCGGATCGTGCAGCAAATGCAACCGTTGCTCAGCTCCAGTACGTCCTCCTCGGAACGCACCACGAGCTGACCGTCGATGCCAACCTCGCCGAATTCATTGATTATGATTGCGATTCGTTTTCCGTGCTGACCGGCCAGCATATGGTTGAGTATGGTGGTTTTGCCGGACCCTAAATAACCAGTGAGCACAGTTGCGGGAATTTTGGTCATCGTTTTCGATCCTTAGCGTGGATCCTTACAAACGGCGAACGCGCTCGAGCGCAGAGCACAAGCCTCCGGTGTTTGCGCGGAGCGACGCCGCATCACTACGGCTCCATCTGAACGATTGCAACAAAGTTCGCTACCAGCCGACACCTAGCTTGCACAATCAAATAAATCACGACGGAGAGTGGTAACGTTGATGCCTACTTCACGAATCGTGCCATCGTGCCGATTGCGAGCTTTTCCGCAAAACACGGGCTTTTCGCTAGATATCGGCGCCGCTCAAGGCCAGTGGTCTGGCTAAATTAGGAGCGCAAAGCTGCATGCGAAATAGGCATCCGCAGGTCCGCTTAAGACCTATTTTGCGGCCTAGAGCAGCTACTTAGCGGCGGCTGGCCGGACTCTCAGAGGTAGCGGCGAGAACCGAAAGTTGTTTTGGAAACGTTTTGGCGGAGAGGGGGGGATTTGAACCCCCGGTGCCACGAGGGCACACGTGATTTCGAGTCACGCCGGTTAAACCAGACTCCCGAACCTCTCCGCTGTTAGGCAGGATTTATCTTCTGTTGCGGCGGGTCAAGAGTCACCGCAGCGCTCGATGCTCTCCAGACCGAGCTTCCGTGTCCACGGGATGATCCACCCGTAAGAGCGCCCTGAGGGGAGGGCCCGTGCTGTCGCGCTGATGAATCTAAACATGCCGTATGAGAAGGCTGCGAATGCAATGCGGTTCGATTTCATCTCGAGGGTTCGGGCGACCGAATTCCTCTTCGAGCAGGTTGAAGCAGCTGTTAACGAATTCGGCGCTTTTTTGCAGCGCCTCTGGAGCAAGCCGCTCGCGCAGCAAGGCTTCGATCCGTTTGCGGAAGGCCTCTTTGAGCCTCGCCTGTCCCTGGCCGCTCTCGATCAAGACCGAACGCACCCGCGCCAGTTCAGCGGCATTGAATGCACGTGGTTGAGCTTTCTCACCCATCGCATAGCGAACCATCACGGTCGAGAGTATCTGGCTGAGGCGAATCTCCCGCCCAGCCACTTGGGCGCGAAAACCGGCGGAGGTGACATCCAGTTCGGCTACTGCTCGCAAAAGCGGGGGCATGGACTCGATCTGCTCAAGCACGCCGTAGGCCATGTGGAGGTCGCGCATCCGACGGAACGCTCTCCAGGTGATGGCGCCGGCTTGATCGAGTCCGGTGTAGAACACGGGCAGGCGATGTAAGAAACCGCCAAGCGCTTCGCGATAGGGCGAGTCGAAAAACGATACTTCACGCCCCTCTTTCTTGGTCAGGCCAAAACTTTCGAGTAATCGCTCGGCCCGCGTGCGCAGGTCTATCGTGAGGCTTACGCCTAACCTAAAGAGAAGCTTTAGATGAGTGTCGCGCAGATGCTCGACAGCGGCCTTAAGGTCGCCGCCTGCCAAATGTTCAAGGGCGAGATTCAGGTAATCATGGGTCAGTCGAATCGCCTTCTGCACCGCCTCGAGATCGCCGAAGTCAACCGCGCGTGCGGCGAGCACCTGGTTGGCGACCAGTGCGCTCTCACTGCGTAATTGGTGCTGCCCGTCGGCCGAGAAGCCGGCGGCCAGAGCGCTGTTAAAGAAAGAGTTATCTCCATCAGGCATGGTCAGGGCGTAGTCGAAAAGCTCGAGATCTTCCGTGACGACGCCGACGCGGTTGCATTTCACATGAAGGCTTTTAATCTCTTCAAACTGCCGCGGGTTGAGATAGGCAAAAACGCTCTGTGCCTCGAAAAAGTCCGGAAAACCGCGATCGCTAAGCCGTGCGTGCCGGAACTGATACGCGTGCTCTTCAAGTTCGGCCTCGACGCCCCAATAGACCTCCTCCATGAGGTTGGCGAAGTATTCGTAGTCGCGCTCGAAAAGCTCCTCGAGCAACTCTTGAATCAGCGCTGATCCGGCGTCGTGACGAATAAATTCCACCGCGTAGTGATCGTCAAACTGGACGATTCGGTCGACCGGAACGTCGAGTGACTGCTGTACCTCCTCAAGCCGGTAGACTTTCAAATACTGGCGAAACAGCAGCGTCACCAACTCGAAGTCGAGGCCCATCAGAGCCTCCGCCATGCGGCTGCGACCAGCCTCGGCCAGGGCCTCGAGCCATTCCCGGATCCGCCCCAAATTCGGACGGTCCCGGTCCCAGCAATCGAGGTCAACCAGACCCTTGATCTGCTCCGGCAAGGCCATTTCGAGGAGGTCGCCGGCGTCGGCCAGCCCGATTTCCTTCAATGTGTAAAAGAGTGTCTCGGGCGAGAAGGACTGAACGAGCCGGCGTGCTTCCGGCGCCGAAAGTATCAGGTCTCGCTTCCGACGCGCCGACAGGCCGTAAAGAAACTCAAGTTTCTGGTGAAACGGCAGGTTGAGAAATTCCTTTTCCCCTTCGACGGTCACCTGACACCCCGTTTAATCAACCTCTACGCCCGGAAGATACCTTCTGGTCTGAAAGCGAATCAAGCTGTTGTGTCCGACCGGTCGCGCAACCCGCTCAGTATCTCTTGTAAATCGTAAAGTTTACTTTAAGTTTCGCGCCCCAAACCCAAGTTCGGTGTACGCCGTCGGTCGGGCTATGCGCATGGTTTCTTACCGGGCACCGACTGCGTGAACGACCGTCGCCCCGACGAGCCCCAAGTGCAGGGGGTACGTACCGGACTTCAGATCAAGAGGCTGCCAATAGTACGATCGCGGCAGCGGCCATCCCTTCGCCCCTACCGAGCGCTCCGAGCGCCTCCGGACTCGACACCTTGACATTGAGGAGCTCCGGAGCAATTTCAAGCGCCTCAGCCAACCGGGTGCGCATCGCAGGTACATAAGGCGCCAAGCGAGGCGCTTGAGCGAAGATTGTCAGGTCGGCGTTTATCAGCTGCCATCCTCGCTCGCATGCCAGCGCCCATACTTGCTTGAGCAGGCCGATGCTGTTGGCGTCCTTATGGCGCGGGTCTTGGTCCGAGAAATGGCGCCCCAAATCGCCTTCGCCCAGCGCGCCCAGAATCGCGTTGGCCATAGCATGGGCGGCTAGGTCCGCGTCGGAATGGCCGCTAAGGCCGAGCTCGAACGGAACTTCGACGCCGGCAAGAATCAAAGGCCGTCCGGCGCGAAGCGGATGAAAATCAAATCCTTGGCCTACTCTAAACTTCAACTGGTTCGCAACTCCCGATGCCCTCGTTTACATGCGCCGTCTGACTCCATTGTAACACGATGAGTCTCGTGGCTGGTCGATTCGACGTCGTCGTTGCTCGGATCAACGCGCCCGACTAAAGCGGCGTTAAACAGCCACCGGCGCTGGGCGCCAGGCGGCAGCGAAAAGGCGCTCAACGGCGCCGCGCGACCGAATATCAGCGACACCGCTTGCGCACCTTTGCGCAAGTTGACAAGTCTAGGTCGACGGGCCATGCTTCGGGGTTGACCGCGAGCGCGCGTACTTGGCTAAACCTTAAGACGGCGAAAAAAGGGAGGGGTGCTTGACCGTACCAAAATTTGCTAAGAATCCGCGACTTATCATCGGCGTCCTGGTGGGCCTTTGGCTCGCCTACTTGATAGACGCCAACCTCGATCAGGCGGTCGTAATAGCATTGTTGCCCTGGGTAAAATTCCAGTTTCGTCTCTCGCTCGTGATAGTCGTATGTATTGTCTTCGGCGCCCTTGCGACGTTGTTCATCCAGTACTTGTGGCGAAAACGTCACGCCTCGAAGGCATCCGAGTAACCGAGCGCGGCCTCCCAGGCCAGCAACATAACTTCGGCTTGACTCCCGCGGGGTAGCACGGCCTTTTCGGCTGGACCGATGAGAAGGCCGTCGGCGCGCGAAAGCGCGCTGAGGATGCCGGAGCCCTGCTCTCCACTGGGGGTTGCGTAGAACTCGCCGTCGCGCCGCTCTATTTTCACCCTGATGAACTCGGTTACATTCACCGCGCTTTTGATGTCTTGGGCGCATCGCACGGTGATCCGAGGCAGCGACCAACCCTCTCGGCCCTCCATTTTGTGAAGCGCTGGGCGACCGTAAAGCTCGAAGCAAACAAAGGCCGAGACGGGATTGCCCGGCAGTCCGAAAACCGGCCGCTCCTGAAGCATGCCGAACATCAGAGGTTTGCCCGGCCGTTGCGCAACCCCATGGAAGACCTCGCGCAGGCCTAAACCTCGCAAGACGTGTTTGACGTGATCGAATTCGCCCACCGAAACGCCGCCGGTGGACAGGATGGCGTCGCAGCAAAGCGCCTCGCGAAAGCGCTCGGCGATTTCCTCGGGTCGGTCTTTAGCCACGCGCAACAACGTCGCTTCTGCGCCCGCTTCATTAACCGCCGCGGCTAAACTATACGCGTTTGAGTTGACCACCTGCGCGCCGGAAGGTTGCCGGTCAATGTCGACCAGCTCGTCGCCGGTGCAAACGATCGCCACCCTTGGCCGGCGATAAACGTCAACCATTGAGCGGTTTAGCGAGGCAAGCAAACCCACGTCCGCTGCACGGAGTTGTCGACGCGCCGGCAGAACTAGTTCGTCCTTTGCGAGGTCTTCACCTCGGCGGCGAATGCACCATCCGCTACTTGGTGAAACCGACACCTCGACGGTGTCATCCGAGAACTTTGTTTGCTCGACTGGGACGACCGCATCTGCTCCTTCGGGAACGGGCGCACCGGTCATAATACGGGCGGCGAGCCCTGGTCCAAGTCCGCGCGTGGGTTCGCTGCCCGCTGCGATGGTTTCGACGACCTTGAGCTTTACCGGAAGCTGCTGGTTAGCCGCTGCTAAGTCAGCGGTGCGGACAGCAAAGCCGTCCATCGCAGAGTTATCGAAGCCAGGAATGTCGCGAGGGGAGCGGATTGGCTCAGCAAGAATTCGCCCGAGCGCCTGCCGAATGAAGACCCGTTCGATCCCCAACTCGCGCACGCTATCTACAACTTTCTTGAAGGCTTGGTCGGCGCTTATCATCGTTCAAAAGTAACCGCCTCGCCAGCTCCATGGGGCGGCTGGGCGTCGAGCGATTCCCGCAAGCTTGCGCCCCACGCAGTTTCGGACGGGACAACTCGCTCTGTCAAGGGGCGTAGATGGCCTAGCTGCGGACCCCGCTGAGATTGCGTCTTAACGAACGAAATTCTCGCTGTGAAGCGATGCCGGACAAACACGCCCGCACATTTTCATGCTTTGGAGGATAAAACTAACAGAGGGCGCGGCGCGTGCGAAAGTCTAGAAGGCTGCAGCCCTCGACTTCCCGC